>DASXOM010000199.1:0-17906 GCA_036494245.1 Gaiellaceae bacterium
GACCATGGAGAAGCCGGCCCAGATCCAGATGTAGGCGATCAGGAGCGCGGGCGTGATCAGTTTCGGCCCGAGCCACGAGTAGCCGCCGAAGGGCTTGGCGAAGGTCGCGGCTCCGATGCCCGCGTTGTACGTCCCGGGAGAAAGGCCGGTGAACTGGAAGCCGCCGTTCGGGTCGGTTTTCGCGCTCTGCACGGTCTTGCCCGACGAGTCCGTGAGCTCGACCGTGACGCCCGGCAGCCCGAGCTCACCCTGCTCGACGACGCCGGGCTTCCCGCCGCCCGGCTTGAAGTCGCGCCAGACCACGCCGTCGATCGCGCCGGAGCGTCGGGCCGGCTTCGCCGCCTGCTGTGCTCCTTGCGGCACGTCCGTCGGGGCGATCCCGGTCAGGCCGAGCAGGGCGACGCCTCCCGGATGGAGGGGCGTCTTCAGGACCAGGCCGCCGCCGTGCGGCTGGAGGGCCGTCGTCGACGGCAGCGCGTTGGACAGGACTCCCGGCGTGGTGACGGCATCCGAGACCACGCGCCCGAGGGCGTTGATCGCGCCCTGGTCCGGGTTCTGCTGGTACATGAGCCGCCAGGTGACGCCGGTCGCGAAGGCGGAGATCGCCATCGGCAGGAAGATGATCGTCTTGAACCCCACCGACCAGCTGATGCGCTCGGTGAGGACGGCGAAGAGGAGGCCGAAGGCCGTCACGAAGGCGGGCACGACGGCGACCCAGATCGCGCTGTTCTTGATCGCCGTGACGAGCGTGGAGGTGGTGAACAGCGTCCTGTAGTTGTCGATCCCGACCCACGTGCCGAGATATCCCGCGGGCCCGAAGAAGCTGCGGACGATCGTGTAGATCGTCGGATAGACAAGCCAGGCCCCGAGAAGAATGAACGCCGGCAGGAGGAAGAGCGCCCCCGCGCGGTAGCGGGACATCCCCTCCCCACCGGCCTCCGGCGGAGCCGCCCTTCCGGGCGGCTCCGCCGGGTAGATCGAAGCTCCGCTCAACGCGTCACTCCGCTACTTCTGGCTCTGGTAGGCCTTCGCTGCCGAGCTCTCGAGCTGCTGCTGGATGCTCGAGATGCTCGACGGGTTCTGGAGGAATTTCTGGAAGATCCCCCACTCGCCCTGACCTGTCGTCGCGCCGAACGCCGCGGGCTGCTCGTCCGACATGTCGAAGGCGACCGACGACGCCCCCGCAAGCGGCGTCTCCGTCGCCTTCGTGATCGGGTCCGGATAGACGCTGGCCGGCACGTTCTTGTTGCCGCTGCCGAAGCCGCCGAGCTTCGCCCAGATCTGCGCAGCCTGCGACGAGGCGAGGTATTTCATGAACGCCTCGATCGCCGGTGTGTCGCGGAACGTCACGATCAGATCGCCGCCGGTCTCGACAGCTGTCGAGTTCGGCCCGGAAGTGATCGTCGGGAACGGGACGACGTTGAAGTCCTTCACGGGCTTCGACTTCGTCGCCTGGAGGATCTCAAGGCTCACGAAGTCGCCCTGGAGGTTGAACGCTGCCTTCGGCGGGGTCGCAAACGCGTAGTCGACGCACGTCGGGTAGTCGGTCTGCAGCGCCCCGCTCGTGCCACCGTAGATGTTCCCGGTGTCGCCGACGACCTGAGCCATGTCCTGGAGCGCCTTGGTCACCGTCGGGTCGGTCCACTTGATCTGGTGGGCCGAGAGGGCGTCGTACTTGTTCTGCCCCCACATCCGGAGGTAGATGTTCTCGAAGATGTCGGTGAGCGTCCAGCCGTTCGCTCCGCAGAGCGAGTACGCGGGCGTGCCGGATGCCTTGATCGTCTTGGCGTCGCTGATCAGCTGCGACCAGGTCTTCGGCGCCTGCACACCGGCCTGCTTCAGGACGTTGACGTTGTACCAGAGGGTCGACTTGTTGGACGCCTTGAAGAGGAGCCCGTAGAGCTTGCCGTTGACCTTGCCCAGGTCCTCCCAGGCCGGTGAGAAATTGCTCGCGATCGTCGACTGCGCGTACGTGATCGGCTTCAGGTGACCCTGCTGCACGAACTGCTTCATGAGGCCCGGCTGCGCGATGTCGGCCATGTCGGGCGGATTGCCGCCCGCGATCGCGGTCGACAGGATCGTCGGGATGTCGTTGCCCTTCGACGCGTAGGTGACAGTGACGTTCGGGTACTGCTTGTGGAACCCGTCGATCACTTGCTGGAAGGCCTTCTGCTCCGTCGCGGCCCAGATGCCCCAGAACTTGACCGATCCGGAGACACTCGAGTTCCCCGTCGATGTCGAGTTGGAGCTACCTCCCCCGCCGCCTCCACAGCCTGCGATAACGGCGACGAGCGCCGCGACGACTCCTGCGATGGCCGCCAAGCGCACGGCCCGGTTCCTGCTGCCCATCTCCCTCACGCTGACGCTCCTTTCTGGCTTGTCTCTCCGTCGTAGATTCCTGCACTCGTCTCGATATCGAAGAAGTGCAGCGAGCGCGTGTCGACCGCGACCTCGACCGGCTTCCCCTCCTCGACCGAGGCCCGGGAGCCGAAGCGGCCGACCAGGAGCGCCCCGGAGCCCTCGCTCTCGAGCGCCGGCCGCCCGCCCGGGCTGCCCGCGGCCTCTGCCAGCTCCTTGACGTCGTCGGTCAACGCCTCCTGGGTCCCCTCCACCGTGAAGTGCACCATCAGCTCGGAGCCGAGCGCCTCGCGCAGCTCGACGACGCCGCGCAAGCGGCGGTCGGCCGGCGTGTCGGGCTCGAGCGAGACGTCCTGGAGGTCTTCGGGCCGGATGCCGAGGATGATGGTTCGCCCCTCGTAGCCGCGCAGGGCCGGGCTCCTCTCGAGAACCGCCTCGTCGAGCCTGAGCTCCTGCTTGCCGACGTCCACTCCGAGCCCTCCGTTCGCGCGCACCACCGTCGCCTCGATCATGTTCATCGACGGCGAGCCGATGAAGCCGCCGACGAAGAGGTTGACGGGCCGGTCGTAGAGGGTCTGAGGATCGGCGACCTGTTGCAACTCGCCCCTCCGCATGACCGCGACGCGGTCTCCCATGGTCATTGCCTCGACCTGGTCGTGCGTGACGTAGATCGTCGTGGTCGCGAGGTCGCGTTGGAGGCGGCTCACCTCGGCTCGCATCTGCACGCGCAGCTTCGCGTCGAGGTTCGAGAGAGGCTCGTCCATCAGGAAGGCCGCCGGCTCGCGCACGATGGCCCGCCCCATCGCGACGCGCTGCCGCTGGCCGCCCGAGAGCGCGCGCGGCTTCCGCTTCAGGAAGGGCTCGAGCCCGAGGACCTGCGCGGCGTTCTGGACGCGCCGCTCGATCTCGGCCTTGGGCATCTTCTTCACCCGGAGGCCGAAGGCGATGTTGTCGTAGACGGAGAGGTGCGGATAGAGCGCGTAGCTCTGGAAGACCATCGCGATGTCGCGGTCGCGCGAGGGGACGTGGTTGACGACCCGGTCGCCGATCAGGATCACGCCGCCCGAGATCTCCTCTAATCCGGCGATCATCCGCAACGCGGTCGTCTTGCCGCAGCCCGACGGACCGACGAGGACGACGAACTCGCCGTCGGCGATGTCGAGCGCGAGCGAGTCGACAGCCTTGGTGCCGTCGCCGTACACCTTCGTGACTTCGTCGAGAACGACCTCTGCCACGCGTCCCCCCAAGGACTCGATCTGCGAGACGCAGACCCTATCCCAGCCGCAGGCGCCGTGCCGCCGCCCGGGCGCAATCCAATCTGCGCGCTGAGTCGTAGAGACATGCGTCGCCATGGGTTCCCCGGCAATCGAGAGCAACGGCAGGTCGCAGGTCACCGAGGCGCTCTACCGCGAGCACGGAGCAGCCGTGGCGAGATTCTGCCGCTCGCTGTTGCGCGACCAGGCGGAGGCCGAGGACGCGACACAGCAGGTCTTCCTCTCCGCGCACCGCGCGCTGTTGAACGGCTCGGTGCCGCGAGAGCCGCTCGCCTGGCTGCTCGGGGTCGCCCGCCACGAGTGCTACGCGCGCTTCCGCCAGCGCCCGGCGGCTCCTGCACCTGCCGGCGAGGTGGCCGACAGCACCACACCGGACGCCTCCGTCCACGTCCTCCGTGCCGGAGAGCTCGCAACCATGTGGGAGGAGGTCTCGCGGATGCCGTCCGCCCAGCGCGAGGCCTTCCTCCTACGCGAGATCCGCGGGCTCAGCTACAGCCAGCTGGCCGCCGAGCTCTCGCTCAGCGCACCGTCCGTTCGCTCGCTTCTCGTCCGCGCGCGCAGGCGCCTCCGCCATCGCCTCCGCGACGTGACCGCCGGCCTCGGAGGCGCGCCGTGGATTCAGGCGCTGGTTCGGCTCGTCGCAGGCGGAGACGGACCGTCTCCGGTGCCCGCCGCGACAAAGGCGGCTGCCGTCGGCCTCGGAGCGCTCGCACTCGTTGGGAGTGGCGACCTCTCCCAGGCCCAGCACCACGCCTTCAGCACGCCCCGGCCCGCAGTCGCACAGCACCGGGCCCATGCGCGCGTGAGTCACGCTCCGACTTCGGAAGCCGCCCCGGTCACGCGGAACGAGGATCGACCGGGCCGCGACGTCCGCCGCACGGAGCCCGAGCATGCGCACAGGCGCGGAGACGGCTCCAGCAAGTCGGGCTCCGGTGAATCGGGATCGCTCGACACGTCCTCGAGCGGCGGCTCCTCGGGAAGCGGACACGAGGGCTCGGGCAACGCGACGGCAGCGACCCCGTCGTCCACGGACGGACGCGACGGGACGGATGGCAGCAGCATTTCGACGGACTCCGGCCGGGACGGCGGCAGCTCGGGACCGAGCTCCGGCTCCGACGGCGGCTCCGTGTCGACCACCACCACTACCACCTCCTCGGATTCGGACGGTGGCGGCTCGGGCGGCAGCGACGGCGGCGGATCGAGCGGTCCCGGCGGCTGACCGGGCCGAGCGCGACTTTTTCGCGCCGAACGCCTCTTCTTCAGTAGAGACCGCGCGCTGCGGTCGCCCAGCCAGCGAATGAAGGAGTCATCGATGAGGATGAAATGGACAGCTCTGCTTGCGGTCGCGGTCTTCATGGTCGCCATCGGGTCGGCGACGGCCGCACCGCAAGCGATCAGGGGAACCGTCGTCGCGAAGCGCGCGCAGGGCAGCACCCTCGTCCTGGCGACCGGACGCAAGAGCGCCGCCGTCACGGTTCATGTCGCCCACGGGCACTCACGGCTCGGCGACCGTCTCAGCGTCGTGGGGGAGCGGTTGAGCGACGGCACGGTCAAGGCCTCGAGCGTCCGCGTGCTGTCACACGTCGAGAAGGCACGGATCCAGGGCATGGTCGTGAAGCACCTCGCCCACGCACTACGGGTCGCGAGCGGCCACAGTGTCCTCACCATCCATACGACGGGCGGGGCGCTTGCCTCGCACCATGACGGCGCCGAGAGAGGCGAGATCGGCGAGTTCGAGATCGAGTTCGAGCACGGCGACCTCGTCGAGCGCGGATTCTCCCCCGCAACGCAGTCGGGCACCGTCGAGATCGAAGGGCACCTTCTGAGCGTCTCGCCTCTCGTCGTCTCGCTCGAGGGACTGCCGATCGAGATCACCGTCCCCAGCAGCATGACGCTGCCCCCGCTGACGGCCGGCCAGGAGGTCGAGCTGGTGGTTCAGACCGGCGCCAACAACACCTTCACGCTGGTCTCGATCCAGGCGGGCGACAACGAGGACCAAGACGAGGTCGAGGCCAAGGGCCCCGTGACCGACTCGACCACCTCGCAGATCACGATCGATGCGGGGGGCGGGATGATCACCTTCGCCGC
This sequence comes from Gaiellaceae bacterium, assembly GCA_036494245.1. Taxonomy (GTDB): domain Bacteria; phylum Actinomycetota; class Thermoleophilia; order Gaiellales; family Gaiellaceae; genus Palsa-739. The sequence continues at coordinate 5,721 of DASXOM010000199.1, forward strand.
TCCCACCGGACAGACCCTGCCGGTGCTCGCCACGGGCACGTTCGTCGAGGCGCGAGGCGTCTCGATCAACGGCGTCCTCACCCTCACGCGGCTGCGCGTCGAGGACTGTGACGGCGGCGGCCACGGCACCGACGACGGCGGTGGCTGCGACGGCGGCTGAGCGAAGCAGTCGATCGGGCCCGGAGCCGGCTACACGCCGGCGCCGGGCCCGGCGGCGTCAAGCAGCAGGCGGGATGTTGATGTTCATCCGGAACAGGTTGTCCGGGTCGTACTTCGCCTTCAGCTCGGTGAGCCGCTCGTAGTTCGCGCCGTAGCCGGCTCGTGCAAGCTCCTCTTTCTCCTCGCCGAAGCCGGGGAAGTTGAGGTAGACGTTTCCGGTCGAGTAGCGCTCCATCGCATCCCAGACCTCACGAGCCCAGGCGATCGCCTCGTCGTTCTGCGCCGGATCGGTCCAGTTGGCCTCGGCGGTGACGAGGAACGGCGCGTCGCGGCCGCCGTACGCCGTGTCGGTCTCGCCGACCCGTGTCATCGCTCCGCCGTGATGCCAGATCACGATGTCCGTGAGCGGCGCGGGCCTGCGCCCGGCGAGCTCGACGATCTCGGCGATCACCTCGTCGGAGAGCTCGGCCACGGACCGCGACTTCCAGTAGCGGAGCTCGCCCTTCGGGAAGATCGCGTCGAACCCGTTCTGCAGGCCCAGCCAGGGCCAGGGCCCGCTTGCGTCGACGACTGGCTCCGCGAACTCGCGTAGGGGCTGCACGACCCGCTCGCCCTCCTCGACGGAACCGCAGTAGGCAGCGGCGACGGCGACGATCGGGGTCCCGTGAAGCTCCGGCGGGAACGGCGGGGCCGGCGGGATGCTCCAGCAGATCGCCATCGAGCTCAGCTCCTCCGGGGCCGTGGCCATGAAGTCGCGCCAGCCGGAGAGGACCGTCGACGCCTCCTGGAACGGGTAGAAGGTCGCTCCGACGAACACCATCGGCCCGACCGGGTGCGCCTGGAACTCGAACGACGTGACGACGCCGAAGTTGCTGCCCGCGCCGCGCACCGCCCAGAACAGATCCTCGTTCTCGGTCGCGCTCGCCTTGCGGAACTGCCCGTCGGCCGTGACGATGTCGACGGAGACGAGGCTGTCGATCGAGAGCCCGTACTTGCGGCGCAGATGGCCGAGGCCGCCGTGCAGCGTCAGCCCCGCGACGCCCGTCGTCGAGACGACACCGCCCGGCACGGCGAGCCCGAAGAGCTGCGTCTCGCGATCGCAATCCCCCCAGGTGGCGCCGCCCTGCACGCGCACCGTCCCGGTGTCGGGATCCACGTGGACGCCGCGCATCTGCGAGAGGTCGATCACCAGCCCGTCGTCGTTGACGGCGTTGCCGGCGACGTTGTGACCTCCGGCCTTGATCGAGAGATCGAGTCCCTGCTCGCGCGCGAAGTTGACCGCGTCGACCACGTCGGCCGCACCGCTGCACTGCACGATCAGCGCGGGACGCCGATCGATCAGCCCGTTCCAGATCGAGCGCGCCTCGTCGTAGCCGGGCTCGCCCGGAGTGAGCACGCTGCCCCGAACCGTCTCCTCGAGCGCCGCCAGCGCCTCGGCATCCAGGCCCCTCTCCACCAGCTGGTCCGTCATCGTTTCCTTCCCCTGTGATCCGGTCCGAAGTTCGTTCGAGCATACGCCGGACGGGGAGCCAGGCCAATCGAGTTGCTGGTTACAAGTCTCTTAAATCCCGTCAGCTCTCGCTGCGACCGGGCCAGGCGCCGGTGAGGTGAGCGAAGCCGGTCGCGCCGGCGCGATCGACGAGCGCCTTGACGCCGCCGAAGACCGCGCCTTCGGCCGCCGCCGCGACCAGGACTTCGCCCCAGCCCCTGGTCTCGTCGGTCGGCTTCGGCGCCTCGTCCTCCCCGACCGCACCCCACACGCGCTTGAAGATCATCCCCGCGACGATGCCGCCGAGGACGCTGACGATCAGGCCGAAAGGCTTGTAGACGAGCCGTGCCATGTCGGGTCGGTTCCCCGACGGCCGGTTCCGAACCGTCTACGTCCTGCGGGGATCGCCCTCGACCATGCCGTGCGGCTCCCCGTAGTCGGCGAGGAGCTCGAGGAACGGATCCGGCGGGAACGACTCCGGGCCGAGGACGCCGGCCCCCTCCCAAGTGCCGGCCGCGAGCAGCTCGAGTGCCACCACCGGGTTGAGCGCGGTCTGGAGGACGACCGCCTGATGCCCGTACTCGCGCATCGTCCGCTCGTTGTCGGCGACGTGGTAGAGGTAGACGGCACCGTCGCCGCCCTCCTTGCGCTTCCCGGTGACGAGCGTGCCGGCGCAGGTCTTGCCGCGCATCCGGTCGCCGAGCGTCGCCGGATCCGGGAGCGTGGCCGCGACGACATCGCGCGGCGCCACCTCAGCGCCACGCACCCGGACCGGCTCGGTCGAATCGAGCCCGAGCTTGTGCAGCGTCTGGAGGACTTCGATGAACTCGGTGCCGAGCCCGTACTTGAAGGTCACGCGCCGACAGTCGATCTCCCGCGGCACGAGCACGACTTCCTCGTGCTCGACGTTGACGCACTCGATCACCCCGATCCCCTCGGGGAACTCGAACAGCTCCGGCTCGGAGAACGGTTCGGTCGTGTAGAAGCCGCGCTCCTTCTCCCAGATCAGCGGCGGGTTGAGGCACTCCTCGATCGTGGTCCAGATCGAGAAGGTCGGCGCGAAGTCGTAGCCCTCGACGACGAGGTCGGCGCCGTCGCGCACTCCCACCTCGTCGATCTCGTCGAACAGGTAGTCCGCTGCATAGCGGGCAAAGACATCGGCGAGGCCCGGCTCGACGCCGATTCCAGCCAGCGCGAGGAGCCCGCGCTCCTGCCAGCGCTCATGCATGTCGAGCTCGTCCTGACCGAGCAGCACGCCGGGGCCGGAGAGCGTCATCGCCATGTCGAGATACGTGCAGCCGTAGTCGAAGGCGGCGTCGAGAATCGGCGGGTTGAAGCGCGGATCCGCGGCGTTGAGGACGGCGTCGGCCTCGGTCTCGCGCAGCAGCGCGACGAGCGCCTCGCGGTCGCCCGCGTCGACCTGGGCCGCGGCGAAGCGGCCGTCGCCTTCCCGCGCGACCACCGCAGCCGGGCGCCCGGGATCGAGGTCGGCGAACGTGATCCGCTCGAAGAAGTCGCGCCGTCGCGCAACCGCCGCGACGGCCGCGCCGACCGCCCCCGTCCCGACCACGAGGACCTTCACTAGCGGCGGCGGATCAACGTCACGCCCTCGCGGAACGGAAGCAGGACCGCCTCCACGCGATCGTCGTGCAGGACGTGCTCGTTGAAGCGTGCGATCGCCGTCGCGTTCTCGCCGTCGCCGTCCAGGCCGAAGAGCGTGTTGTCGGCGGCGATCACGCCACGCGGCGACATCTTCGGGAGGACGGCCTCGTAGTAGTCGACGTAACCGCCCTTGTCGGCATCGATGAAGGCGAGCTCGAACGGCCCCTCGATCGTGGCGAGAGTCTCCACTGCCGGGCCGAGCTTGTACTCGATCCGGTCGGCGACTCCCGCCTCCTCCGCGTAGCGGCGGGCGACAGCGGTCGTCTCCTCGTTGACGTCGCACGTGATGATGCTGCCGCCCGGCGGCAGTGCGCGCGCCATTGCGATCGACGACCAGCCCGTGAAGGTGCCGACCTCGACCACGCGCATGGCGTTCGTCATCGTGACGAGGAAGGAGAGGAACGCTCCTTCGACCGTCCCGACCATCATCTGCGGGGCCTGCTGCGTCGCGCGGGTCTCCTCGCCGAGACGGTCGAAGAGGCCCGCGCGCGCGGTGGTGTAGCGCTCGGCGTAGGCCTCGACCTCTTCGGGGACGTACGGCATGGCTCGGTTGCGCAGCCTAGGCCAAACCGGCCTCCGCCGCCCGCCCTACGAGGTCTTGCGCTTCACGACGTTGCCCGAGGCCGAGATCACGTACCACTTGCCACCGTTGAGGTTGAGGTTCCACCCCTTGGCCTGCCCTGCGGCCGAGTCACCGGCGTACGTGTACAGCGGCCAGTGGTTGTAGGTCACGACCTTGCCGCCGGCGGGATTCTTGTCCGAGCCGAGCAGCGCGCTCTTGGCGGCGCCGCCGGCCTTCGGCTTGGCCGAGCTGTTCCACTTCAGCGGAGGCCAGAAGCTCGCGCACGAGCCCGTGCACGTGACGTGGCGATGCTGGTCCTTCATGAAGACGTACAGCGTCCGGCCGTTCGTGTTGACGAGCACGACGCCGAGGCCCTTGATCGTGCGCGTCTTCACGGCCACCGAGCTGGTCGAGTGCTGCGCACCGAGGACGCCGCTCTTCGGCGCCGAGGACGCAGACGAGCCGCCGCAACCGGCGGCGACGAGCCCGAGCATCGCCAGCAGCGCGACGGCGAGCAGGCGAACCTGGAATCGGTTGGAATTGCCGCGCAGGATCCTCACATCCATCTCCTCCTTCTTGGGCGTTCGTAGTCCTAATCGCAAGGCGAGTGCGGTCGGATTGCCGAGACCTAGCTCGGAGCGACTGCTGTGCCGACGATCAGCGGCCGGGCGAACTTCGGCGCCGCCGGGAACGTCGTGTGCTCGACCCGGGAGACCGTGAAGCCGGCGTCCTCGATCGCTGGGAGCGTCTGCCGGTTGCAGTCGCAGCCGACGACCAGGCGGTTCAGCCAGTTCATCCGGTCCTGGAAGCGCGCGAGGTCCGGATCCTCGGAGCGCACGTGCTCGAGGAAGAGAAGGCGCCCTCCGGGACGCAGGACGCGGCGAACCTCGCCGAGCGACCGCTTCTGATCGGCGCCGCAGAGCACGAGCGTCGAGACGACGATGTCGAAGCTCGAGTCCTCGAAGGGCAGATCCTCGGCGGGAGCCGGCACAACCTCGGCCTGGTGCGCCTGCTCGCGCGCCTTGGCCTGGAGCCGGTGGAGCATCGCAGGTTCGGGCTCGGTGACGACGAGCGACTCGGCCCCCTCGTAGAACGGCAGGTTAAGGCCTGTGCCCCCGCCGATCTCGAGCACGCGCCCGGTTGCGTCCGTGAGCAGCCCTGCGCGCAGCTCACGCACACCGCCCTCCTCGGCCTTGTGCATGAACCGGTCGTAGACCGGCGCCATCAGCGTCCAGCGAAGGCTCACATGGCGAGCATATGCGTCCAAGGACATGCTACAGTGAACTTAATGGTTCAGTATCATCCGACAACAGTCGACCTGGCCTTCGCGGCCCTCGCCGACCCGACCCGGCGCGCCGTCCTCGAACGGCTCGGCCCGGGCAGCGCGACGATCAGCGAGCTCGCCGAGCCGTTCGGCATGTCGCTTACCGGGATGAAGAAGCACATCCACCTGCTCGAGGACGCGGAGCTCGTCACGACCGAGAAGATCGGCCGGGCCCGCCGCTGCATGCTCGCGCCCTACGCATTCGAGGGCATCAGCATGTGGCTGCAGCGGCTCGACCGATTCGCCCAGGTAGTCGAACGTACGAAAGGAGCCCGATGACCCCGACCAAGGACAAGCAAGGATTCAGCGCAGAGGAGAAGGCGGCGATGCGCGCCCGCGCCAAGGAGCTGAAGATGGCTGCGGAAGGCGAAGAGGCGATCACTGCCGCCCTCGAGAAGATGAAGCCGGCGGACCGCGCCATCGGCAAGCGAATCCACGAGCTCGTCAAGAAGACCGCACCGGACCTGACCCCGAAGACCTGGTACGGGATGCCCGCGTACGCGAACAAGGACGGCAAGGTCGTCATCTTCTTCCGCGACGCAGGCAAGTTCAAGGAGCGCTACTCCATGCTCGGCTTCAACGAGGCGGCGAATCTCGACAGCGGCTCGATGTGGCCGATCGCGTACGCGCTACCGAAGCTCGCGAAGGCCGACGAGGCCAAGATCGCCAAGCTCGTCAAGCAGGCGGTGAGCTGATGAACGAGACCACCGTGACCACGCCGAGCGAGCTCGAGATCCGTGTCGAGCGGGTCTTCGACGCGCCGCGCGAGCACGTGTTCTCCGTCTGGACCGATCCGCAGCTCATCCCGGAATGGTGGGGCGAGAACACCACCGTCGAGGAGATGGACGTCCGCCCCGGTGGCCGGTGGCGCTTCAACACCGGCTACGGCGCCGTGGGAGGAGAGTTCCGCGAGGTCGAGCCGCCGGCGCGGCTCGTCCAGACGTTCCAGAACCACCTTCAGACGCTCGAGTTCGAGGATCTCGGCGGCGACCGGACGAAGCTGACGCAGACGATGAGCTTCGCCACGGCCGAGGAGCGCGACACGACGATGAACTACGGCGTCGAGGAAGGCGCGAAGGGCGGCTTCGCCCGCGTCGACGCGGTGCTCCAGAAGCTCGGCTTCAGTGCGTAGCGCGCTGCCGTAGCTCCTGCTGCAGCTCGTGCGCCGCGGGGCCGAGGCCGAAGGCCTTGCCGTCGACCGTCGCGACCGGCATCACTTCACGGATCGAGGAGCAGACGAACACCTCGTCGGCCGCAAGCAGCCTGGTGAGCGGGAAGATGCCCTCGACGGTCTCCCGCTCCGCGACCTCGAGCAGGAGACTGCGCGTGACACCGGCGAGGATCGGCAGGTCGAGCGACGGTGTGAGGAGGGTCTCGCCCTCGCGCCACCAGACGTTCGCGGTCGGGGCCTCGAGCACGGCGCCGTCGCCGGCGACGAGCAGAGCGTCGTCGGCGCCGGCTGCTATCGCGGCGTCCTGCGCGGCCATGTTCTCGGCGTAGCTCGTCGACTTCGCGCTTGCGAGCACGCCGGTCGACCAGGGAGTCGAGACGAGCCGCAGCCCGTGGGCGCGCTGCGACTCGAGCTCCGGATCGAGCAGGCCTGCGGTGACCGCGAGCGTGCGGCCGGTCCAGTAGAGGCGGAGCGCGAGATCTGTCTCCTTACGGGCGCCGATCGCGAGCTCTGCGAGGCGTGAGCACTCGGCGGGGTCGGGAGGCGTGAGGCCGACGCGCGCAGCCGAGACGGCGAAACGCGCGAGGTGCCTGTCGAGGAGAAACGGCCGGCCCCCGTAGACGCGCGTTGTCTCAAAGACCGAGCGGCCGCGCAGCAGCGCCTCGTCATCGGCCGCGAAGACCGGCTCTCGCGGATCGACGAGCCCGCGGCCGGCGACTGCTACTGCACGCACGTCCATCACGCGAGTGCGAGCAGCGGTCGGGCCTTGACCCACGACTCCTCGATCTCGGCGTCCGCCTCCGAGTCCCACACGATCCCTCCGCCCACCCAGAGATGGATCGCGCCGCCGACGACGGCGAAGGTGCGAATCGTGAGGGCGAGGTCGAGGTCGCCGTTCGCGTAGATGCGACCGAGCGCGCCCATCGAGGCGCCACGCCCGACGGGCTCGAGCTCCGCGATCAACTGAAGCGCGCTGCTTTTCGGGCAGCCGGTCACGGAGCCGCCGGGCAGTACGGCATCGAGTAGCTCCGTCAGCGTCACGTCGGCGCGCAGCTCGCCTTCGACGGTCGCCACGAGATGGGTGACTCCGGCGAGCTGGCGCTCGGCGAGCAACTCGGGCCAGCGGACGGTGCCGGGGACGCAGACCCGCGACAGGTCGTTGCGCTCGAGGTCGACGATCATCACGTGCTCGGCGGCGTCCTTGTCCGACTCGATCGGGACGCCCGCGGGACGCGTCCCCTTGATCGGCGATGTGCGGACGATCCGGCCGCGTTTGTGCAGCAGCAACTCCGGCGACGCGGAGACGATCGTCCAGCCGTCGCCCTGCAGCGCGGCGCCTTCGAGCGGCCGCAGCGGGGCGAGCGCGGTCGCGAGCGCACGCGGATCTCCGCCGAAGTCGGCCCAGAGGTGTTGGACGAGATTCACCTGGTAGACGTCGCCCTCGCGGATTGCCTCCCGCACCCTGCCGATCGCGCTCGCGTAGGCGGAGGGGCTCCAGGTCGTGTGCCACTCGCCGGTACGGAAGGAGCCGGTGGGGGTCGCCGGCCGGTCGAGCGAGTACGCGACCCTCGGGATCCGGCAGGGCTCCGGCGCCGACGGCGCAGTGGCGCCGTAGCCGACGAACACGCGTGCGACGTCGAACTCCTCCCGCGCGAGCGCCGGCTCGAGCTCCTCGAGCGAGGCGAGCTCGACAGTCACGCGCGCCGGGGGCTCTTCACGTAGTCGTAGCCGAAACGGCCCTTGACGCAGAGGTTGCCGCGGGTCACGTCGTGGTCGTCAGGCGAGCTCACCTTGACGATTCTCTCGTCCTGGACGTGGAGCGTGAGGTTGCAGCCGACGCCGCAGTACGGGCACACCGTGTCGACCTCGGTCTGCTCGTCCTCGCGCCAGTCGCCCGCTTCCCGCAGGTCGAACTCGCTCTTCGCCATCAGTGCGCCCGTCGGGCAGACCGCCACGCAGTTGCCGCAGTAGACGCAGGCCGACTCGGGCAGCGGCACGTCGAGCTCGGTCGAGATGTGGGCGCCGAAGCCGCGGCCGGCCACGGTGATCGCAAAGGTGTTCTGGGCGTCGACACCGCACGCCTCGACGCACTTGTAACAGAGGATGCACTTCGAGTAGTCGCGCACGTAGAGCTCGTTGTCGACCTTCACCGCCTGCGCCACGGTGAGCGAATCGGGCCCGAAGCGGTCCGGCTGCGCCTCGTAGCGCTCGATGTACGCGAGTGCCTCGGGCGCCGTCGACAGGTCGCACGCCGAGCCGAGCAGCTCGAGCACCAGGCGCCGGCTCGTGCGCACGCGCTCGGAGTCGGTGAGCACGACCATCCCGTCCTCGACCTTGCGCGAGCAGGCTGGGACGAGCGTCCGCGCCTTCTCGAGCTCGACCACGCAGACGCGGCAGGCATTCACCGGGGTCAGCGTGTCGCCGTAGCAGAGCGTCGGCGTGTCAATCCCGGCGCGTCTGCAGGCATCGAGGATGGTCGAGCCCTCGGTCACGCGGACCAGTTGTCCGTCGACGGTCACTTCGACGAGGCGCTTCGGCGCCGAGATCGAGACGGCGGTCACGGGACGAACACTCCAAGGTTGTGGATCGCCGAGTCGACGGCGTTGGCCGCAGTCTGGCCGAGCCCGCAGATCGACGCGTCGCGCATCACCTGCGTCAGGTCGGCGAGCACGTCGAGCTCGTCACCGATCCCCTTGCCTGACGCGAGCCGGTGCAGCGCCTCCTCCTGGCGCACGGTGCCGATGCGGCAGGGGACGCACTGGCCACACGACTCGTCGCGGAAGAACTCGGCGATGCGCAGCACCGCGTCGACGAGGTCGGCCTCCGCCCCGTAGACGATCACGACGCCCGAGCCGAGCGTGGCGCCGGCGTCACGGGCACCTTCGAAGGAGAGCGGCAGATCGAGCTGGTCGGGCCGCAGGAAGGAGCCGGCCGCGCCGCCGAGCAGGACGGCCTTCGGCGGCTCCGCGCCGGCGAGCTCGAGCAGCTCGGTAAGCGGAGTGCCGAGCTCGAGCTCGTACAGGCCCGGCTTCTCGACGTGGCCCGAGACGCAGAAGAGGCGCGTGTCGCGCCGGTCGTCCTCGAGCAGGATGTGGGGCACGTTGAGCAGCGTCTCGACGTTGTTCACCACCGTCGGCTTCCCGTACAGGCCGACCTCGACCGGGAAGGGCGGCTTGTTGCGCGGCTCGCCCCGATAGCCCTCGATCGACTGGAAGAGCGCCGTCTCCTCGCCGCACACGTACGCGCCCGCGCCGATGCGCAGCTCGATCTCCACGCCCACGTCGGACCTGTCGATCGCGTTCTGCAGCCGCGCGTGCGCGAGCGGATACTCCGCGCGAACGTAGATGAACGCCTTCTCGCAGCCCGTCGCGAAGGCGGCGACGGCAATCGCCTCGATCAGCCCAAACGGGTCCTGCTCCATCAGCACGCGGTCCTTGAACGTCCCCGGCTCCGACTCGTCGGCGTTGCAGACGAGGTAGTGCGGCTGCGCAGGCTGTCTCGCGACCGCCTCCCACTTCGTGCCGGTCGGGAAGGCGGCGCCGCCGCGGCCGAGGAGCGGGGACGCCTTGACGAGCTCGATCACGCGCTCGGGGCCGAGCTCGCGCGCGCGCTCGAGGGCGCGGAGCTCCTGAGGCGACTCCGGGTCGACGCCCTCGGCGATGCGACGCAGCAGCTTCAGGCCGGAGGTCTGCGGCAGCGGCGGCGAGGTCGGAGGGATTTGCTCCTCCCGTGGGCTCGGTCCCGCGATCGTGCGCATCGACGCCGGCGCTCGCTCGCACAAGCCGAGGCACGGCGACGGCACCGCGCCCTCGGGAACCTCGGCCCCGGCGAGCCGGCACGAGAGATCCGTGCAGACGTGGAGCACCTCCGGGGCGCGTTCCTCGAGCGAGAGCAGCGCGTAGAAGGTCGCCACGCCGTAGGCGTCAGCCGGGGGGACATCGAGGCGGCGCGACGTGTAGCCGAGCGCGCCCGGCGTGACCCAGCCCACACGCCGCTGCGCGGCCCGCAGCGCCGGGAGGAGGAGGTGGCGCCGGGCCCGGTCGCGCCGCGCGACCCGGTTTCCGTTCGACGCCTCGACGCCCACGACCGCGTCGACCGCCTCGCGCTCGGCGACCGTGGGCTCCGCGTCGAGCAGCTTGAGATCCACCTACACCGCCTCGAGCCGAACTGCGGTTGCCTTGAACTCGGCCGTTCCCGACTTGGGGTCGGTCGCGTCGATGGTGAGCACGTTCGTCGCCACCTCGTCCGGGAAGTGGAGGTTCATGAAGGCGAGACCCGGCCGCAGCGTCGCGTCGTAACGGGCCGGCGCCTCGACCGAGCCGCGGCGTGAGACGACCCGCACCCGCGCGCCGTCGTCGACGCCGTAGCGCTCGCCGTCCTCCGGCGCGAGCAGGATCGCCTCCCCGCCGACATGCAGAGGCGACGAGAAGCCGCCCGACTGGACGCCCGTGTTGAAGGACTCCAGGCGCCGCCCGGTCGTCAGGCGCAGGGGGAACTCGGCGTCGAGCGTGTCGACCGGCGGATCGTGCTCGACTGGCTGGAACGGCGCGCGATCCTCGACGACATCCTCCCAGAGCCGGCCGTGCAGGAAGAGCGCGCCCGGATCGTCGTCGTCCCAGCATGGCCACTGGATGCCGCCGAGCTCTTCGAGCCGCGCGTAGCTCATTCCGGCGTGCATTGGCGAGAGCGAGCGGCACTCGTTCCAGACGTCCTCGGCCCGCGGCGAGCCGAGGTCGTGGCCGAGGCGGCTGGCGAGCTCGTAGACGATCTCGACGTCGTCCCGGGCTTCGCCCGGCGGGTCGTATGCCTTGCGCACGAGCTGTACGCGACGCTCGCTCGAGGTGACGGTTCCGTCGGCCTCGCCGAGCGTCGCTGCGGCCGGCAGCACGACGTCTGCGAACGCCGCGGTCGGCGTGAGGAAGAGGTCCTGGACGACGAGATGCTCGAGGCCCTCGAGCAACCGCTGGGCTCGCTGCTGGTCCGCCTCTCCCTGCGCGGGGTTCTCGCCGACGACGTAGAGCGCTCGCAACTCTCCGCGTTCCATCGCCTCGAACATCCCGGTGAGGTGGAGTCCGGGTTGCGGCGGGATCGTCGAGCCCCACGCGGCATCGAACTTCGCGCGGATGCCGTCGTCGAGGATCTCCTGGAAGCCGGGCAGCTTGTTGGGAATCGCGCCCATGTCTCCCCCGCCCTGGACGTTGTTCTGCCCGCGCAGCGGCTGCAGGCCCGAGCCCCACTTGCCGACCTTCCCGGTCACGAGCGCGAGGTTGATCAGCGCAAAGACGTTGTCGACCGCGTTGTGGTGCTCCGTGATGCCGAGCGTCCAGCAGAGCTGGGCGTTCTCGGCACGGCCGTAGGCGTGGGCGAGGTCGCGGAGCGCCTCCGCCGGGACGCCGGTGACGCGCTCGGCCTCCTCGAGCGTCCACGCCTCGACCGAGTCGCGGTAGGCCTCGAAGCCGGTCGTCGCCCGCTCCACGAACTCCATGTCGGCGAGGCCGGCGGCGATGATCTCGCGTCCGACGGCGTTCGCCAGCGGGATGTCGGTGCCGACGTCGATCCCGAGCCAGAGGTCTGCCCACTGGGCCGACGGCGTGCGCCGGGGATCGACGACCATCAGCTGAGCGCCGCCGTTCACGGCCTTGAGCACGTGGTGGAAGAAGATCGGATGCGCTTCGCGTGCGTTCGAGCCCCAGAGGATGATCAGGTCCGCGCTTCGAGTCTCCTCGTAGGAGCTCGTCCCGCCGCCCGCACCGAACACCGTCGCCAGACCGACGACGCTAGGGGCGTGTCAGGTTCGGTTGCAGCTGTCGACGTTGTTC
>DASXOM010000200.1:0-9903 GCA_036494245.1 Gaiellaceae bacterium
GGCGCGTCGTAGGCGGTGACCATCACGATCTTGTCGCCGCGCCGCTTCATCTCGGCGAGCTCCGGTAGCGGGAGCTTGCCCGCCGTCCAGGAGGCGTAGCGCGGGGGCTTCGGGTTGTCGGTCATGTGAGCTCTCCTTCCAGGAGGACGTTGTCGATCAACCGGGTGGAGCCGACGCGGATCGCGGCGGCCAGGACTTTGGCGTCGCCGAGGTCGAGCAGCTCGACGTACTCGGGCTCGAGCCCGTTGAGCGAGCCGCGGGCGGCGGTCACGGGATCGGGCTCGCCGGCGGCCGACGCGAGCGACCGCGGCAGGCCGAGGGCCTGCTCCCGTTCGGCCGCCGAGAGGCGTCCGTTGCGCGACGAGAGGGCGAGGCCGTCGGCGTCGCGCACCGTCGGCACGGCCCGGATCTGCACGGGGACGTTGAGGTCGCGGACGAGGCGGCGGATCACCGCGAGCTGCTGTGCGTCCTTCTGGCCGAAGTAGGCCCGCTCCGGGCGGACGAGGTCGAACAGCTTCAGGCAGACCGTGCCGACGCCGCGGAAGTGGCCGGGCCGCGCCGCGCCCTCGGCTCCCGTCTCGCTGGGATCGATCCAAGTCGCGAAGCCGGCCGGGTAAAGCTCGTCGGCGGCCGGCGCGAACACGATGTCGACTCCCTCGGTCTCGGCGATCTCGAGGTCTCGCGCCTCGTCGCGCGGGTAGGCGGCGAGATCCGCCTGCTCGTCGAACTGGGCCGGATTGACGAAGAGCGACATCACGACGGTGCGGTTCTCCTGCCGGGCGGCCCGCAGCAGGGCGACATGGCCGTCGTGGAGGGCTCCCATCGTCGGGACGAGACCCGTTTCGAGAGCCGGTTCGAGCGCCGCGATCGTGCGGACGACCTTCATGCGATCGCCGCCGTCGCTTCGGCGAGCGCCTCGTAGAGCGGCTCGAGCTCGGGATGCTTCGCCTGGATCGCCTGCTCGTGCGCCTCGACCGTCGCCCAGTCGCCGCGCGCGATCGGCCCGGTCAGCTCGAAGCCGTGGTCGATCGTCCCGCGCATCAGCGGCACGAGGCCTTCCGCCGGAACGCCGAGCCGTACCGCCGCCCGCTGCAGCGTCACGAGGTAGTTCGAGGCGAACACGGCCCCGGCGTGGTAGAGCGTCCGGTCGCCGTCACGAAGCTCGAACGGCTGGAGGCCGAGCGTGTCGGCGACCTCTCGCGCGACCGCCAGCGCCTCGGCGCTGTCGCCGCTGATCGCGCCCCAGACGCCGTCGAGCTGCGCGGGATCACCGCTGCGATCGAAGGTCTGCAGCGGATGAAGCGAGAAGCGACGCTCGTGCGGGTCGAGCGCGGCGAGTGGTGTCGCCCCGGAGACATGTCCCACCCAGGCACGCCCAGGTGTCAGACACCTAGACACGTCGGAGATGGCCGTGTCCGGGACGCAGAGGAGGACGACGTCGGGATCGTCCTCGCCCACGGCCACGCCGCGCTCGCGGAGGCGGGCGCCGATCGCCGAACCGACGCGGCCCGAACCGATGACTTGGACTCTCTCGATCACTCCTGTAGCTCCAGCTCCGAACCGGATGCCGGGCACCTCGGATTCTACTCGTGCGGCCCCGGCCCGGCCGGGCCGACAGGTTCGCGGGGTACCGTCGGCGGACAGGACATGCACGAATGAGCTCCGCCGCCGCAAGCGTCTCCGACTTCCTTCGCTTCTCGCCCCGCCGCGAGTTGCTGGTCGGCGCGGCGCTGACCGCCGCCTTTGCGGTGCTCGTGCACACCGTCGGGCCTGCTCCGGGCGATGCCCCCGTCCATCTCTACCGGACGTTTCTCGTCCGTGACGGCGCCCTCGTCTGGGACAACTTCTGGTACGCGGGGACGTACCCGCTCGCCTCGTACAGCCTGCTCTACTACCTCCCGGCGGCGCTGGTCGGGAACCTCCCGCTCGTCTTCTTCGCCGCCGTCGCCTCGACTGTCCTGTTCGCGTCGATCGCGCAGCGCCAGTGGGGGACGGCGGCCCTCTGGCCGTCACGCGTGTTCGGCGTGCTCGCCGCCGCGCCGATGTTCACCGGGCTCTACGCGTACTCGCTCGGCTTCACGACGATGCTCGCGACCCTCAAGCTGCTGCAGCTGCGGCGGCTCTGGCTCGCGCTCGTCCTCGCCGCGCTCACCGTCGGGTTCAGCCCGCTCGCCTTCGCCTTCCTCTGCCTCATCGTGGGGGCGTACGCCGTCTCACGGGGGCAGATCGCGCGCCGCCACCTCTGGTTCGGGCTAGGTCTGGCGGCCGCGGCCAGCATCGAGGTGCTCACGCTCGTCCTCTTCCCGGGCGCGGGCGGTGGTGTCTTCCCGTTCCACTGGATCGACTTCGTCGCGGTTCTCGGAGTCTCGACGCTCGGCGTCCTCCTCGCCAGAAGAGCTCGCGGAGGCGGGCCCCTCGTCGCGTTCTATGCGCTCTGGGGGCTCGGGAGCGTCGTGGTCTACGTTCTCCCGTCGCCGCTCGGAGACAACTGGACGCGGCTGAGTGCCTTCATCTTCCCCGTCATGCTCCTCACGGCGAGCCTCGCCGGCTTCCAGCCGCGGCGCCTCGTCGTGCTTGCGCTCGCAGTGGCCTTCGCCTACAACCTCGTGCCCTACGCGCTGCTCGTCCCGTCTCGGCTCGGCAACGACACGCAGCAGGCGAGCTTCTGGCGGCCCGCGATCCGCTTCCTCCGGGCGCACGAGCAGGTGGGCTTTCGCGTGGAGGTCGTGCCGACCGCCGAGCACTGGGAGGCGTACTGGATCCCGAAGTCCGGCCTCCCGCTCGCGCGCGGCTGGTACCGGCAGCTCGACGTCGCCGACAACCCTGCGCTCTACGCGAAGCACCTCGACGCCTCCGCGTACCGCCACTGGCTGCGCTCAGCCGCCGTCCGCTACGTCCTTCTCAGCAGGACCGCTCCGCTCGACTGGGACGGCGGCCCGCAGGAAGCAGAGGTCGTGCGCTCGACGGAGTCCGGGCTGAGAGTCGCCTTCCGGAGCGCGAACTGGACGATCTACGAGCTGCCGCACGCGACGCCGCTGCTGACCGGCCCCGGGAGCCCGGTCGTCACCTCCTTCGGGCATACCGCGATCCACGGGCAGGTCTTCGCCGCCGGTCGCTACCTCATGCGCGCCCACTACAGCCCCTACCTGCGGCTGCAGGGCAGCGGCTGCGTCGCGCGGGCGCCGGGCCAGATGACGTACCTCGACCTGACGCGGCCTCAGCGGTTCGTGCTCAGCGTCCCGGGCACCCCCGACGGGCTCGTCCGCGAGCTCTTCGACGACACGAGTGCGACCTGTGGTTCCTAGCCCGCCAGGCCGGAGATGCCGTTGCGGAGAAGAGTCACCGCCAGCAGCAGGATGATCACGGAGGCGATCAGGCGAAGGTTCGCCTCGAGCCAGGTGCGGGCGGCGCGGAGGACTCGCTCGGCCCGAGCCGGTGCAAAGAGCATGAGCAGGACAGCCAGGCTCAGCGGAAGCAGCGAGACCACTGTGAAGAAGAGCCAAGACGCGGCATAGCCCCCCGTCGACGGATTGGTCTCGGAGATCGCCTTGAGCGCGAGCGGGATGAAGCCGCCGGGGTTCGCGAGCGTTGCCCCCGCGGCGAAGACGGCGATCCACGGAGACGAGGCAACAGCGCCCATCTTGTCGACCATGCCCTTCGTCGTCTTCTCTCCGATGGGCCGCCGCCAGGTGCGGGCGACGTAGACGACCAGCGCGACGCCTGCGACGAGGTCGAAAACCGAGACCCAGGTCTTTCGCTCCCCGCTCGAGGAACGTGCCGCGACGTCGCCGAGCACGAACGCGGCGAGGATGCCGATCGCGATCGTGACCGTGAAGGCGCCGAGGTAGAACCAGACACCGGTGCGTAGTGGTCGTTTCGCGAGCACGAGCGCGAGCACCGAGAACGTCAGCGTCGTCGGCGACACCATCGCGGCGAGCGAGATCAGCGCGAGCTCGAGGTCGACCCAACCCATGGCCCGTCATCCTGAACTGCCGCTGGTCTTCGGGGCATCCTCCCCATCGGACGACACGCTTGGTACCGTCCGTAGCTCCTGTGCCTATCTACGAATACGTCTGCATGGAGTGCGAGTCCCACTTCGAGGAGCTCGTCCGCGGCGAGGAGCAGGTTGCCTGCCCCGACTGCGCAGCGACCAACGTCTCGCGGCAGTTCTCCACCTTCGCCGTCCACGGCGTGACCAAGGTTGCGGCCAGCGGCGGCGGCGGTGGGTGCTGCGGCGGTTCCTGCGGCTGCGGCCACTAGCTCCGTGGCCAGGGGGGACGAAGAGGGCGAGCTGCTGACGCCCGCCGCCCACGCGCAGCTTCAGTCGGAGCTCGCCGAGCTCGAAGGCCCGAAGCGGCAGGAGGTCGTGCAGGCGATCGCCACGGCGCGCGCGCACGGAGACCTCTCCGAGAACTTCGAATACCACGCAGCGAAGAACGAGCAGGGGCTGCTCGAGGCCCGGATCCGGGTGCTGCGCCACCGGCTGCACAATTCGACGATCGTCGACGAGAAGGAGGCCGCAGCGAGCGGCGTCGTCACGGTCGGCTCTCGGGTCGAGCTCGAGCGCGACGACGGCGAGAAGCTGGAGATCGAGATCACCGGTGTCGGTGGTGTCTCGCCGGAGTCGCCCGTCGGCCGGGCCCTGCTGGGGAAAGCTCCGGGCGACGAGATCGAGGTCGAGGCGCCCCGCGGACGCTGGCGCGCGCGCGTCGTGTCCGTCGGGCGTGCCTCGTAGACTCGTTCCCGTGAGTGCAGTACCCGTTGCGCCGCCGGAGTCGCTAGAGGGATACGCCGCCGCGACCGCGAGTTGCACGCGCTGCAGGCTCGCGCAAGGGCGGACGCAGGTCGTGTTCGGCGCCGGCAACCCACACGCCGACCTGATGTTCGTCGGCGAGGCTCCCGGCTTTCACGAGGACAAGCAAGGCGTCCCGTTCGTCGGCCACGCGGGGAAGCTGCTCGACAAGCTCCTGGCCGGGATCGGGATCACGCGCGACGACGTGTTCGTGGCGAACGTCTTGAAATGCAGGCCTCCCGGCAACCGCGATCCGCAGCAGGACGAGATCGAGTCGTGCGAGCCGCACCTGTTCCGCCAGATCGAGCTGATCGAGCCGAAGGTGATCGCGACGCTCGGCAACTTCGCGACCAAGCTCCTCTCCGGCCGGCCGCTCGGGATCACGCGCGTGCACGGCCAGGAACAGGAGCTGACGATCGCCGGCCGCAGCGTCCTGCTCTATCCGATCTACCACCCGGCCGCCGCGCTCTACACGCCCGCGATGCTCAAGGTGCTCGAGGCCGACTTCGCGCGGCTGCCCGGGCTGGTCGGCGCGGTCGAGGCCGCGCCGCTGGAGGCCGCGCCGGAGCCGGAGCCCGCGGTCGAAGCTCCCGCGGAACAGCTCGGCCTGTTCTAGAAGGGCTCGTCGAGCCCCTGCACCGCGACCATGCGGAGGTTCGCGGCTCCCTCGCGTAGGCGCTTCGCTTCCTCGTACTCGGGCGAGTCGTACCAGCGCCTAGCGGCCTCGAGGTCGGGGAACTCGAGGACGACGAGCCGGGACGGATTCCAGTCTCCCTCGAGTACCGCGAGCTCGCCGCCGCGCACCACGAAGCGTCCGCCGCCCGAGTGGACGGCGTCCGGCGACGCAGCCTGGTAGCGGGCGTACTGCTCGGGATCGCGGACGTCGGTCTCGACGATCACGTAGGCGGGCATGCTTGGATCGTACGCGTGGAGCAACAGAGCCACTCGCCGGAAGAGACGGAGACGCTCGCGGCGGAGCTCGCGCGCAGACTTGCGACCGGCGACGTCGTCACGGTCGCGGGCGAGCTCGGCTCCGGCAAGACGACGTTCGTCCGCGGCGCGTGCGGCGCGCTCGGCGTACGCGAGCGCGTCACGAGCCCCACGTACACGATCGGCCACCGCTACCACGGCGACGGCGTCGAGGTCTCCCACCTCGACCTCTACCGCTTCGCGGGCGTCTCCCCCGCGGAGTGGGGAGACCTCGAGCCGTACTTCGAGGGGGCGATCGCATTCGTCGAGTGGCCGGAGGCGGGCGAGGGCGTCTTGCCCGCGCCTCGCTACACGGTGCGTTTGCGGCATGCTGGCGCCGGGAGAGCGGTGGAGATCGAGGAATGCTGACGTTGGCTTTCGATACGGCGACGGCCGTTGCGACGAGCGCGCTCGTGGACACAGGTCCTAATGGACATTTCGAGGTGCTCGGCGAGCGTTGGTCGCGGGCGCAGACGCTGCTCGAGGATGTCGACGCGCTGCTGCGCCAGGCGGGCGCTCATCCGTCCGACCTCGACCGGCTCGCGGTCGGCCTGGGCCCGGGCAGTTTCACGGGAGTCCGCATCGGCCTCGCGGTCGCACGCGGGCTCGCGCTCTCGCTCGACGTTCCCGGCTCCGGCGTCTCGACCCTCGCGGCGCTGGCCGCCGGTGCCCCGGAAGCGCTGCCCGTCGTCGACGCAAAGCGGCGCGAGATCTTCACCCTCCTGACCGGCGAGCCGCAGGTCCTCGCTCCGGCCGAGCTGTCGCTTCGCGAAGACACGGTCTGCGTGGGCGACGGCGCAAAGCGCTATCGGCAGCTGCTCGAGGAGCGCGGCGCGGTCGTGCCGCCGGACTACGACGAGCGCCACCTGCCGCGCGCCCGCTTCCACGCGGCGCTGGCCGGCGAGCCGCGGCCGGTCGAAGAGCTCGAGCCGCTGTACCTCCGCGTTCCCGATGCCGAGAGGAACGTCCAGTGACCACGATCGAGCTGCGCCGGCTCGCGCTCGCTGACCTCCTGGCGATCGAGGAGATCGAGCGCCGTTCGTACCCGACCCCGTGGTCCCGCTCGATGTTCGCCGGCGAGCTGGCGAAGCCGAGCTCGATCTGCCTCGGTGCGTTCGAGGCGGAAGGGGAGGACGGCGCGCTCGTCGGCTACCTCATCGTCTCGCGCTATGTCGACGCCTGGCACGTGATGAACGTCGCCGTCGATCCCGAGCACCGCGGCCGCGGCGTCGCGACGATGTTGCTCGAGCGGCTCTTCGACCTGACGGCCGACGACGCTCGGCGCGGCTACACGCTCGAGGTCCGGGTCTCGAACGAGCCGGCGATCTCGCTGTACGAGCGCCTGGGCTTTCGCTCGCGCGGCCTGCGGCGCGGCTACTACACCGACAACCGCGAGGACGCGCTGATCATGTGGAAGGACCCGGTCGCGCGCTGATCCTCGGGATCGAGACGTCGTGCGACGAGACTGCGGCGGCGCTCGTCACCGAGCAGGGCGAGATCCGGTCGAGCGTCGTTTCGTCGCAAGCCGAGCTGCACGCGCGCTACGGCGGGGTTGTGCCCGAGGTTGCGTCGCGGCGGCACCTCGAGCTCGTGACGCCGGTGATTCGCGAGGCGCTCGCGGAGGCGGAGGCGAGCCTCGAGGACGTCGACCGAGTCGCGGTCACGCAAGGCCCGGGCCTGATCGGCGCCCTCCTCGTCGGCCTCGCCGCGGCGAAGGCGGTCGCGTGGTCGCGGCGCCTTCCGCTCGTCCCCGTCGACCACCTCGACGGGCACGTCGCCTCGCTCTATCTCCAGCCGGAGCCGCTCGAGCCGCCGTTCCTCTGCCTGCTCGCGAGCGGCGGCCACACGATGCTGCTCGACGTTCGCTCGCACACCGAGCGTGAGCTGCGCGGTTCCACGCTCGACGACGCGGCGGGCGAGGCGTTCGACAAGGGGGCGCGACTGCTCGGGCTCGGCTACCCGGGCGGCCGCGAGATCGACCGGCTCGCGCGCGACGGCGATCCGAGCGCCTACGACTTTCCGGTCGCGCGCGTGCCCGGTCTCGACTTCTCGTTCTCGGGGCTGAAGACCGCGCTCCTGTATGCCGTGCGCGACCTGAGCGAGGAGGAGCTCGCGGCGCGGCGCGGCGATCTCGCCGCTTCCTATCAGCACGCCATCGTGCGGGCGCTCGTCGAGCGCGTGCGCGAGGCGGCGGAGCAGGCCGGCCGGCAGCGGATCGCGATCGTCGGCGGCGTCGCCGCGAACTCGGCGCTGCGGGCAGCGCTCCCCGACGCGACCGCTGCTCCGCTCGCCCTCTGCACCGACAACGCGGCGATGATCGCCTCGGCCGCCCGCTGGACCGCGCCTGTGCCATACCCTCGGTACCTCGGCCTTGACGCGTACGCATCGCGCTAAGCTCGCCGCAGCGTCAGGTTTACCCCGTTTGCAGCGACAAAGGAGCAGACCCTTGGCAGTCGCAACGACGTCCCACCTGCGCGAGAACCCGTTCGAGCTCGCGCGCGAGCAGCTCCAGCGCGTCGGCACGACCTTCGAGATCGACCCGAACCTCATCGCCGTCCTCGGGGAGTGCAAGAAGGCGATCGAGGTCTCGATCCCGGTCAGCATGGACGACGGCTCGACGTCGGTCTTCAAGGGCTATCGCGTCACCCACAACATTGCCCGCGGTCCGTCGAAGGGCGGCATCCGCTACCACCCCGACGTCACCGTCGACGAGGTGAAGGCGCTCGCAATGTGGATGACGTGGAAGTGCGCGCTGATGGGGATTCCGTTCGGCGGTGCGAAGGGCGGCGTGGTCTGCGACCCGAAGAAGATGTCTCGGCACGAGCTCGAGGGGATGACCCGGCGCTTCACGAGCGAGATCATCAACGAGATCGGGCCGGAGAAAGACATCCCCGCCCCTGACGTCGGTACCGACGGGTCGACGATGGCCTGGATCTTCGACACCTACTCGATGAACAAGGGTCATTCGGTGCTCGGCGTCGTGACGGGCAAGCCGCTCACGATCGGCGGCTCGCTCGGGCGTGTCGAGGCGACCTCGCGCGGCGCGCTCTTCTGCATCCGCGACGCGGTGGCGAAGCTCGACAAGCGCATTGCGGGGATGACCGTCGTCGTGCAGGGCTTCGGCAACGTGGGCAGCTACCTCGCGCAATTCCTCCACCAGGAGGGTGCGACCGTCGTGGCAATCTCCGACTCGACGACGGCGCTCTACAACCCGAAGGGCATCGACGTGCCGGCTGCGGTCGCCTACAAGGCCGAGAACCGCACGCTCGCCGGCCTCAGGGACGCCGAGACGATCACGAACGAGGAGCTCGTGCTGCTCGAGTGCGACATCCTCGCGCCGTGCGCGCTGGAGCAGGTGATCACCGCCGACAACGCCGCGGAGGTCAAGGCCTCGATCATCTGCGAAGGCGCGAACGGGCCGGTCACCCCGGCCGCCGACGCCATCCTCGAGGACAAGGGCGTGCTCATCCTCCCCGATGTGCTCGCGAACGCGGGCGGCGTCGTCGTCTCCTACTTCGAGTGGGTGCAGGGCCTCCAGGAGTACTTCTGGAAGGAGGTCGAGGTGAACGCGAAGCTCAACGACATCATGAGCCGCGCGTTCGACGAGACGTGGGACACGGCCCAGAGCCGCAAGCTCCCGATGCGTGTCGCCTCCTACGGGCTCGCGGTACAGCGCGTCGCCGAAGCGACGGTCACGCGAGGCATCTACCCGTAACCGAGGTCGTCCTCTTCACCGCATCGGGCTGCCACCTCTGTGCGGCTGCCCGCCGCGTCGTCATCGCGGCGCACGACGACCTCGGCTTCGAGCTCCGTGAGGTCGCGATCGACGGGGACCCCGAGCTCGAGGCCGCGTACCGCGAATGGATCCCGGTCGTCGAGATCGACGGCCGGCGGCGCTTCGTCTACCACGTGCACCCGGACGCGCTGCGCCGGGCGGTTGCACAAGCGGGCGGCTAGGTCGGCTGGTACAACAGAGAACGCTGTTACGAAGTCGAAGGAAGGGGGGTCGTGTGGCCGAGCGCTTGAACGTCGGCGTCGCCGCCCGCCTGTCCCGGTACCTCCAGGTGCTGACGCAGGCGCGGAAGATGGGGAAGACGAGGATCTCGTCGCAGGAGATCGCCGAGTACACGAACATCAACGCG
>DASXOM010000201.1:0-3524 GCA_036494245.1 Gaiellaceae bacterium
ATCCGCGACATCCACGACGTCCAGAACGAGCTACGCGACGAGATCGAGCACTTCTTCCAGCGCTACAAGGACCTCGAGCCCGAGAAGAAGACGGAGACGGGCGGCTGGGGCAACCGCGACGCAGCGGAGAAGATCCTCACCGCCGCGCGCGAGCGCGCCTAGCTAGGCCGGCTGGAGCGTGGCGAGCCGCTCACGGACGCGGCGGACGAGCGGGGCGATCCCCTTGCGCTCGTAGCGACCGAGCGCGTCGTGCCAGGCGGCGAGCGCTTCCTCGCGGCGACCGGCAGCCTCCAGGACCTCGGCCAGGTCGGAGAACGCTTCGGCCTGGAAGAACGGGGAGTCGGTTCGCTGCGAGATCTCTACTGCTTCACGGGCAAGTCGCTCTGCGACACTGTGGTCGCCACGATGAGCGTGCACGCGTGCGGCGACCTGTCGCCATAGCATCTGGCTGCCGAGGTCGTCCTCGGCGCCGTGTTCCCGCCCCTGCTTGGCGAGGGTCTCGGCTTCGTCGAAGCGACCGAGCGCGCAGAGCACGCGACCACACAGAGAGGCGTAGCTCGCGATCGAGCCGGTGACTCCGCGCTCAATCGCAGTATCGAGATACCGGCCGAAGCGTTCGGCGGCGGTCTCGTAGTTGCCGGCAAGCTGCTCGATGTCGCCGATAACCGTGTGGGCGTAGACGTCGCCGACCTCGATCATGCGGCCTTCGGCGCCGCGAGCGAGGATTCGTGCCTCCTCGATCCTGTCGTTCATGGCAAGCAGTAACGCGCGGTCGAGGGCCGCCAGAGGATTGTCCGCTCCGGCGACGAGCGCGTCGAACCGCTCGAGAGCTTCTGTGACCGGTCGCGGCCCCCAGATGAGCCCCGCCGCGAGGGTCCACATGTTCGTCGGCTCTCGCCCGGCAAGCGTGAATTGTCGAATCGCCTGCTCGGAAGCATGTTCCATCTTTGCGAAGCTGCAGCTTCCGTTGTACGCACCTCGAGCCAGCGAGGTCCACACCTCGGCGAGACCCAAATGGTCGTCGTTCGCTTCGAGTAGCGACAGCGCCGCGAGGGCCACGCGTTCCGCCTCCTCGATAGAGATCTCGTCGAGGAATGTGCGCGCTGCGGCGGCGAGCGCCGTCGCCAGCGCGGCTCCGGCGCCGTCTCCTGCGGCCTCGGCGCGCCCGGCAGCCTCGTCCAGACAGCTCAAGCCTGCGCGCGGGTCGTCGAGGCACCGGGCGAGATCGACCGAGAGATGAACGTCGGGATCGTCGGTGAGCGCGCAAGCACGTTCGAGCAGGGATGCGGCCGCTCGCCGGTCGCCTCGCGAGCGCGCGCGCCGGCCGGCTGTGGCGAGATGCTCCAGAGCCGCCTCGGCGAGCCCAGGCTCGTGCCGCCCGAGCTCGGCCAGGTAGCGCGCGGCCCGCTCGAGGTGGTAGCCGAGGATCTCGTCCAGCTCGACGAGCTCTTTGCCGTGCTGCTCGAGCCACCCGGCGAACCGGCGGTGCAAGTCCGCGCGCGTGGCCTTCGGCAGCGCGTCGTAGGCCGTGTCGCGAATCAGGAGGTGGCGGAAGCGGTAGGCGTCCTCGTGGGGGAGCTGCGGACGGTCCGGACGGACGAGATCGCGTCGAACGAGGGCCGCAAGCCGCGGCGTGACCTCCGTCTCCTCCGGCGCTAGCGCTTGCACGGTGCCGCGGTGGAAGAGCTCGCCCTCCACCGCCCCACGCTCCAGGATCCGCCGCTCAGGCTCGTCGAGCCGGTCGAGCCGCGCCGCGAGCAGCGCGCGCAGCGTTGCCGGCACCTCGACCTCTCCGCCGTCCGTATTGCTGAGCGCCGCCATCTCGGTCAGGAACAGCGGATTGCCGCCGGAGGCGCGCACGATCTGCTCCCGTATCTCGTCCGGCACACAGTCTCCGACGAGCACACCGGCCTCGTCCTCCGGCAGCGGCTCGAGGCGCAGCACCGCCGGCCAGCCCGGACGGCGGTCGAGCAGCTCGGGCCGTGCCATGCAGACCAGCAGCAGCGGCGCGCCGGTCGAAAGTAGCGCCGTCGTCTCGATGAGCTCGAGGAACGTCTCCTCGCCCCACTGGATGTCGTCGAAGCAGACGACCAGCGGCGCCTGCGCTTCGAGCAGCTTCCGGAATGCCCAGGCGATCTCGTCGGTGCCTGCAAGGGTCTCGGTTTCACCGAGCAGCGACCGGATCGCAATCGCCGCGTGCTCGTCGTCGGGCTCGGCGTGAAGCTGCTTCACCACCTCGATCACCGGCCAGTAGGTGATGCCTTCGCCGTAGGAGAGGCAGCGGCCCCGCACCAGGCGCGCATCGATCTTCTCAAGTGCTTCCGCAACGAGGCGCGACTTGCCCACACCGGGATCGCCGACCACGGTCACGAGCTCGCAACGCGAACCGGCGAGCGCCCTGTCCCAGGCATCCACGAGCTGCTCCAGCTCGCGATCGCGGCCGACGAACCCGGAGGCGTGCGAGCGCTCGACCGCTTCGCGGACCGCGAGGAGGGATCGGGCCGAGGCCGGCTCGCTCTTTCCCTTGAGCTCGAGCAGCCGTTCCTCGCCAACCTCGACTGCGGACTCGGCAAGACCGAACGTCTCGGCGCCGATCAGCACTTCTCCAGGCTCCGCCGCCTGCTCCAGCCGCGCCGCGACGTTGACCGCGTCCCCGGTCGCGAGCCGCTCCTCGGTGCCGGCGAGCACCTCGCCGGTGTTGACGCCGATCCGCCCCTCGACGCCGAGCTCCGGCAACGCGTCCCGCATCTCAACGGCCGCGCGACAGGCCCGCAGCGCATCGTCCTCGTGCACCACCGGCACGCCGAAGACGGCCATCACCGCGTCGCCGATGAACTTCTCCACCGTGCCGCCGTGCGAATCGACGATCGCCTTCATCCGCTCGAAGTAGCTCGCGAGCAGTCCCTGCAGCGCCTCCGGATCGACCGACTCACCAATCGTCGTCGAACCCACGACATCACAGAAGAGCACCGTCACGACCTTGCGGTGCGAGCCGTTCGTCACGGGTCGAGGCTAGGCCCGGATCAGACCCAGGTCAAACGGCTTGTGGCCGTACCGGCGGGATGATCGCGCCGATGATCCAGAACAGGGGCATGAAGATCCCGAGGATGAACATGACCCAGTGCCCCTTCCGCAGCGTGCTGAGGCCGAGCACGACCATCAGCACGAGATACAGGATCGCCAAGCCACCGCCGATTCCCCACCACATGCTGCAACCGTAGAGCGGCGCCGGCAGCGGGACATCATCCCCGGGGGATGAAGAGCGCCGCCTAGGATCCGCAGCGGATGCCCCCGGAACCCATCGACCTCCACCATCTCGGCCGCGAGCGGATCATCGCGAGCTACCTGCTCGACACCGACGACGGGCCGGCGCTCTTCGATTGCGGCCCCTCGACCACGATCGACGCGCTGAAGGCGGGCCTCGCCGACCGCGGCCTCGCGCTCACCGACGTACGGCATCTGCTGCTCAGCCACATCCACCTCGACCACGCCGGCGCGGCCGGGACTCTCGTCCGCGAGCACCC
>DASXOM010000202.1:0-8981 GCA_036494245.1 Gaiellaceae bacterium
GTACTTCCTCACGATCCCGAGGGACTTCGAGGAGGCGGCGAAGCTCGACGGCGCCGGCTACTTCAAGATCTTCTGGCGCGTCATGCTGCCGCTCGCGCTGCCGGCGATGGCGGCGCTGGCGATCCTCCAGTTCCAGGGCACGTGGAACGACTTCTTCTGGCCGCTGATCCTCTTCGGTCAGGGAAACCAGGACCACTACACCATTCAGCTCGGGCTGGCGCAGCTGCACTCCCAGTACCAGCAGCAATGGCCGTCGGTCTCGGCCGGCAGCCTGATCGCCATCCTCCCGGTGCTCGTGATCTTCCTCGCCTTCCAGCGCTATTTCGTCTCGGGCGCGGTCTCGGCGGGAGTCAAGGGATGAGCCCCCGCCGTGCTCTCGGCCTCGCTTGCATCGACCTGTACCGGAACTCGTGGCGCCTCGTCCCCGTCAACGCCCTGCTCGGAGCGCTGCTCGTCTTCGCCACGGTCGCCGCGGTGGCGGTGCACGCCCTGCTTGTGCTCGCCGTGCTCGCCGGTCCGCTGGCGGCTGCCCTCGCCCATTGCTCGGTGACCCTCGTGCGCACAGGCAACCTCGTGCTCGCGGACGCCTGGAACGGGCTGCGCCTGCACTGGCGCCGCGGGCTCGCGCTGGGCGCCGCCGGCGTGGCGCTCGGCGTGCTCGCCGGAGTCGCCGTCCACTTCTATACGAGGTCGAGCGTCGGCTGGCCGTTGGCCTTCGTCACGCTCTATCTCGTCGTGCTCCTCGGCATCTACGCCGCCGTGCTCACCACGGTGGCCGTCGCCGACCCCGGGCTGCCGATCGGGCTCGCAGCCCGCAACGCGGCCGTGCTTGCGGCTCGGCGGCCCGGTGCGACCCTCCTGATCGGGCTCGCGCTGCTCCTCGTCAACCTGGCCGGGATCGCCGCCGCGGTCATGCCGTTCCTCACGATCACGCTTGCCTACTCTTTCGTCGCCGTGGCGCACTTCGTGCTGCCACCGGAAGCCCGGGAGGTCTGATGGCCCCGATCACGTTCGAGCACGTCACCAAGCGCTTCGACGAGACGACCGCCGTCGCCGACCTGGACATCGAGGTGGCCGACGGTGAGTTCCTCGTCCTCGTCGGCCCGTCCGGCTGCGGGAAGACGACCGCCCTGCGGATGCTCGCTGGGCTGGAGGACATCACGAGCGGCCGGATCCTCATCGGCGACCGCGTCGTCAACAACGTCGCCCCGGGCTCGCGTGACGTGGCCATGGTCTTCCAGTCCTACGCACTCTACCCGCACATGACGGTCTACGACAACCTCGCATTCAGCCTCCGGAACCACCGGGTGCCGAGGAGCCAGATCGACGAGCGCGTGCGTCGGACGGCCGACGTGCTGGAGCTCGCCGACCTTCTGAAGCGCAAGCCGAGGCAGCTCTCCGGCGGTCAGCGTCAGCGGGTTGCGCTCGGGCGGGCGATCATCCGGGAGCCGCAGGGGTTCCTGATGGACGAGCCGCTCTCCAACCTCGACGCAGCGCTCCGCGTCCAGACCCGCGCCGAGATCCTCAGGCTGCAGCAGCGCCTCGGCACGACCACCATCTACGTCACGCACGACCAGGTCGAGGCGATGACGATGGGCGACCGAATTGCGGTCATGAACAAGGGCGAGCTGCAGCAACTCGGCACGCCGGAGGAGCTGTACGAGCACCCCGCCAACACGTTCGTCGCGCAGTTCATTGGCTCGCCCGCGATGAACATGCTGCCGACGGCCGTGCTCGGCGTCGGCGGTACCGGACAGCTCGCCGGCTTCCGGCCAGAGCACGTGCGGCTCGGCGGCAACGGGCATGCCGGATCGGGCAGCCTCGAGGCGTCGGTCGAGGTGGTCGAGTACCTCGGCGACGAGCAGCTCGCTCACCTTCGGGTCGGAGAACACGAGATCGTCGTCAAGCTTCCGGTCGAGCCGCGCTTGCGCGCGGGGGAGCGCGAGACGCTCTCGGTGCCACTCGACAAGGTGATGCTCTTCGATGAGGAGAGCAGCCAGGCCCTCGGAACAGCCGCCTAGCCGTTGTCCCTCACGGTTCTCGACGGGTCGACGTTCTGCGTCTGCGACGAGCGCGGCGACGTGGACGGACTCGCCACTGCTTCCGGCTTCTTCGCGTCCGACACGCGCTTCCTGTCTCGCTCGCTGCTGACGCTCGGAGGCGTGCGCCTCGACCCCCTGTCACACGACCACTCGGCGCCGCACCTCGCTTCTTTCGTCCTGCGCAATCCGCTGGCCGGCGGCCTCCAGCCGAACGAGCTCGTCATCGAACGGGAGCGCTTCGTCGGCGACTGCATGGAGGAGCGGATCGTCGTCCAGAACCACAGCCACCGTCGCATCGACGTCGAACTCGGGCTGGAGCTGGCCGCCGACTTCGCCGACATCTTCGTCGTCAAGGACCTCGAGCCCGGTTTCGGGCGGCCGGTGGACGTAACGCTCCCTCCGACACGCCGGCCGGAGCGTGCCGGTAACGGAACACTCGTCTTCTCGGACGCGTCGTTTGCCGGGCGCACCGTCGTTCACTTCTCGGAGCCCTTCGACGAGTCGAAGGGCGTTGCCCGGTTCGCGCTCTCGCTCGAGCCAGGGGCCTGTTGGCGGCTGGTCGTCGGCGTTCAGGCGGAGCTCGAGGGAGTGGCGCCTCTGACGGCAGCGTCGTTCGCGCACGAGCTCGACGAGGAGCGACGCCGGGCCGAGCAGTCGATGACCGACTGGCAGTGCTCCGCCCCGGTGCTGAGCGCACGCTGGGACGATCTCGTCCACACGTGGAACCGATCGCTCGCGGACCTCGCGTCGCTCCGGATGAGCGTGCCCGAGCTCGCCGACGGGCACCTGCTCGCGGCCGGCGCGCCCTGGTTCATGACCGTGTTCGGGCGGGACACGCTCATCTCGTCGCTCCAGACGCTCTTGCTCGGCCCCGAGCTTGCAGCGGGGACGTTGCGGGTCCTGGCGGCGACGCAGGCGACCGCCGAGGACCCGGAGCGCGATGCCCAGCCCGGGAAGATCATCCACGAGCTGCGGCGCGGCAAGGCCGCGCTTGCCTGGACCGATCGCTACTACGGGACGGTCGACGCGACGCCGCTCTTCCTCATTCTGCTCTCCGAGGTCTGGCGCTGGACCGACGACCCAAGCCTCCCGCTCGAGCTCGAGGATGCGGCCCGGCGTGCGCTCGCATGGATCGACGGCTCGGCGGACGCCGATGGAGACGGCTTCGTGGAGTACGACCGTCGCAGCTCGCACGGGATCCGCAACCAGACCTGGAAGGACTCGGAGGACTCGATGGCCTTCCACGACGGCACGCTGGCTCGGCCGCCGATCGCGCCCATGGAGGTGCAGGGCTACGTCTATGACGCCAAGCTGCGGATCGCCGAGATCGCGCGTGAGATCTGGAAGGACGACGCGCTGGCCAAGCAGCTGCAGCACGACGCGGCCGAGCTACAACGCCGCTTCGACGAGGCTTTCTGGCTCGAGGATCGGGGCTTCTACGCACTCGGGCTCGACCGCGAGAAGCGTCGGGTCGACTCGGTGACGTCCAATCTCGGCCATCTCCTGTGGAGCGGCATCGTCCCCGAGCCGCGCTGCAGCGCAATCTCCGACCTGCTCATGGAGGACGCTCTCTGGTCCGGCTGGGGAGTGCGCACCATGGCGGTCGGCGAGGGCGCGTACAACCCGCTCGTCTACCACGACGGCACTGTCTGGCCGCACGACAATTCCCTCATCGCCTGGGGCCTCGCACGGAGTGGCCGCTCGCACGATGCAGCTCGGATCCTGCGAGCGATCGTCGACGCAGCGACGTACTTCGACTACAGGCTGCCGGAGGTCTTCGCGGGATTTGCGCGGAACGACACGCGCTTCCCCGTCGAGTACCCGACCGCCTCGTCGCCCCAGGCCTGGGCCGCGGCGACTCCGGTGCTGCTGCTGCAGGTGGTCCTCGGCCTCGTGCCCGATCGCGCAGGACGAGTGCTGCGCTCCGAGGTGCAAGGCTTGCCGGAGTGGCTCGAGGGGACATCGCTCACAGGCATCCACGCATTCGGCCGACGCTGGACGGCGCGGGTCGAACGAGGGGAAGTCGAGCTAGAAGCGCTCGCCTAGAAGTTCCGGCGATAGAGCAGGAAGCCGAGCGGGAAGATCCCGGCCAGCAGGAACCACGGGGCGAGGGCGATTCGTGCATACCCGAGCACGGCCGCCTTCGTGGGCGCGTCACCGGCGTCCGCGCGGATCGTCTGCACGAGCGAGTCGATGGAGTCCTCCTGGAACACGCGCCCGCGACTGATGGAGGCGAACTGGGCCAGCACCTGGCCGCTGTTGGGGTCAGGCACGTAGCGGGGATCGAGCCGGCCGTGCTTGTAGACGCGTTCGGTGGGTGCCCACACGTGCACGAAGAACGGCGGTACCTGCATGGCGTGGACCTGCGCCGTCCTGACTTCACCCTGCACCGGCGACGCCTCTCCGTCTGTGAACACGACGAGGATGGGATGTCGCACGCCCGGGTTGAAGAGATTGGAGTTCGCAATCGGGACGAGCGCCAGGAAGGTGGTCGCCCGGCCGTGGTAGAAGCGGCTCGGCGGCGGTTGGTCGACACCCACGGACTGCTGGAGCGTGCGCCGGACGAGGGCGGAGTCCGGAGTCGGCATCAGGTTCGGGAGCACCCGGTCGGTCATCGTCGCGATGCCTACCGGGATGTCGCCGAGCTTGGGGAGCATCCCGTCCGCCTCGTCGATCGCGCGCTTGAGCCGAGTCGGTGCGTCCGCGTTCTCTCTCGCCGACATCGAGCGGGAGGTGTCGAAGACGAAGAACACCTGGGCGTCCGAGCGCTCTCCGAACGAGTGGTGGCGGACCACGACCGGTTGCGCCGCCGCCACGCCGACGAGCAAGGGCAGGCCGGCCAGCGCCGCGACCACACCGGTGAGCTCGCGCCGCCGGGTAGGCGTCAGCGAGAAGAGGCTCCGCACCCGTTGGACGTTGGCCTGGGTCAGCCACAGGGCGGCGAGTGGGACCGCGGCGGCGAGCGCGAACAGCGCGTTCAGCGGCGTGAGGAACGAAAAGCCCATCAATAGCCGCCGCCGATGGCGCCGACGCCGCTCGAGCCGCCGGAGCCGAAGCCGCCGCGAGCGTCCTGGTCGATCTTGACCCTTTGAGGAGCTCCGATTCGGAGCACCAGCTCGAGGTTGACCTTCGCGGCGTAGTTCGAGGGATTCTCGCGGACGGCCTGCGTGAAGAGGAGCCTGGCGCGATCGAGTCCCTCCAGCTCGGTCGCCGTATCGGCGGCCGGCGCGGTCACCGTCATGATCCCGAGCAGGTTCGCTGCGTTGGAGCGTTCCTCCCGCGTGGACGCCGTCTGCAGGAGGGACTGCAGCTTCTGCTCGGTCACGACGCGTTCCGCCGCAAAGTCCGGCTGGCCGCCGGTGCTCACCCCGACACGGCTGTACCAGAAGAGCTGTAGCCCTCTTCGATACGAGATCGCGTCGTCGATGCCGAGTAGCGAGCGCGCCGGGTCGCCCGGCAGCGTCGTCGGGGTACGCCAGAGGCCGAGGTGGGACTGGTGGGCACGGAACCGCAGGTCGTCGCGCGTCATCCGGCCCTGCCAGGAGCGGACGTCGAGCGCGAGCAGCCCGAGAACGACCGCCAGGCAGACCAGCACGACCGCGGCGATGAGTGGGAAGGCGCGGCGGGTGTAGCTCATGTGACCGACTCCGGAACGAGGCGGGTGTTGAAGCGCTCATTCGCGGCGAGGAGCAGGATGAGGATGACGCCGACGCCGAGCAGGGCCCAGGGCGCGGAGGCTGCGATCGGCTGGACTTGCTCCTTGGCCGTGCTCTTGAACACCTTCGGGTCGACGATCGAGTTGGCTCCGAAGAGCCTGCTGAAGAGCTGGACGTTCCCGGCGGTGGCGAGGAGGGGCACGATGCGGACCGGGATATGCGCTCGCCGGAGCGCAAGCGCCTCCGCGATGAGCGGCTCTCTGTCGGCGTTCGAGTCGTTGAGGTCGCTCACGAGTAGGAGCGACCCATTCGTGATGCCTCCGCGGCGGAGGGCAGCCACGCCCTCGATCAGGCCTTTCGCAATTCTGGTTCCGCCGGTGAACTGGTCCCAGGGGCTCTGCCCGAACACGGGCGAGCCGCCGTTGACGCGCCGCGGAGCGAAGAAGCGCAGGAACTGCTGGAGCGAGCTCGGCGGGGAGTTCGGCGGCAGCAGCTCGTAGGCGACGTCGCTGAACATGACGAGGCCGATGGTCTGGTTCGTCGCAACGAGGCCGCGCACCACGTTCCCGATCCGCACGAACGCCGGGCCGGCGACGCTCGCGGACATGTCGAGGACTACGACGCCGGTGTTCGTGCCTGCGGGGAGCACGGCCGCCCGCCCGCTGCCGGCGGTGCGTGCGAGGAGGACCGCGGCGGAGAGGGTCGCGGCGAGGGCGAGGGCAAGGCCGAGCCGCAGGAGCGTCGTGCGCTCGGCCGGTAGCGCGAGCCGGGGGAGGTCACCGAGGCGGGTCGCGCCACGGCGCGCAAGCGTCGTCCCTCTCACGGCGCCTGCTCCCCGTTGCGACGGTGGACGCCGGCCTGCTCGGAGATCGCCTCCACGTCGTCCTCGCCCGGCGTCTCGGGCGACCAGGCGAGCGCGTGCGCCGTCTCGGACAGGTCGTGGACGTCGAAGGGGAGCTCGTCGGCGACGCGCTCGAGCGCCTTCCGCTGCAGGGTGTCGTCGTCGTTCGCCCGCGCCCAGAAGAAGAGCGTGAGCGCACGCTCGAGTGGCGAATCCGGAAGCACCGGCCCCTGCGCGACGGCGGGGGAGCGGAACTGCAGGGCCCAGCGGGTCGCCAGAGCCAGTCCGGCCGCCCCGAGCAGGAACGCGAGCGCAATGGCGAGCCAGTAGGCGAGATCCGGAGACAGCCGGTAGTCGGGCGCCGGCACGGGGCCGAGGTGGAACTGCCACGCCTTGTATGTCTCCTGCTTGAGGACGTCGCGGACGATGTTGGGGCTGAGCTGAGACCCGACCTGGATCCGCTGGAAGCGCGCATTGAACGCGTAGCGGATCTTGCCGCTCGGCGACAGGTACTGGACCTGTGCCGGGCCGAAGTGGAAGACCCGCGAGAGCGGGCCGCTGAACGTCTCCGGGACACACTTCGCCGTCAGGCAGCGGAGCGTCCACGTCCAGGTGATCTGCTGCACGCGCCCGTGACCGGTTTGCACCCTGGTCGGCGGCCCGACCGGCTCGTACGGGGCGAAGTGGACGAGGACCCGCAGGTTCGCCGGATCGACCCACTTCCGATCCGCGACCACCGCGACCTTCGCCGTGATGGGATCACCGAAGAGCTGCACGGGTGGGCTCAGGGTGCCGAAGGCCACCATGGGCTGGTTGCGGCCGATCGCCGAGCCGCCGGTGACGGCGGGAGCGCCTGCATATGCCGGGGTCGCGACGGCGACCACCATCAGCACGGCGAGCACGGCGAGGACGACGGCGCGCTTCACGCGACCGCTCCGCGCACCATCATCCGGAGGTCGGCCCACCGCAGGAAGGCGCCGAGAATCGCTCCCGGGTCGTGCGAGTCGACCACCACCGGCTCGATTCCCAGCGTGCGGAAGAGGTGGAACAGCGCTGCGCTTCGCTCCTCGTGCTCGTCGCGTAGCCTCTGTGCCTCGGCACGGGTCAGGTAGACCGGCACGACCGACTTGGAACCCGGGTCGGCATATGGCACCGTCACGCCGGCGACGTCCGGGAACGACCGCTCCCAGACGGGATCCTGGATGATCACCGGCACGACCTCCCAGCGGTGCTCCAGCGCCGCCGTCAATGCGCTCTCGTCCGGCAGGGAGAGGAAGTCCGAGAGGACGAAGATGAACGTCTGCGTCGGCAGCTCACGCCGGTGTTGCACGAGGTGCTCGAGGCCACGAGAGACGGTGTCGGCCGGCGCGTCGAACGGCCGGTCATCGAACGGGTCCTCTGCCGTGTAGCGCTCGCTCCGGGGCGGGCGCCAGTACGTCTCTCCGTCGGCATGGTCTAGGTATCCCCTGAGGCTGCGCGCGACGCGAGCGCTCTCGGAGATCAGCCGCAGGCTTCCCAGCAGCGCCTCGGGCTTGTCGAGGTGCCGCAGCGGTGACGGCCGAATCCCCATGGAGGATCTCCGGTCGGCGAGCATGATGACCCGAGGAGCCTCGTCCGCGAACAGCTCGTGGACGATGAACTCGTCGGTGTCGTGAGCGGCCGAGAGGCGCGCGGACGCCGCCCAGTCGATCCAGGCGACGTCGTCTCCCGGCAGGTACCGGCGTGAGCCCGCAATGTCGGAGCCGTTGCCCCGGCGCACGCTGTGGATGCCGCCGAAGGCGAGCCCGACTACGCGCCTGCGCGGGACGAGTGGAAAGACCGCGGCTGCCATCGTCGTCCCGCTCGCCGGGCGAGCGCTACACCACCGAGGCGGGGACGTCGAGGTCGATGTCGAAACCCGGCTTCGGCGCTTGCCCGAGGCAGCGCTGCTGGACGTCCGTGGCCGCGGCTTCCCAGCCGCGGTCCCGGATCTCGGCGAGGAAGCTCGGCCGGAAGAGCAGCCGGTGCATCAGCACCGGGACGAACAACCGCTCGACGTCCTCCGGGGTCACGAACTTGCGGCCGTTCAGCATCGCCCACGCGCGCGCCGCGCGGTTGAGCGCGAGCGACCCGCGCACCGAGCTGCCGATGGCGACGAGGTCGAGCCGGCGCGTTGCACGCACGAGCTCCACAATCCACCGCGCCACCGCCTCGTGCACGAAGACGTCGCGCACGGCGGCGCTCATCGTCTCGATGTCCGCGACGTCGACGGCCGGCTGCAACCGTGTCAGCGGGTGGCCGCCGAGCTGCTCGTCCACGATCCTGTTCTCGTCCTCGGCGTCCGGATAGCCGAGCGTCGTGCGGAGGAAGAAGCGGTCGAGCTGCGCCTCGGGCAGCGGGAACGTGCCCTCGTACTCGATCGGGTTCTGGGTCGCCATCACGAGGAACGGCGTCGCGAGCGGA
>DASXOM010000203.1:0-2395 GCA_036494245.1 Gaiellaceae bacterium
GGCGCTCGACGACGCCGGCGCCTGGCTGCGCTACGAGCCGCTCGGCGGCGTGATCTGGGCGCAGGTCACGCCCGGGATGTACCGCTGGCGCCACATCGAGCTCGACTTCACGCAGGTCGCGACGAACAAGGCGCCCGTCTCCCCGAACCGCGGCTACTCGCGCATGCAGCACCTCTGGTTCACCGAGCGCGTGATCGACATCGTCGCGCGCGAGCTCGGCCTCGACCCGGTCGAGGTGCGGAAGAAGAACTACATCCGCGCCGAGGACATGCCGTACGAGACGCCGAACGGCTGCGTCTACGACTCCGGCGACTACGCGGGGATGCTCGATCTCGCGCTCGAGCTGATCGACTGGGACTCGGTCCCGGCCAAGAAGGCAACGGCGAAGGAGCGCGGGAAGCTGCTCGGCGTGGGGATCGGTTCCACCCTCGACTCCGGCACGAACAATTTCGGCCAGTCGCGCCTGATCAACCCGGAGCTGCAGTTCTCGGGGAACAACGAGGTGGCGACCGTCAAGCTCGACATCTTCGGCGAGATCGTGGTCACGCTCGGGACGACGCCGCAGGGCCAGGGTCACGAGACGACCGCCGCGCAGGTCGTCGCAGACATCCTCAACTGCTCGGTCGACGACGTGCACGTCCGCGCCGGCCACGACAGCTACTGGAACTCGCACGCCGGCTTCTCGGGGACGTACGCGAGCCAGTTCGCGGTCACCGGCCTGAGCGCGGTGAAGGGCGCGACCGAGATGCTCGCGGCCGAGATCAAGAAGCTTGCGGGAGCCGTCTTCGGCGGCGTACCGCCCGAGGCGCTCGAGCTCGCGGACGGCGGCGTCCGGATCAAGGAGAGCCCCGACGCGTTCCTCCCGTTCATGGCCTGCGGCGCGATCATCAACGCGAACAACGCGGGCCTCCCCGAGGACCTCGACGTCACGCTCAACTGCCGCTACGTCTACCGGCCGACGTTCGAGGTGCCCGACGTCGAGAAGAAGTTCGGCAACCTCACGCTCACGTATGCGACCCAGATCCACGTCGCCGTCGTGGAGGTCGACCCCGAGACCGGCGCGTACGAGATCGTCGACTACGCGGTCGTCGACGACTGCGGCAAGCGGATCAACCCGCAGATCGTCGAGGGCCAGGTGATGGGCGCGACCGCGCAGGCGCTCGGTGCAGCCGTCCACGAGACCTACGAATACGACGAGGACGGGAACCTGCTGACGCCCAACTTCTACGACTACCACGTCCCGCACGCGCTCGACATGCCGCCGCTCGCGACCGGCGCGCTCGAGAGCCCCTCCCCCTTCACGCCGCTCGGGACGAAGGGCATGGGCGAGGGCGGCGGCGCGGGGATCCACGCCGTGTGCGCGGCGATCCAGGACGCAACCGGCCAGGTCGTGACCGACAGCCACAACCCGTACCAGCGCGTCTGGCGGATGCTGCAGGAGGCGAGCGCGTGAACGTCTCCGGCGAGCGGACCTTCGCCGCGCCGAGGGCAACCCTGTGGGAGGTGCTGAACGACCCCGAGTCGATGGCGAAGACGATGCCCGGCGTCGAGAGCTTCGACGTCCACGACGATCGTCACTGGACGGCGAACGTCAAGATCCCGCTCGGCCTCGGCAGCATGAAGATGACGGTCGACATGGAGAAGATCGAGGAGCGGGAGCCGGAGTTCGCGAAGCTCGCGGTCAAGGGCAACGGCGTCGGCGCGATGATCAACATGCAGACGTCGTTCACGCTCTCCGACGCGCCCGAAGGCGGCACCGCGATGGCGTGGAGCGCGGACGTGAAGATCGCCGGCCCTGTCGGCTCGATGGGCCAGCGGGTCCTTCAGCCGATCGTGAACCAGCAGGTGCAGCACGTCCTAGGCGCGCTCGACAAGCAGGTGCAGGAGGCGCTCGCCGGCGGCGGCGAGCCGGCGACGCACGGCGCCGAAGAGGGGATCAGCCCGGTCTCGCCCGAGGCGTACGAGGCCGAGCCCGAGGGCCCGACCACCTCCACCCAAGACTGACTTGGCGCAGCCGCTCCGGATCGGCGTCATGCAGCTCACGATGGAGCCGCTCGACGAGATGCTCGCGTCGGCGCGGGCCATGGACGCCGCCGGGATGGACACGGTCTGGCTGGCCGAGGCCTATCCGTGGTGGCGCAAGCACGGAATGGAGGCGCGCTCGTCGACCGGTGTCGGCGCGCTCATGGCGCGCGAGACGGAGCGCCTGACGATCGGCTGGGGGATCATCGCCGCTTCGACCCGACACCCCGTGCAGGCCGCGATGGACGCGCGCGTCGTGCAGGAGGCGGCGGGGCCGGGACGCTTCATCCTCGGCTTCGGGACCTCGAAGATCTTCCTCAACAACACGAAGACGCAGACGAAGAAGACGCTCGGGCCGATGCGCGACGCCGTC
>DASXOM010000204.1:0-15948 GCA_036494245.1 Gaiellaceae bacterium
GGGAAGCGGACCGTATCCGGGACTTGCTCGGGCGCGACCCGAACCACTTCGAGCTCGCGGTCTTCTCCCTTCTCTGGTCGGAGCACTGCGGCTACAAGCACTCCGCCCCGCTGTTGAAGCGGCTGCCGTCGGCCGGCGGGCGCGTCCTTCAGGGGCCGGGCGAGAACGCGGGAGTGCTCGACCTCGGCGACGGAGCGGCGGTCGCCTTCAAGGTCGAGTCGCACAACCATCCGTCCGCGGTCGCGCCGTTCCAGGGAGCGGCCACCGGGATCGGCGGGATCCTGCGCGACGTGATCGCGATGGGTGCGCGGCCGATCGCGCTCCTCGACGGGCTCTGGTTCGGCGAGCCCGACTTCCACTTCCAGCAGGCCGTCGCCGGCATCGGCCACTACGGCAACTGCGTCGGCGTCCCGACCGTCGGCGGGCAGACCGTCTTCGACCCGGCCTACGCCTCGAACTGCCTCGTCAACGCGATGTGCGTGGGCCTGGTCGACAGCGACCGCCTCCGCTCTGCGAAGGCGAGCGGGCCGGGGCGGCTCGTCGTCCTCTACGGCGCGACGACCGGCCGTGACGGGATCGGCGGCGCTTCGGTGCTCGCGAGCGCCGAGCTGAGCGAGGACGACGCGGACAAGCGCCCGTCGGTCCAGGTCGGCGATCCCTTCACCGGCAAGAAGCTGATCGAGGTCTCGCTGGAGCTCGTCGAGTCGGGGCTCGTCGAGTCACTGCAGGACTGCGGCGCGGCCGGCCTCGCATCATCGCTGTCGGAGATGGCCGGCGAGGACACCGGGATCGACGTCCACCTCGACCGCGTGCCGCTCCGCGAGGAGGGCATGGAGCCGTGGGAGATCATGATCTCGGAGTCGCAGGAGCGGATGGTGGCGGTCGTCCGGCCGGAGATGCTCGCTGCGGTGCGCGCCGTGTGTGAGCGCTGGGAGCTGCCGTGCACGGCGATCGGCGAGGTGACCGACTCCGGCGCGCTGCGCGCGTTCCACGAGGGGGAGACCGTGGGCGAGATCCCGGCGCGGCTGCTGACCGACGAGTGCCCGCGGTACGAGGTCGAGCAGCGGGCGGAGTCGCGGCCGGTGCGGCAGCCCGAGCCGCCGGAATTCGACGTGGGCGAGGTGATCGAGCAGTACGACCACCTCGTCGGCTCGCGCACGGTCCGGCGGCCGGGTCTCGACGCGGCCGTCCTGCGCCTGCGGCCGTCGCTGCGCGGGCTCGCGGTCGCGCTGCAGGGCCCCGCGCCGGGGGAGACCGACGGCTTCCGCGCCGGCATCCAGGCGACTCTGGGGGCCGCGCGCAACGTCGCGTGCGCCGGCGGCGAGCCGATCGGCCTCACCGACTGCCTCAACTTCGGCAATCCCGAGAAGCCGTCCATCGCGCACGAGCTCGCGCAGGCGATCGAGGGGATCGCGCAGGCCGCGGAGGCGCTCGGGATCCCGGTCGTCTCCGGCAACGTCTCCCTCTACAACGATGCGGACGGCGCCTCGATCCCGCCGACGCCGGTCGTCGGCTGCGTCGGGCTCGTGCCCGACGTGCGCCGCGTGCCCGGCCGGTGGCAGAGCGGCGACGCAGTTCTCCTCGCGACGTCGCCCGACGGGTCGCTCGCCGCCGAGGCGGCGCTGATCCGCTTCCTCTGGAGGGCGGCCACGCATCTCAGCCTCTGCCACGACGTCGGCACCGGCGGCATCGCCGCCGCGCTGGCGGAGGCCGCGGCCTGGAGCGACGGCCTCGAGGCCGACGTCGCGCTCCCGGCCGACTACGACTCCCGGCGCGGCGCCGCGATCCTCGCCTGCCGCCCCGCACGCGTGAACCGGCTCGGCTCGCGCGGTTTTGTCGAGATCGGAGTTGTTGCCTGATGTGCGGCGTCTTCGGTGTCTACGCGCCCGATCGCGACGTTGCTCGGCTCACGTACTTCGGCCTGTTCGCGCTGCAGCACCGCGGCCAGGAGTCGGCGGGGATCGCCGTCGCCGAGCACGGGAGGCTGACGGGGCTGCGCGATCTCGGCCTCGTCTCCCAGGTCTTCAACTAGCAGAAGCTTGGCGGTCTGCGTGGCCAGGTCGCGATCGGGCACAACCGCTACTCGACGACAGGGTCGTCGCAGTGGGCGAACGCGCAGCCGCTCGTCCAGCACGGGCGCGCGCGCACCGTCGCTCTCGGCCACAACGGCAACCTGATCAACGTCGGGCAACTGCGTGAGGAGCTGCGCGAGGCCGGTATCCCGCTTGGGACGACGTCCGACAGCGAGCTGATCGCGGCGCTGATCGCGAACGACGAGGAGCCGCTCGACGAGGCCGTGGCGAATGCGATGCGCCGGCTCGAGGGCGCGTACTCCATCGTCGCGCTGTCGGAGGATCGGCTCATCGGCTTCCGCGACGCGCACGGCTTCCGCCCCCTGGTGATCGGGCGCATTCACGATGACTGGGTCTTCGCCTCAGAGACATGCGCGCTCGATCTGGTCGGCGCCGAATTCGTGCGCGAGGTCGCCCCCGGCGAGCTCGTGATCGCCGACGCCGACGGCCTGCACGCGACGCAGGCACTCGAACAGGCCGACGGCGGCGCGCTCTGCATCTGGGAGTTCTTCTACCTCGCGCGCCCCGACAGCCGGCTCGAAGGCGTGGAGGTGCACAACGCCCGCGTGCGGATGGGCGAGCAGCTCGCGCAGGAGGCCCCGGTCGACGCCGACCTCGTCCTGCCGATCCCCGACTCCGGCACGCCCGCCGCGATCGGCTTCGCCCGGGCGCTGGGTCTCCCGTTCAGCGAAGGACTGATCAAGAACCGCTATGTCCAGCGCACCTTCATCCAGCCCGACCAGGAGCTGCGGCGGCAGGGGATCAAGCTCAAGTACCACCCGGTCGCGGAGGTCGCGGGGAAGCGCGTGGTCGCGGTCGACGACTCGATCGTGCGTGGCAACACGACCCGCGAGATCGTGCGGATGCTGTTCGACGCCGGCGCCGCCGAGGTGCATCTCCGCGTCTCGTCGCCGCCGGTGGTCGGGCAGTGCTTCTACGGAATCGACCTCGCGGATCCTGCGGAGATGATCGCCTCCTCACGCAGCGTCGAGGAGGTGCGAGAGCACGTCGGCGCCACCTCCCTCGCCTACCTCTCGCATGACGGCCTCGTCGCGGCGACCCGGCGGCCGGCCTCGGCTCTCTGTCGCGCCTGCCTGACCGGGGACTACCCGACCGAGGTTCCGGACGAGGCCGCGAAGCTCCGGTTCGAACCGGCGCGCGCCTAAGCTCAGCCGGCGAGCTCTCTCTGCTCGCGCTCGTCGCGAAGAATGGCGACGATCCGCTCGGCGTTGGCGCGCTGCTCGGCGTCCTTGCGCCAGAACTCAGTCGTCAGCTTCGTCTTCTTCTTTGCCATCTTCTCCGAAGATTTCGAGGATCTGGTCGAGCTTCACATGGGCGTATTGGCAGGAAGTGAGGATAGCTTCGAGCACATCGAGATCCGTCAGCTCGGCCACATGGCCAGCCTGCCTCTGGCGTCCTCGCTGCGCAAGATGGCCCTTTTGGACCGAACGGCGACCGGCGCGCGCCTACTACTAGGAACTCCTAATCGCCGGGACTCGGCTGCCAGAGCTCGAAGCGGTTCCCCTCCGGATCGATTCCCCAGCCGAAGCGGCCGTTCTCGTTCTCCATCGGCCCCTCGACGGCAACGCCGGCGTTGCGCAGTTGCTCGAGCATGGCCTCCAGGTCGGGGACGCGGTAGTTGACCATGGCCTGCTGGTCGAGCCGCCCGAAGTACTCGGTGTCGGCCGGGAACTGCGCCCAGACCTGCATCTCGCCCCCGGACGCGCGGAGCACGGCCCCGTGCCAGTCCTCGACCTCGAGACCGAGGTGCTCTGCGTACCAGGCCGCGAGCGCCACCGGGTCGCGCGACCGCAGGAAGACACCGCCGATCCCGGTCACACGCTGCACCGCCCCGAACCCTACGACGCCTTGGCACCATGGCGCCGGTGCAGCTCTTCCACTACCACCTCGTCACGAGCCGCGTCCGCGAAGTCGAAGCGCGTTACATCGGCAAGCTCGCGTTCGACCTGGTTGCGCGCCACGGCCGCATCGGGGAGGAGCTCACCTCGTACGAGCCCGGGATCGCCTGGCACGAGCTCGACGCGATGGGGTTCAAGCTCCGGCTGACCGAGCTCGAGAAGGGCGCGGTGAACGTCGTCGTCCAGCCGGGTCAGTGGCCGACACCGCGCGTCGACCACCTCGGGTTCGTGCTCGACGAGGACGAGTTCGAGCTGGCCGTCGGGCGTGCGGAGCAGAGCGACCTGCGCGTGCAGGAGCACGGCGGGCGCCGCACGTTCGTCTCGACGAATGCTGGCTATCGCCTCGAGCTCCATCCGCCGCGCGAGTGGATCGACGAGCTCCTCGCGCAGGGCGACCAGCTGCAGCTTTCGGAGCTGCACCTCAAAGCGGACGATCCGGCGGGCAAGGCGAAGGCGCTCGCGACGATCCTCGACGCCGACCGCGACGGCGACAGCGTCGAGGTCGGCGAGACCGTCGTGCGCTTCGTCCGCGGCGGCCCGCAGGGCCGGCCGGAGCTGTACGGCGAGCTGTTCGTCTAACGGCGGCCATAGACTCGGCGCGTGGCGGAGGATGGACCGACGTACGACGCGGCCGGCGTCTCGCTCGCCACGGCCGACGCGGTGGTCGAGCGGTTGCGCGCGGCGGTCGAGTCGACCGGCGCGGCGCAGTTCGGGCAGTTCGCCGGCCTCCACCCGCTCGGCGACGGACGGTTCCTCGCGGCGTCGACCGACGGCGTCGGCACGAAGCTGATCCTCGCCCGCCAACGCGGGGCGCTCCGGGCCTGCGGCGCGGATCTCGCGGCGCACTGCATCAACGACGTGATCACCTGTGGCGCCGAGCCGCTCATCCTGCTCGACTACGTCGCGGCCGCGCAGATCGAGCTCGAGGAGGTTGCCGAGCTTGTCGAAGGCGCTGCGGAAGTCTGCCGCGCCGCCCGTGTGGCGCTCGTCGGCGGCGAGACGGCCGAGTTGCCAGGCATCTACCGCGAGGGGGAGCTCGACTTCGCCGGAACCTGCGTCGGCCTCGTCTCGGAACCGCTCGACGGATCGGCGATCGAAGCGGGCGACCTCGTCCTGGGCTTCGCGTCGGCCGGACTGCATGCCAACGGGTTCACGCTCGTGCGCCAAGTGCTGGAGGAGGAGGACTACGACGGCCCCGACCTCCTGGCGCCGACCAAGCTCTACCTCGACGTCGCCCGAAGACTGCGCGGCCGGGCGCTCGGGTTCGCGCACGTGACCGGCGGCGGAATCCTCGGCAACCTCGAGCGCGTCCTCCGCGTCGGCCGCGGCGCGGAGATCGACTGGGACGCGTGGGAACGGCCGCCGGTCTTCGACTGGCTCGCCCGCCACGTCGAGGAGGACGAGTTGCGCCGTGTCTTCAATCTCGGCATCGGCTGGTGCGCGGTCGTGCGCGACACCGAGCCCGGAGACCTCGTGATCGGACGGATCGCGTGATCGGCGTGCTCGTCAGCGGCGAGGGAACGAACCTCCAAGCGCTACTCGACGCAGGGCTACCGATCACGTGCGTCGTCTCGAACAAGCCAGATGTCCGCGCGCTCGAACGGGCCGAGGCCGCGGGCATCGAGACGGCCGTGTTCGACCATCACGACTACGCGAGCCGCGAGGAACGGGACGTCGCGATCGCTGAATGGCTGCAGTCACGCGGAGTCGAGCTCGTCGTTCTTGCCGGATACATGCACCTGTTCCGCAAACCGTTCTTCGACTACTACGGCGGGCGAATCGTGAACACGCACTCGGCGCCGCTGCCGGAATTCCCCGGCGCGCATCCGATCGAGGACGTACTCGCTGCCGGGGTCGACGAGACGGCCGCGACCATCCACTACGTCGACGAGGGCATCGACACCGGCCCGGTGATCGCCGTCGAACGCGTCCCCGTTCGGCCGGAGGACACCGTCGACACGCTCCGCGAGCGCGTGCAGGCTGTCGAGCACCGGCTGCTACCGGAGGTGGTGAGGGAACTGTGCGCGCGCTGATCTCGACGTGGGACAAGTCGGGCCTGGACACCTTCGCGCGCGGGCTCGTCTCCCTCGGCTGGCGGCTCGTGGCGAGCGGGAACACGGCTGCCGCGCTCGAGGCGATCGGCCTGCCCGTGGAGCGCGTCGAGGAGGTCACGGCCTCGCCGGAGATGCTCGGTGGGCGCGTGAAGACGCTCCACCCGCGCGTCCACGCCGGGATCCTCGCCCGCCGCGACGAGGCCGAGGACGTCGCCACGCTCGAGGAGCACGGGATCGAGGCCTTCGACCTCGTCTGCGTCAACCTCTATCCCTTCGAGCAGGTCACCGCACGCCGGGGAGTGACGGAGGAGGAGGCCGTCGAGACGATCGACGTCGGCGGCCCGTCGATGCTCCGCGGCGCGGCGAAGAACTTCGCTCACTGCGCCCCTGTTTGCAAGCCCGAGCAGT
Source organism: Gaiellaceae bacterium (assembly GCA_036494245.1). Classification (GTDB taxonomy): domain Bacteria; phylum Actinomycetota; class Thermoleophilia; order Gaiellales; family Gaiellaceae; genus Palsa-739. The sequence goes on from DASXOM010000204.1 coordinate 6,454, forward strand.
ACCACCAGATTCTCGAGGAGCTGCGCTCGACCGGCGAGCTCTCGCCCGAGACCCGACGCCGCCTGGCGGCGGAGGCTTTCGCCCACACTGCGGCGTACGAGGCCGCGATCGCGACCTGGTTCAACGCGAGGGAGGAGTTCCCCGACTCGCTCGTCGTCTCGCTCGACAAGGTGCTCGATCTCGCGTACGGCGAGAACCCGCACCAGCGCGCCGCGTACTACGCCGAGCGCGGTGCTCGCCGCCACCTCCTCTCGCGGGTCGAGCAGCTGCATGGGAAGGAGCTCTCCTTCAACAATCTCAACGACTTCTCGGCGGCACGCTCGCTCGCGCGCGAGTTCGCACTGCCGGCCTGCGTGATCGTCAAGCACGCGAACCCGTGCGGCGTCGCGGTCGGCGCGACCGTCGAGGACGCCTACGACAAGGCGCTCGCCTCCGACCCGACCTCGGCGTACGGCGGGGTCGTCGTCCTCAACCGCGAGGTCGAGGCGGCGCTCGGGGAGAAGCTCGCCGAGCAGTTCGTGGAGGTGCTGTTCGCCCCGGGCTACACCGAGGAAGCGCTCACCGCGCTGCGCCGCAAGAAGAACACGCGCATCCTGCTCGACGGCGAGCGGCGGGCCGGCGACGCGGGCGAGCGGAGCTACAAGCGCGTGATCGGAGGGATGCTGGTGCAGGACTCCGACGCCGAGATCGACGAACGCGACAACTGGGAGCTCGTGACCGGCGAGCTGGACGAGCCGCAGTGGGGCGACCTCGTCTTCGCGTGGCGGGTCTGCAAGCACGTCGCGTCGAACGCGATCGTGCTCGTCAAGGACCTGCAGACGATCGGGATCGGGGCCGGCCAGATGAGCCGTGTCGACGCAGTGCGGATCGCGGTCGAGAAGGCGGCCGAGTTCGGCCACGACCCGACGGGATCGGCCCTCGCCTCCGACGCCTTCTTCCCCTTCCCCGACGGGCCGCAGATCGCGATCGACGCGGGCACGACGTCGATCGTCCAGCCGGGCGGCTCACGCCGCGACGAGGAGGTGATCGCCGCCGTCGCGCAAGCAGGGGCGGCGATGGCCTTCACCGGCCGCCGCCACTTCCGCCACTAGCTCGTAATGTCGATTTGGGGTTGGTCCGTTCGTCTCCGTACGATGGACCAAGACCACAGGGGAGGACTTCTCGATGCAGGCTGATCCGCTTCGCTGGAAGGCGCTCACGGTCGTGTGTGCCGCCTTCTTCATGACGATTCTCGACGTGTCGATCGTGAACGTGGCCTTGCCCTCGATCGGCAAGTCGCTGCATTTCTCGAGCGACAACCTGCAGTGGGTGATCACCGCGTACGCCATCACCTACGGAGGCTTCCTCCTGCTGGCGGGCCGTCTGGCCGACCTGTTCGGGCGCCGGCGCGTCTTCCTCATCGGCGTCGTCATCTTCACGGTCGCCTCGCTCCTCTGCGGCCTCGCCTGGTCGGAGGGCGTCCTCATCGCCGCGCGCGCGGTGCAGGGTGTGGGTGCCGCCGTGATCACCCCGTCTGCGCTCTCGATCGTGATGACCACCTTCGAGGAGGGCGCCGAGCGGAACAAGGCACTCGGCATCTGGGGCGCGCTCGGCGGCGGCGGCGCCGCGGTCGGCGTCCTCGCGGGCGGGATCCTGACGACGTACCTCGGCTGGGAGTGGATCTTCTTCGTCAACGTCCCGGTCGGTGCAATCGCCTTCCTGCTCGCGCCGCGCTTCGTCCGCGAGAGCCGTGCCGACGAGAAGAAGTCCCTGGACATCGCCGGGGCGGTCACCGTCACCTCCGGGCTCGCTCTGCTCGTCTACGCGGTCTCGAAGGCCCCGGACCACGGCTGGGGCTCGGCCTGGACGCTGATCCCGCTCGCTGTCTCCGTTCTGCTGCTGCTCGCGTTCGTGGGCATCGAGGCGCGCACGAAGGACCCGCTCATGCCGTTCAGCATCTTCCGGATCAAGACGGTCGCGGGAGCCAACGTCTGCGGGCTCCTGCTCGGCGCGATCACGTTCGCGAACTTCTACCTCCTCACGCTGTACGTCCAGCAGGTGCTCGGCTACAGCGCGATCAAGACCGGAATCACGTTCGTCGCCACGGCGGGAAGCGCGGTGCTCTGGGCCGGGCTCGCCCAGAGCCTGACCACGCGACTCGGGGTGAAGCCCGTGCTCGCGGCCGGCTTCGTCGCAATGACTGCTGGGGCGATCTGGTACACGCAGATCCCGACGAGCGGCTCGTTCGTTACCGCGCTCCTGCCCGGCTATCTGCTGATCGGGTTCGGGCTGCCGTTCACCTTCATCCCGGTCTCGATCGCGGCGCTCGCGGGCGTCAGCTACGACGAGGCAGGACTGGCTTCGGGGCTGATCAACACCACGCAGCAGATCGGAGGAGCCGTCGGCATCGCTGTCTGCGCATCCGTCTCGCTCAGTCGGTTCAACCACCTGATCGCGGTGCACGGCCCGAGCTACTACGCGCAGGCGTTCACCTCGGGGACTGCGCTGGCGTTCTGGGTGCTCGTGGGAATCAGCATCGCGGCGCTCGTCGCGGGGCTGGTGCTGATCAAGCGCGAGGAGCTTGCGCCCGGGGCGGACGAAGCGCTCGCGTCCTAGAGCTCGCCCGGAGGCGCAAAGCGGTAGAAGAACGGGCCGAGCCCGGCCTGGTTGACGGCGAAGAGCAACGCGAGGTGGTCCTCGAGCATGCGCGCATTGTCGAGCCCGCCCGCGTCCACGGGGTCGTACCCGGCGTCGCGGATGAGCTGTTCGGTGAGCTCCCGCGCCTCGTCCTCGGCGCAGTAGAGGTTCGACGGCCGGACGCGCTGCTTCCCGATCTCGTCGTAGAGGTTGGCGAAGTTGAGGTTGAACGCCTTCGCCGTCTGGCCGCCGACGATCGACTTGATCTCGTGCGCGTTCGACTCGAAGTCCTCGTTCCGGCTGCCAAACGCATTCGTCGCGTCGATCGTGACCTTGCCCTCGATGCCGCTCACGCTGCCGAGCGCGTTCCCGATCTCGGGCCCGGGAACCGCGACGAGCAGGACGTCGGCAGCCGACGCGTCGCCGCCGTCCCTGCCGAGCTCCTGCACCTCGTGGCCGGAGTCGCGCCATTTCCGCGCGAGCCCGCCGCCGACGTTGCCCCGCCCGATCACGGTGATCTTCATGGCGTACCCTTTCCGCTTCGTGGCTCGCGAGTACCCGACAATCCTCGATCTCGTCGGCTCGACGCCGATCGTACGGCTCGAAAGGCTCTCTCGGCCGGGCCACGCCCGGATCCTCGCCAAGCTCGAGTACCTCAACCCGGGCGGCTCGGTCAAGGACCGGATCGGAGTCGCGATGATCGAGCAGGCCGAGCGCGAGGGGAAGCTGAAGCCGGGCGGGACGATCGTCGAGCCGACCTCGGGCAACACCGGCGTCGGCCTCGCAATCGCGGCGGCCGGCAAGGCCTACCGCTGCGTCTTCGTCATGCCCGACAAGATGAGCCAGGAGAAGATCTCGATGCTGCGCGCCTACGGCGCCGAGGTCGTGATCACGCCCACGGCCGTCGACCACGACTCGCCCGAGTCGTACTACTCCGTCTCGTCGCGGCTCGCCGAGGAGATTCCTGGCGGCTTCAAGCCGGACCAGTACTCCAACATGGCGAACCCGCAGGCGCACTACGACGTCACCGCGCCCGAGATCTGGGAGCAGACCGGCGGCGAGCTCGACGCGATCGTGATCTCCGTCGGCACCGGCGGCACGATCTCCGGCGTCGGCCGCTGGTTCCACGAGCAGAAGCCGGAGGTGAAGATCGTCGGGGTCGATCCCGAGGGCTCGATCTTCACCGCAGAGGACGAGTCCCAGCTGCACCCGTACCTCGTCGAAGGGATCGGCAAGGACACGTGGCCGGAGACGTTCGACCTGAAAGTCGTCGACGAGTGGGTCCGGGTCTCCGACCGCGACTCGTTCCTGATGGCGCGGCGGCTCGCGCACGAGGAGGGCATCCTCGCCGGTGGCTCCGCAGGATCGACGGTCTGGGGTGCGATCCAGGTCGCCGAGCGGCTCCCGGCCGACGCGAACGTGCTCGCGATTATCCCCGACTCCGGCCGCTCCTACATGTCGAAGTTCTACGACGACAACTGGATGCTCGAGCACGGCTTCGTCGAGCGCGCGGCGTCGCTACCGACCGTCGGCGAGTTGCTGCGCGCGAAGCATGGCGGCGAGGTGCCGGAGCTCGTCACGATCGCAGCGCACGCGAAGGTCGGCGAGGGGATCGACACGATGCGGCGCTACGGCATCTCGCAGCTGCCCGTTGTGCGTGACGGCCAGTGCGAGTCGCTCGCGGACGTGATCGGGTCGCTGCAGGATCGCGCACTGCTCGAGCGCGTCTTCGGCAACCCCGATGCGGTGCACGAGGATGTCGCCGCTGCGATGCAGCCGCCGCTCGCCGCGGTCGAGGCATCGGCGACGCTCGACGAGGTGTTCGCAACGCTGACCGGCGGCGGCAGCGCCGTCGTCGTCGCGCGGGAGGGCAAGCCGGTCGGCGTGCTCACCCGCTCCGACCTTCTCGATTTCCTGGCCCACCAGCGGTAGCTACGCTCCGGGCATGCCCGTCGACCGGCTCGAATCGCTGCTCCGCGACGCGTTTCCCGACGCGGCCGAGCTGCGCGTCGAGGATCGCACCGGCGGCGGCGACCACTTCCAGGTGACCGTCGAGAGCCCGCGCTTCGACGACTTGCCGCTGCTCGAGCAGCACCGGCTCGTCAACAACGCGCTGGCCGAGCCGCTCCGCGACGGCACCATCCACGAGCTCCGAATCAAGACGAGGGGGACGACGTGATCTCGAAAGACCTTTCCCAGCGAATCCAAGACGTGATCGAGAACGAGAAGGTCGTGCTGTTCATGAAGGGCACGCCGCAGTTCGTGATGTGCGGCAACTCGGGCCGGGCGCTCGAGGCACTGCGGGCGGCGGGCGCACCGGTGACGGCGGTCGACGTCCTCCCGGATCCGACGATCCGCCAGGAGCTCGCGGAGGTGTCGGGCTGGCCGACGATCCCGCAGCTGTTCGTCAAGGGCGAGCTCGTCGGCGGCGCCGACATCGCGCAGGAGCTGGCCGAGACCGGCGAGCTGCGCCAGATCCTCGAGGACAAGCTCGGCGCGAGCTACAGCGACGGCGCAGAGGAGCGCGTCGTCGACGTGCTCAGCGGCACGCGCATCTAGACGCATCTAGACGAACCCTCATCCGCGGCTCGGCCGTTGCCCCCTGAAGTAACCGAATCGACCCAGGGGGTCTGAGAAATGCGAAAAGAAGTGATGTTGCCGGCGCTCGGCGCTGCGGGCGCTCTTGCGATCGAGAAAGGGCCGCAACTCGTGCAAGGCCTCACCGAGAAGCTCGACGGGGCGCGCGAGCAGGTCGAGTCCAAGGTCGGGGAGAAGGTTCTCGACACGGCGAAGGACCGCCTCTCGACGCAAGGCGGCCTCGCGGGCAAGTTGCTCTCGAAGGCAATCGACTCCGGAGGTGGCGGAGGAAGCGGAGGCAAGAAGACACGGCGCCTCCCGATCCAGCGCTGGACCGATGTCGCCGTCCCGGTCGAGACCGCCTACAAGGCCTGGACCGACTTCGAGGAGTACCCGAAGTTCATGCACCGGACGCTCCACGTCGAGAGCACGGGCCGCAACAAGATCAAGTGGGAAGAGAAGATCTGGTTCAGCCGGCGCCAGTGGGAAGCCACGATCACCGAGCGCCGCACCAACGACCGAGTCGTCTGGAAGACGACGAGCGGGATGTCCCACCGCGGCGTCGTGAGCTTCCACAAGATGGAGCCGAACCTCACGCGGGTCATGGTCGAGATGGATTTCGAGCCCAACGGCATGGTCGAGAAGATGGCGTCTGGACTGCGCTTCGTGAAGCGGGCCGTTCAGGCCGACCTCGCTCGCTTCAAGGCGCACGTCGAGATGGCGGACGCCAAGGGAATCGAGTACCGAGCCGTGAAGGACGACGACACCGAACAAGACGACGATGCCGACGAGGGCCCGACGAGGAGCGGGTAGCTCCGGGCTAGGTTCGGAGTGACAGGACGATCGCGCCGTCCGCTCCGGCGACTACCTCGCGTAGCGCTTGTGCGGCCTGTTCGAGCGGACGGACGGACGCGATCGGGACGGTAAGGGTGCCGCGGGCCAGCAGCTCCGCCATCGCCGCCAGCTGCCGGCCGTCCGGCCGGACGTAGACGTCGGATACCGCGACGCCCCGTTCCTCCCGCGGCGGGTCGCCGGTGATCGTTGCGAGACGGCCGTCGTCGGCAACCGCCGTCAATGTGTCGGCCGCGTGGCCGGGGGCAGCGTTGACGGCTTTGGGGGCGCCGCCGCCGGTGATCTCGCGAGCGAGGGCGGGCCAGTCGCCGTGGTAGTCGAGTACCTCTGCTGCGCCATAGCCGCGGAGGCGTTCGGTCTTCTTCGCGCTCGCGGTCGCGATCACGCGGGCGCCGCGAGCCGCAGCGAGCTGAACGATCAGGCCACCCGTGACTCCGCCGGCTCCGTTGACCACGACCCACTCGCCGCTCTCGATCCCGAGAGCCTCGTCGAGTGCCTGTGCCGCGGTGAGCGCGGGAATGGGAAGCGCTGCGGCGGCTTCCGAGGAAGCCTCGGGCGGCCGGGCCGCGACGGCCGCAGCCGGCGCGAGCACTCTCCTCGCCCACGTCCCGTGGCGCCGGAGCGGCAGCGGATGTGTGATCACCTGGTCGCCCTCGCGCAGCGCGACCACATCTGAGCCGACCGCTGCGATCGTCCCGGCCGCCTCCGTCCCGAGCGCCATCGGAGCCGGGCCGCCGATCTGCCAGCTGCCGATCCTGACCAGCTCGTCCCAGTTGCCGATCCCCGCGGCGGCGACCTCGATCAGGACCTCGTCCGGGGCGGGCGGATCCGGCTCGTCCACCTCGAGGATCTCGACGGGCTCGCCGAGTGCTGTGATCCCAGCTACTCGCATCCTGGTCGGCTAGTCGGTCCCCACCTCGAGCACGACCTTGCCATGCTTCCCGCGGCCTGCGACTCGCTCGAACGCCGCCGGGGCCTCGGTGAGCGGAAAGACCGAGTCGACCTCCGTGCGCAGCTCGCCGGCGTCCACGAGCGTTCTCAACTCCAGCAATTGCTCGTGGTCGGGCTCGACGATGAAGTAGATCGCTCCCGGCATCTCCTCTGCGATCGTGACCACGCGCTCGCCGGCGGGAACCTCGCCGCCACGAGTGTCGAAGACCAGATGGACCGGCCCGCTCTCCACGACCTCAGCGCCGGCGTGTCGCGCGAGCTGGACGGCGATGTGCCCGACCCCGCCCGAGGCTCCCGTGACCAGCACCCGCTCGCCCCGGGCGAGCCGCCCGTGCACGAACAACGCTTGCCAGGCGGTCAGACCGCCCATCGGCAGAGCCGCCGCCTCGACGTGGCTCAGCCGCGACGGCTTCGGTGCAAGCACATCGGCCGGGACGACGGCGTACTCGGCAGCCACCCCGTCGCGATCGAACGGCGTGAGCGCATACACCTGGTCGCCGCTGCCGACGACAACGCCCGAAAGCTCGTACGACGGGATCGCCGGCAGTCGATCGACCGGCCACTCCAGCTCGTCACGCGTAATCGCTGCGGCATGCACACGCACCAGCACCTCGCCGGGAGCCGGCGACGGCGTCTCGATCTCCTCAACCTTCAAGCCGTCATCGTGCAGCCGTACCGCTAGCACACACCGCTCCCCGGCTCGCCCTGTTGGAGTTCGTGCCTGAGCAGATCTTGCCATCTGCCACCCAGAAGTGTGCCCCCGCGCGGTCGAGGCGGCGGGGCTACTTCAGGCCAATCACCATGGAGTCGGGCCCCACGAGGTGCTCGGTGCGCGTTGCGCTGAATCCTGCGTCAGTCATCCATCCCATGCAGTCGGCGGCGGTGTAGTCGAAGCCACCCTCGGTCTCGATGAGCATGTTCAGGCTCATCAGCAGTCCGAACGCGTTCACGGATCGGTCATCGTCGACAATCGACTCGTAGACGATCAGCGCGCCCCCTTCGGGCAAGGCGTCATATGCCTTCCCGATCAGCAGCCGCTTCTCGTCCAATCCCCAGTCGTGGAGGATGTGTCCCATCAGGACAACGTCGGCTTTGGGGAGCTCGTCCGCGAAGAAGTCACCCCCGACAAATCGGAGTCGGTCGCCGACGCCGTGCTGCTCTATGAAGTCCTCGAACACCGGAGCCACTTCCGGCAGATCGAAGCCGATGCCCCTCAGGTGGTCGTTCGCCAGGACGATCTGCACCGCGAGGTCGCCTTGCGCTGTTCCGAGGTCGACGAAGGTCTCGTGTTCCTGCCATGGGAACTGGCCGGCGATCGCAAGGTTTGCGCCATGGCTCAGCCCGGTCATCGCTCCGAGGAACTGCTTCAAGCGAGCGGGATCGGCATAGAGAGCCTCGAAGAACGGCATCTCGCCCGCCTTCGCTTCGTTTTGGAGCTGGCCCGTCCTTAGTCCCTCGGTGAGGTTGCCCCAGAAGCGGTACAGACGATGGTTGGCCATCTCCAGAACACCGCCGATGTAGGAGGGCTTCTGCTTGTCCAGGAACAAGTCCGTACTCGGCGTGTTGCGGTAGATCCCGTCCTCGCGCTCAAGGAACTGCAGCGCTACGAGCGCATCCAGGAAGTCCCTGGACGAACGCGGGTGGAGACCCAACCGGTCCTGCAAGGCGTCGCCTCCCTCAGGGTGTCGCGCAAGCTCAGTGAACAGGTCCATCTCGATCGCGCTCAGAAGAGTCTTCGAGGCCCAAAAGCCAAGGCCGACTTGCATGATGTGCTCGGGGCTCGGATCCGCACTCACGTTGGCGCTCCTCGATCTCGGGGGACGACGCCAGTCTCCATCGTTCCGGATACGCGTTCAACGTGTGACTACGGAAACCCCACACCTAGGCAGCGCACTCTCGGTTGGGCCAGTGCCCTCGCCTGACGGCGGCTAGGACTTCGCGGTGCCCGAGAAGATGAAGGCGACGAGGTCGTTCAACTGCTTGCTCGAGAGGGACTGGCCGAAGGTCGTCGGCATGACCCCCTTGGTGTAGCCCTTCGCGATGTAGGCGTCCGGATTGTCGATCGACTCCTTGATGAAGGCGGCCAGGTTCATGTTGCCGTCGGCCTTCGCGTCGGACGCCGGGGCCGTGTCGAGATCGGGGCCGACGCTGCCGGTCGCATTCGCGGGCTTGAAGGTATGGCACGAGGCGCAGCCGTTGGCGGCGAAGACGGCCTTCCCGGCGGCCGCGTTACCGCCGCCCGCGTTCGAGGAGGTCGTCGTCGCGGCGGAGGTCGTGGTGGCCGGCGCGGTGGCCGGCGCCGTCGTCGTCGCCGGAGTGGACGTCGATCCGATGGTCACCGTGTGCACGACCGTCGACGAGGACTTGCCGAGCGACGTGTAGTGCCCGACCGCCCAGCCGGCGAACCCGGCCGGGAAGAGCAGCGCCGCGAAGAGCACCCAGATCATCACCTCGCCCGTCGAGGTCCACGGATTCCGACGTCTCGGGCGGGGCACGGGC
>DASXOM010000205.1:0-12299 GCA_036494245.1 Gaiellaceae bacterium
GAGCGCCATTCGCCGTCGAGCCTGCTGCTCGGCGTCGAGCTCCTCCTCCTTGACCTGTCCCTCGATCTCCGACATCGGGCCGGACTGTACCCTCGCAGACGTGGATCCCAGGACGCTGCGGGAGATCATGAGCGAGGGCGCAACGGCCGCGGAGACGCCGCAAGAGCGCCGCGAGCGCGAGCAGCTCGAGGCGGATCTCGAGTCGAGCCCGGTGCACGGGAAGCCGCTGCGGCAGCGTCTGCGGAACTTCCGGCCCGACGCCGATTCGGGAGTCCGCGCGCTCGGCGGGCCGACGGCGTGGATGCGCAGGCTGCGCGCGATCGAGGACGCCGTCGAGCAGCATGAGCGCCGGCTCGGAGAGGCCTGGAGAGCGCTGGCCGAGACGGTCGAGGGGCCCGCCGAGTTCGCCGCCGCCTGGCGCGACCTCGCGGAGAGCTGGAACTTCGCGGAGGTAAACGACCTGATCGAGCGGCACAATCGGAACTTCCCCGCCGAGGCGCGGCTGGCGATGGATCCCCGCACCCGCGACTTCGTCCGCATCAACGGCCGCTCGTATCTGCGCGAGCCGCTCGCTGCGCGCTGGATCCTCGCTCGCTTCCCGCCGGATCGCGGCGCCGCACTCGACGCGTGACGATCCGTCCTCTGCTGCTTGGAGACGCGGAGGAGCTCGCCGCTCTCTATCGCGCAAACCGGGAGTTCCTCGCCTCCAACGAGCCCGTGAGGCCGCCGGAGTTCTTCACGGCGGAAGGCCAGCGGCAGCGAATCTCCGAGCGCGAGGCCGACGGCTTCCATCAGTTCGCGATCCTCGACGGCAGCGGGATCGCCGGCACGATCAACCTCTTCCACATCGTCCGGGAGGTCCTGCAGAGCGCGACGATCGGCTACTGGGTCGACCACCCGCGCAACTGCCGGGGTCTCGCGACCGCCGCCGTGAACGAGATCCTCGCCTACGCGTTCGACGAGCTCGCGCTGCACCGGGTCGAGGCAGCGACGCTCGTCGACAACCTTCCCTCGCAGCGCGTGCTCGAGAAGAACCGTTTCGAGCGGATCGGCCTCGCACGCGGCTTCCTCCGCATCGACGACGAGTGGCGCGACTTCCTGCTCTTCCAGCGCCTGTCGGACGGCTAGGTCCGGTTTTCCTCGTGCTGCGAGGCGCCTTCGATTTCGGAGATCCAGGGCTCGCGGCGCTTGACCCAGAGCTCGGCCTGCGGGCGTAGCTCGAACGGCGCGTCGTCGAGGGAGCCGAGCTGGACCTCGACGCCCTCCTCGTAGAGCATGAACAGGCGTGAGCCGCAACGCGGACAGAAGCTGTCGTTGTCGTAGGTCGCGTACTCGCCGGTCGACTCGAACGCGTCCAGCGGCCACTGGCCGTAGATCGTGTAGGTGCTGCCCGATGTCTTCCGGCAGTTGGCGCAGTGGCAGCGTCCGACGTGGAACGGCTCGCCGCGGACCGTGTAGCGCACGGCGCCGCAGAGGCAGCCGCCCGTGCGCGTTCTAGACACTCTGGGGATCCACGTCGACGACGGCCGCCAGGCCGGCGCGGCGCATCGCGGGCGCCGCAGCCGCGAGCAGTGCCGCCGCGCGGGAGGCGAGGGCGCGCGGCCGGTCGGTCTTGCCCACGAGCTGCGCTCGGTGACGGCCACGCAGCCTGAGCAACGGAGCCGGCCCGAGCAGCTCGAACTCCGGCAGCCCCGCCTTCAGCTCCTCGAGCGCGCGTGTCGGGTCGGCGGCTTCCGGCCCGGAGACGAGGATGCGGACGAGATGGCGGAACGGCGGGTAGCCGAGCGCGCGACGGCGCTCGAGCTCGCCCGCGAGGAAGCCGGCGACGTCGTGACGCGCGGCGTGCTCCACCGCACGCGACTCAGGCTGGAACGTTTGGATGAGGACGCGTCCCGGCGCGTCGCGGCCACTGCGGCCCGCGAGCTGGGTGAGCAGCTGGAAGGTTCGCTCCTCGGCGCGAAAGTCGGGCAGGCCCAGTCCGGTGTCGGCGTCGACGACCGCGGCGAGCTCCACGCCGGCGAAGTGATGCCCCTTCGCGACCATCTGCGTGCCCACGAGAACGGCGCGGTCGGCGAGCGCGAACCGCTCGAGCGCGGCCCGGAGCTCCCCCGGCTTCGCGACGGCGTCGGCATCGAGCCGAATCCGTTCCAGCTCCGGTACGTGCTTCTCGAGCTCACGCTCGAGCCGCTGTGTCCCTGCTCCGATCCGCGCGAGCTCCGGCGAGCCGCACTCCGGGCACGTCTCACCGGCAGGCTCGCGTGCGCCGCAGTGGTGGCAGCGCAACGAGCTGTCTCCGTGGAGGGTGAACGAGACGTCGCAGTTCGGGCAGCGACGGGTGACGCCGCACGCGCGGCAGTGCAGCGCAGGCGCGACGCCGCGCCGGTTGAGCAGGAGGATCGCCTTGCCGCCGTCCTCCGCAAGCCGGCCGAGCTCGGCGAGGAGCGGCGCCGAGAGCGGGTAGCCCGTCTCCTGGCGCAGGTCGACGACGCGAACCGTGGGCATCGGTGCGGCGATCCGGCCGCCGAGCTCGAGGTGCTCGAGTGCCTGCCAGGACTCCGGCCGCGGCGTCGCCGAGCCGAAGATCGCGACCGCTCCCTCCAGGGCCGCCCGCTTGGCGGCGACGGTGCGCGCGTCGTAGCGGGGATCCGACTCCTGCTTGTACGAGGCGTCGTGCTCCTCGTCGACGCAGATCACGCCGAGCGACGGCAGCGGCGCGAACACGGCAGAGCGGGCACCGACGACGACGGACGCTTCGCCGGTCACGATCCGCTCTCGCTCGTCCCTGCGCTCGGCTTCCGAGAGGCCGGAGTGGAGCAGCGCGACCCGGTCTCCGAAGCGAGCGCGGAAGCGGCCCAGCGTCTGGGGCGTCAGCGCGATCTCCGGCACGAGCACGATCGCGCCGCGGCCCGCGCCGAGGGCGGTCTCGCAGGCGCGGATGTAGACCTCGGTCTTGCCGCTGCCGGTCGCGCCGGCGAGGAGGACGTTTCCGCCGCCGCCCGCCATGAGACTCTCGATCCGCTCGAGCGCGGCTTCCTGCGTCCCCGAGAGCCGCGCCGGCGGCGGCTCGGCCGCCAGGCCCGCCGTCGCCGTCACCTCTCGCCGCTCGCCGCGCCGCTTCGGCTGGTGCGGCGCGATCAGCGCGAGGGCGCGAGCCGGCGTCGAGCCGTAGTAGTCCGCGAGCCAGAGAGCGAGATCGACGAGCGCCGGCGGGAGCGTCTCGAGCACCCGGTCGGCCGCGACGAGCTCGACGTCGGGCGGCGCTTCGGCATCGGCGTCGACGACGACCCCGCGGCGACGAGCGTTGCCGAAGGGAATCGCGAGGACGGCACCCTTCCCCACCTCGTCCCCGATCTCGTAGGTGAACGGCCGCGCGAGCGAGCGCGCGCTGACGATCGGGTAGACGGAGGCCAGGCGAGACACGGGCAGCGAGCGTAGCCGGGCCGCTGGTCGGTGCCCACTCCCCTCATCGCCCATTCGGGATGATGCCGCGGGGGGCCGGAATGCGGACGATGGCGGCGCGAACGCAATGCAAGGAGGAGAGGAATGAGCGACACCGAGACCGCGCACGGCCCGATCGACTACCTGATCGTCGAATGGCCGGCCGGTACGCAGCCCAACGGCGAGGGGCTCAAGGAGCTCGCCAACCTGAGCGACCGCGGGCTTATCCGCGTGCTCGACCTCGTATTCGTCACGAAGGGAGAGGACGGGGCGGTAGCGGGGCTCGCGCTCGCGGACATCGACTCCGACGGCGACCTCGACCTGATCGAGTTCGAGGGAGCGTCGTCCGGACTGCTCGGCCCAGACGACTACGACGACGCCGGCGGCGCTCTGGAGGCGGGCGCCTCGGCTGCGATCCTGCTCTACGAGAACCGTTGGGCCCGGCCGTTCGCCACGGCGGTCGCCGCGAGCGGCGCCCAGCTCGTCGCCAGGGGCGGGATCCCTGGGTCGGACCTGCACGAGGCGTCCGAGTCACTCGAATCCGCGAACGCGTAGAAGGGAGCCACAGATGCCATTGCTCCGAGGAGTCGCCCGCGTAGCCGTGATCTCGGGAACCGCCACCGCGGTCTCGAACCGCACGTCGCGTCGACAGGCGAACCGCTGGGCCCAGGAGGATCAGGCCCAGGCCCAGCAGCAATCTCAAGAGGCCGCCCCCGCGGCGGCGCCGGCAGCAGACCCGCTCGACCAGCTCAAGCAGCTGGGTGAGCTCAAGGCCTCGGGCGTCCTCACGGACGCCGAGTTCGAGGCGCAGAAGGCCAAGATCCTCCAAGGCGTGACCTAGGACCGAGTAAGCACGCCGTTCCGGCCGCGCGCGTCAATCGCGGCCGGAACGGCGAAGCAGGCCTTTGGGCACGCGTAGCGTGTGTTCTCATGACTTTTCTGCGAAAGGTCCGCGATCTATTCCGGCGAATAGCGCTCACCGACGACGAGCTCCGCGAGCGCGGAGCGTCAGAGCTCGCGAAAGAGCAACTCGGAGATCTGAAAACTCGCACGTTTTCTGCGAGCGGGCCGCGGGACGGATGGCGTCCCTAGCCGCTACCGCGGCGCCTCTCTGCCAGTAGCGGACGGTCATGACCGTAAAGACGACTGCCCCCACGATCAAGGCGGTATAGGAACACTCCGGCCGCAACAGACCCACTCGTTGCCGCCGCGACCCTGGTAGCCCGTCAGGGGTCATGTTCGGAAATGACCCTGAGCGAGCGGACCTCAATCCGGCATCTGCGGGTGTGCGGGATCGTTGGGGCAACGCTACGGAATCAGTCACCGCGACTGCGTGCCATGGCGGCCGTCCCGGTTGACGGAATCGGACCTACGGCAGTGGCACGAACTGTCCGAGGAACGCACGCGCGGACGGCGTGTCGAGCCGGTATTTCGCGTCGTTGGCGACGCAGCGCCCCGACACGTTGCTGCGAAGGGTGACGATTGCCACAGCGACATCGACTCCGCCAACGTTGAGGTAGCTAGCGCTGCCGGAGTCGCCTACGCAGGTTCCGCCTTGGCCGGTGGCGTTTGTGTTCCCTTGAAGCAGGAGCACGTTCGGTTGGAGCGACTGGAAGGGCGAGGTCGAGATCCTGCGCACAGCCTGGTCGAAGTCCACAAGCTGTGGCATGCCACCTCCAAACGCGAAGCCGGTTGCGCCGTATCCGACGTTGGTGAAGTCCCGACCATGCAGGCCGCCCTGAGCGGCGAGTCGGTCGAGAAGACCTGCTGGCGGGAGGACGACGGGCGTCGCGGCCACCGGCGTGGCGAGGGTGATCACCCCCAGGTCGTGAAAGTCACCTTCATCCTTGCCGAACTGCGGATCGACCGTTACCGCTGTGGCCGGGATGACGGCTGACGTGCTCGGGTCGTACGTGGGGTCGAACGTCACCCCGAGGAGGGCAGGGTTGTTGACTAGGAAGGACGTGCAATGCCCTGCTGTAAGGAACTGTGTCGGGGCGATCAACTCCCCCGAGCACAGCCGTTGCGGCCCGTCGCCGAAATCGACGACCATGACGCCGACGTTCGGGTGCCCGTTTCCGTCGAGCTGGCCATTGGTGATTGCCTGCGCGCGCCCCGCTGCGAGTGCTGCGACCGATCCCACTACCACAAGAAGTAGGAGCAACCGCTTCCGAGGGTTTTTCATGTGCCTCCCTCCCTCGATGCTTCGGCTAAAGCCGTCGCGTCCAGCCCCCACCGTGAAGCTACGCCTAATGAGCGCAGGATGCAACAAGCGCCACTTTCTCGCGGGACTGATAACGAAGAGGCCTGGGCGAGCGTCCTGTCGCCCGAACGGGCTAGACGCCGGCGGCGCTGACGACGAAGTCCGTCGCGAAGCCGAGCAGGATCCCTGCGAGGAGGAGCCACGTGACGAGCACCGGGTGGCCGTACTTGCGGTTGACGGCGAACAGCTCCTGGACGACGTAGAGGATCGAGCCGGCGGCGACCGCGAAGAAGAGGACCGAGATCGCATCGCTCGTCCACGCCTGCCCGAGGACCGTTCCGAGGAAGGTCGGCGCGCCGCCGATGAGGCCGAGCAGCGCGAGGAGCCGCCAGCTGGGGACGATTCCCTCGCCGGTCAGCGGCCCGCAGATACCGAATCCTTCCGTCGCGTTGTGCAGCCCGAAGCCGATGATCAGTGTCACGGCGAGGCTGATCTCGCTCGCCGCCGCCGCCTGGCCGATCGCCAGACCCTCGCCGAAGTTGTGGACGCCGATGCCGATCGCGATCAGGAACGAGAGCCGGATGGCCGGATTCGTCAGATCGAGTTGCCGCCGCTCCGCGAACTCGTCGAGAGCGGCCGCACCAGGCCCGACGAGGGGCGAGGAGCGGCGGCCGGCCCGCTGCTTCATCCACGACTCGTAGTAGACGAGGCTCATGAGCCCGGCGGTGAAGCCGACGATGCCTAGGACGCTGAGACCGGCGAACCTGCCCCAGTTGTGCGCGTGCAGCGCGGAGTCCATCGGCTCGACGGCGTTCGAGAGCACGTCCCAGAGCAGGAAGATCAGGATCCCGGTGGCGAGCGCGGACAGGCCGGCACGGGTGTTCGCGCTCAGGTTCTGCATCCTCCCGATCGGGAGGCCGAGAAAGATGGTGGCGCCGGCGAACGCGCCGAGCAGGAGGATCTCTGGAGTGCTCATTCTTGTAAGGGTGCCCTTACACGCGGGGGCAAGGGCAATATAGCTAGGTGCCCGCCGCTGGCCATTCGGTAGACGAGTACCTCGAGACCATCTACTTTCTCGCCTTCCCGATCGGCGAATACACGCCGCACGGCGCGGGGAGCCCTCCCCTCGCCTCGCGCGTCGCCGAGATGCTCCACGTCTCCCGCGCCTCCGCCGGCGAGATGCTGAAGCGGCTCGAGTCGGAGGGCCTGATCGAGCGCGGCAAGAAGAAGGAGGCGCTCCTCACCGACAGCGGTCGCGAGCGCGCCGAGCGGGTCGTCCGCAAGCACCGGATCATCGAGCGGCTGCTCACCGACTTCATGGGCTACACGGCCTACGAGTCGCACGAGCGCGCCGACGAGCTAGGCGACACCTTCGACGACGAGATGATCGAGCGGATCGACGACAAGCTCGGCCGACCCCAGCGCTGCCCACACGGCTGGCCCGTCGATCCCGAGGTCGAGCAGGCCGAGAACGCAGAGCTCGCGCCCCTTGCGAGGTTGTCGGCCGGCACGCGGGCGACGATCGTGCGGCTCGCCGAGCACGACGGCGACCTCCTGCACTGGTTCTACGACCAGGGCCTCGTGCCGGGCACGAGCATCCTCGTCCGCACCGCAGAGCCGGCGGCGGCTCAGTTCACGGTCGCGATCGAGAACGTCGGCGAGCGGGCGATCTCGGAGAAGGCCGCAGCCGGGCTGTTCGTCAGACCTTCGTAGGTTCTGCGAGACCTGCCGCTGCGCGCAACGCGTCGGCGCGGTCGGTCCGCTCCCAGGTGAAGTCGCCGTCCTCCCGGCCGAAGTGGCCGTACGCGGCCGTCTTCGCGTAGATAGGCCGGCGCAGGTCGAGATCGCGGAGGATCGCGGCCGGGCGCAGGTCGAAGTGCTCGCGGACGAGCTCCTCGATCCGTGGCACCTCGATCACGCTGGTGCCGAACGTGTCCACGAGCACCGAGAGCGGATGCGCGACGCCGATCGCGTATGCGACCTGGATCTGGCAGCGCTCGGCGAGACCCGCCGCGACGAGGTTCTTCGCCACCCAGCGTGCCGCGTAGGCGGCAGAGCGGTCGACCTTGGTCGGATCCTTGCCCGAGAAGGCTCCGCCGCCGTGGGGCGCGGCGCCGCCGTAGGTATCCACGATGATCTTGCGCCCCGTGAGCCCGGTGTCGCCCATCGGGCCGCCGATCACGAACTTGCCGGTCGGGTTGCAGAAGACGAAGTCGCGTTGCTCGAGCCGCCGCTGGTCGTACAGATCCTTCGGCAGGATCGGCTCGATCACGTGCTCGATCAGGTCGGGCTTGAGCAGCGTGTCGCAGTCGAGCCCGTCGCGGTGCTGCGTCGAGATGAGCACCCGCTCGATCTCCACCGGCCGCTGGCGTCCGTGCTCGTCGAGCTCGTAGCGAACGGTGACCTGCGTCTTGCCGTCGGGCCGCAGGTACGGGAGGACGTCGGCCTTCCGCACCTCGGCGAGCCGCCGCGCCAGGCGATGCGCGAGCATGATCGGCAGCGGCATCAGCTCCTCGGTCTCGTTCGAGGCGTAGCCGAACATCATCCCCTGGTCGCCCGCACCCTCACTGTCCAGCGCGTCGCCCTCGCCGTGCTGCTGCTCGTAGGAGCGGTCGACGCCCTGCGCGATGTCCGGAGACTGCTCGTCGATCGCGACGACGACTCCGCACGTCTCGGCGTCGAAGCCGAACTTGGCGCGCGTGTAGCCGATCTCGCGGATCTTCTTGCGGACGAGCTGGGGAATGTCGACGTAGGTGTCGGTGGTGATCTCGCCGGCGACGACGACGAGGCCGGTCGTGATCAGCGTCTCGCAGGCGACGCGTCCCCGGGGATCGTCGACGAGAACGGCATCGAGCACGGAGTCGGAGATCTGGTCGGCCATCTTGTCGGGATGGCCCTCGGTGACCGACTCGGAGGTGAAGGAAAATGAGCGATTGGACATGGCCGTGAGGCTAGCGGAGGCGCCACGGCTCCGGCCTACTCCTCGGTCGGTTCCCGGCCCATCAGGCCTGCGGCCAGGTCGGTGATGCTCTGGCCGGAGAGGACGGCGCACACGCCCTCCGTCACCGGCAGCTCTACGTCAAGCCGATGCGAGAGGTCACGAAGGATCGGCGCGGTCGTCAGGCCTTCCACCGTCTGGCCGATCTCGGCGACCGCTTGCTCGGCGGTTAGTCCCTGCGCGATCAGCGCCCCCGCCTGGCGGTTACGGGTCTTGGCGCTGCAGCAGCTGACGACGAGGTCGCCGATGCCGGCGAGCCCGGCGAACGTCTCGGGCCTCGCTCCCGCTGCCTCGCCGAGCCGCGTCATCTCGGCCAGGCCTCGGGAGATCAGCGAGGCCTTTGCGTTGTCGCCGAGCCTCAAGCCGTCTACCCCGCCGGCCGCAAGCGCGATCACGTTCTTCGCCGCAGCGCACAGCTCGACCCCGACGAGGTCGGGATTGACGTAGGCGCGGAAGAGCCCCGAGTTGAGGGCGTGCTGGAGCCGGCCCGCGAGGGAGCCGTCCTCGCTCGCGATCACCGCCGCCGTCGGGAGACCGGCTGCGATCTCCTCCGCGATGTTCGGGCCGGAGAGGACGGCGACGGAACGGCCGTGGACGCGGGTGGAGAGCCGCTCGCCGGTCTCCGGATCGAGGCCCTTGACGAGGCTCAGGACCGGGGCATCGCCCGGCAAGGCCTCGACGACCTCGCCGAACGCCTTGCTCGGCACCGCGACAGCTACCACGTCGACGTCACCGGAAGCCTCCGCGAGCGGGACCGCCTCGGCCCCACTGAGGTCGACGCCCTGCAGGTAGCTCGGGTTCCAGCCGGCGGCCGCGATCGCCTCGGCCTGGGCCGGCGTGCGGCACCCGAGCACGACCTCGTGACCGCGCTCGAGCAGGACGCGTGAGAACGCCGTCCCCCACGAGCCCGCCCCGACCACGAGAAACCGCATCGTCAGGATCGTTTCACGAAGTCGATCGAGACCGGCACGCCCTCGAGGCCGAAGCGCTCGCGCAGCCGGTTCTCGACCCAGTAGCCGTAGTCGCGCGTGACGAGGCCGGGGTCGTTGACGAAGAGGCGGAGGCGCGGCGGGCGCACGCGGATCTGCGCTCCGTAGAGGAGGTTGAGCCTGCGTCCTCGCGGTCCGCTCGGCGGCTGCCGTGCTTCGCGCAGCTCGGCCAGCGCGCGGTTCAGCTCCGGTGTCGGGATCCGTTTGACGTGCCGATCGAACAGCTCGGCAATGTTGTCGAGCAGCCGCTCGAGGCCGCGCCCGGTGTGTGCGGACACCGCGACGAACGGCGGCCGCTGGCGCAGGCGCCGGCGCAGTTCGCCGCGGACGTCCTCGACGTTGATCGTCGTCGCGTCCCACTTCGCCAGGACGACGAGCGTCGAGCAGTCGGCGTGCCGCGCGACGTCGGCGACCGCGACGTCCTGCTCCACGATCCCCTCCGACGAGTCGACCAGGACGAGCGCGACGTCGGCGCGCTCGGCAGCTTCGATCGCGCGCAGCTCGGAGTAGTACTCGATCCCCTGCCGGTGCCGCCGCTTGCGGCGGAGGCCGGCGGTGTCGATGAGGACGTAGGTGCGATCGCCGCGCTCGAGCACGGTGTCGACCGCGTCGCGCGTCGTGCCGGGGATCTCGCTCACGATCAGCCGCTCGCGGCCGAGGAGCGCGTTGACGAGGCTCGACTTGCCGACGTTCGGCCGGCCGAGGATCGCGACGCGGATCGCGTCGTCGGGCAGCGAGGGCCGTCCCCCGGGCGCGAGCCGCTCGAGCTCGGCGACGATGCGGTCGAGCAGGTCGCCGCTGCCGGTGCCGTGCAGGCCCGAGATCGGGATCGGGTCGCCGAGACCGAGCCGGTGCAGCTCGAGCGCGAGCGGCTCCTGGGCCGGGTCGTCGATCTTGTTCGCGAGCACGAGCACCGGCTTGTGCGACTCGCGCAGGATCTGGGCCACCTCCTCGTCGCCCGGCGTCATACCCGCTCGTGCGTCGACGACGAAGAGCACGAGATCCGCCTCCCCCACCGCCTCGCGGGCCTGTTGGGCGATGGCGCGCGTCAGCGGTGTCTGGTCGGCGATGTCGACGCCACCGGTGTCGACAAGCACGAAGCGCTTGCCCGTCCACTCGCAGACGAGCTCCTTCCGGTCGCGCGTCACGCCGGGCATCTCGTGCACGACCGCCGCGCGTGTCTCGGTCAGCCGGTTGATGAGCGTCGACTTGCCGACGTTCGGGAAGCCGACGATCGCCACCGCGCCGATCAGCGGCGGAGGCGGCGGCGCAGGGAGCTCGCCTGCGTCGGGCTGTTCGGGCTCGCCCATTACGCCTCGAGCGTGACCGGGGCGGCGTCGTCCCGCGCCGGCGGGACGGCGAAGCGCGGGCGGCCGACCTCGTGCAGGTCACGCAGCCAGCGCCACAGCCGGTTCAGCTCGTCCTCGATCTGCTGCGACGCCTCACGGTATCCCTTGCCGCCGCGCGACAGGCCGTCGAAGCGCATGGGCTCTCCCCACGCGATCGAGACGGGAGCGAAGTTGCCGAGCTTCCAGTCCTGCGAGCCGTGGATCGCGCCGCAGACCACCGGCACGCTCTCCTGCAGCGCGACCATCGCGGCGCCCGGCTGCACGTGACCGGGAACGCCGCTGCGCTGGCGCGTCCCCTCGACGAAAACGCCGAGGGCGTTGCCGTCGCGCACGACTTCCCGCATCCGCCGGACCGCGTCGCGGTCCGACTCGCCGCGGCGCACCGCCAGCGTCCCGAAGCTGCGGATGAGCGGCCCGAGCCCCGGGACGCTGTGCGCCTCGACCTTGGCGAGGAAGTAGACGTTGCGCTTGCAGACCCAGCCGACGCAGGGGATGTCGATCCAGCTGAAGTGATTGAACGCGAGGACGACGCCGCCGCCCGGCGGGATCCGGTCGGTGCCGTACGAGCGAAGCCGCGTCGCCAACGCCGCCGAGCCGCCGAGGACCGGCCTGCCGACGAGCCAGGCGAAGTTCTCGGAGGCCTTCACGCCGCGGAGCGCTCGCGGACGAGTGCCTCGATCCGGTCGACTACGTCCCCGACCTCGAGACTCGTCGTGTCGATCTCGATCGCGTCCTGAGCGGGCTGCATGCGGGCCGCGTCGCTCTCGTCGCGCAGGCGAAGGTCGGTCGCGAGCGCGTCGGCGCCGATGCCGGGCCGCTCGGCGACGCGCCGCTTCGCGCGCTCCTCGCGGTCGGCGACGAGGAACACCTTCACCTCGGCGGCGGGAGCGACGACGGTGCCGATGTCGCGTCCCTCGATCACGACGTCGCCGTCGTGCCCGAGCTCGCGCTGCCGCTCGCGCATCACCTCGCGCACCGCGGGATGGCGCGCGACGACGGGCACCATCCGGTCCACCCGCGCCTCGCGGATCGAGGACGTGACGTCGGTGCCGCCGATCCAAACTCTGTCGTCCTCGGAGAAGAGGACAGGCTGTTCGCGCGCCAATTGCGCGAGCGCTTCCGCGTCGCCGAGGTCGAGACCGCGCTTCATGGCGAGCCAGGTGAGCGCTCGGTACATGGCACCGGTGTCGAGGTATCGGAAGCCGAGCCGCTCTGCGAGCGCCCGCGCCACCGTGCTCTTGCCCGCGCCTGCGGGCCCGTCGATTGCCACCACCATCGTTATCGCCTCGTCACCGACTCCAGAAGCTCATAAAAGCCGGGGA
>DASXOM010000206.1:0-2220 GCA_036494245.1 Gaiellaceae bacterium
CCCGGCCAAGCGGATCCTCACCTTTCGCAAGCCGAACGGCGTCTACGCGGCGATCACGCCGTGGAACTTCCCCACGCTGATCCCGGTCGAGCTCATCGCGCCGGGCATCGCGGCCGGGAACACGATCGTGATCAAGCCCTCCGAGTGGACGCCGCTCGCGATGGCGAACTTCATGCAGATCATGGCCGATGCCGGCCTGCCGGACGGCGTGGTGAACGTGATCTACGGAGCGGGGGAAGTGGGCGAGCGGCTCGTCACGCATCCCGGCATCGACGGGATCGGCTTCGTCGGCTCCCACCGGACGGCCGAGAAGATCGTCCGCGCCGCCGGGCTGAAGCGCTCGCTCATCGAGGCGAGCGGAAACGGCCCCGTAGTCGTCTGCGAGGACGCCGACCTCGCGCGGGCCGCGCAGGGTGCCGTGTTCGGCGGCTTCTTCTGCGCCGGCCAGGTCTGCTGCGCCACTGAGCGCGTGCTCGTGCACGAGCGCGTCCACGACGCGTTCCTCGAGGAGGTCGTGAAGGTCGCGGCCGAGTGGCCACTCGGCGATCCGTTCGACGCCGAGACAAAGGTCGGCCCGATGAACAACGAGCCGACAGCGGCCAAGATGGACGCCCACCTCGAGGACGCAGTGGGCAAAGGCGCCGAGGTCGTGCTCGGCGGTTCGCGTGCCGGCGGCCATCCCACCGAGCTCTACTACGAGCCGACCGTCGTCGCCGGCGTCGGGCTCGACACGCTGATCCACCGAGAGGAGACGTTCGGGCCGATCGTCCCGCTCATCCGCGTCGGGTCCGACGAGGAAGCGCTCGCGGCGGCAAACGACTCGCACCTCGGCCTTCAGGCGGCGGTCTACACGTCGAGCCTGTCGCGCGCGTTCCGCTACCTCGACAACCTCCGCGTCGGCAACGTCGTCGTCAACGACTCGACGGACTATTGGGAGGCCCACGAGCCGTTCGGCGGCGCAGCGGGAACGCAGACCGGCTGGGGCCGCATCGGCGGCCGCTACACGATGCTCGACATGACCGACCTCAAGACGGTCGTTCTCGACGTCGGCGGGCTGGACTAACCGGGTTCCCCGAATCAGGCTGCTTCGCTGCGCGCGGCAGCTCGGTCGGCGCGCAGCGAGGCCAGCCGGACCGAGCCGGTCGCGAGAGCGACGCCCACGAGGACGAGCGCGAGGGCGGCGAACGCCGTCCATCCGAAGCTCTCGCCGAGGAAGATCGCTCCGTAGGCGAGCGCGATCGGCGGCACGAGGTACGTCACGAGGGTCGCGTAGTTCGCCCCGGCGCGCTGGATGAGCGCGAAGAAGAGGAGATACGCGATCGCGGTGCCGACGAAGCCCAGGACCAGGATCGCCGCGATCGTCTCCCCGTGCCACATCTCGGCCGGCGCCTGGATGACTCCGGCGGGCAGGACGGCGATCGTCGACACGGCGGTCGACGCGAGCGCCACCACGAGCGGCGGCGTGCCGCGCAGGTAGCGGCCGGCGATCAGCGTTCCGATCGCGTAGCAGAGAGCCATCGCGACGACGGCCAGCGCGCCGAGCAGCTTTCCCTGGGGCTGCGCGCCCACGAGCAGGGCGACTCCCACGAAGCCGATGAGGAGGCCGACCAGCCGCAGGCCCGTGACCCGTTCCTCCCGGAAGAAGGCGAAGGCGAGCAGGGCGTTGAAGATCGGGACCGCCCCCTGGATGATCGACGCCAGGCCCGAGTCGATGCGCGTCTCGCCCCAGGAGAGGAGCCAGAAGGGCAACGCCGTGTTCACGATCCCGATCACGACGAGCCATTGCCATCTGCGGCGCATCTCGGCGAGCGTGACGCGGGGCCCGAGTCGCACCAGCGCGATCGCGGCCAGCAGCAGGGCGGCCGTGCCGAGGCGTCCGAGGATCAGCGTCGCCGGAGTCAACTCTCGGTCGGCGATCTTGATCAGCATGAACGACGCGCCCCAGATGAGCGCGAGCACGGTGAGGAGGACGATCGGCCGACGCATCTACATAGTGAAACGCAACGCGGGCGGGTTCGGTGAGATTCCGCCGCGACCCCGGTTAGACTGAATCACCTGTCGGAGGTCGCCTCCCAGCCGCTTCACCGCGCCCTCGGTCTGACCGACTGGGAAGCGGACCGTATCCGGGACTTGCTCGGGCGCGACCCGAACCACTTCGAGCTCGCGGTCTTCTCCCTTCTCTGGTCGGAGCACTGCGGCTACAAGCACTCCGCCCCGCTG
>DASXOM010000207.1:0-9660 GCA_036494245.1 Gaiellaceae bacterium
CCAGGCGTCGGCGGGAGCGAGGGATCCGCTGTTGAGCGCCGGGATGATCGCGAACGCCACCGTCGAGAGCGACCAGATCAGGAAGCCGGCCGCCAGGAGCAGGTCGGTGCGGAGGCCCGTCACCGAGAAGCGAGCCCCGGCGAGGAGCGCGACGAGAACGCCGGCGAGCGCCATCGTCGTCTCGAGCACGAGCAGGAGCTGCGGCCGGTCGTACTGCGTCCGGAGAGCCGGATGCGTGAGCAGCAGCGCGAGGCTGGCCGCGAGGAGACCGGCAAGGACGACCTCGCCCCACAACCAGGCCTGCAACTCGGTTCGCTGCCTTCTCATATGGGTCTTGTCGGCAAAACGGCTGCTGCCGATAAGGAACCCATGCCCGCACGCGTTCTCGTCGTCGACGACCATCCTCTTACGCGCGAGGCGCTGGCCGCGTTGCTGCGTTCGCGCGGCTTCGAGCTCGCCGGGATCGCGGCCGACGGAGAGGAGGCGATCGTCACCGCGGCGGAGACGCAGCCCGACCTCGTCCTGCTCGATCTCCTCATGCCAGGCCTCGACGGCCTCTCCGCGCTGCCCCGGCTTCGCGAGGTCGCACCCGGCTGCGAGGTCGTCGTCCTCACGGCTTCCGGCACCGAAGAGAACTTGCTCGCCGCCATTCGCGGCGGAGCAGCCGGCTACCTGCTCAAGACCGAGTCGCCGGAGCGAATCGCCGAGTTTCTCGAGGGCGTCGTCCAGGGCGACGCGGCCCTCTCGGGGCCAGTCGCGCGCAGGCTGCTCGACCAGGTGCGCAGCGGCGGCCGCGGCTCGGGCGTGCCGGACAGCATCGCCTCGGCTCTTTCGGCCCGCGAGCTCGAGGTGCTGCTCCTGCTCGACGAGCATCACGGCACCGATGAGATCGCGCAACGTCTCTTCATCTCCGAGCACACAGTCCGCTCGCACGTCAAGAGCCTCCTGCGCAAGCTCGGCGTCTCGTCGCGCCGCGAGGCGCTCGAGCAGCTCGCGTTGGCCCGCGGCTAACCCATGAAGCCATCGAGCGCCGCGTCGACGAGCACCGGCAGCGTCTCGAGGTCGTAACCGCCCTCGAGGACTGCGGCTACCCGGTCCGAGAGAGCCCGGCAGCGGCGCGCCAGCTCGCGGAAGCCGTCCTCCGTGAGGCGCATGTCCGAGAGCGGGTCCGCGTGGTGCGCGTCGAACCCGGCCGAGACGAGCACGAGCTCGGGCTCGAACCGCTCCACCGCGGGCTCGGCGATCTGCGCGAATGCCTCGAGGTACTCCTTGTCACCTGAGCCGGCCTGCAACGGGACGTTGACGGTCGTCTCCGCCTGGTCGTCCGGCCCGCCGCTGCCCGGATAGAACGGCCACTGGTGCAGCGAGACGAAGAGGACGTTGTCGTCGTCGCGAAAGATCGCCTCCGTCCCGTTGCCGTGGTGGACGTCGAAATCGACGATCGCGACGCGCTCGAGACCGAGCCGCTCCTGCGCAGCGCGCGCCGCCACCGCGACGTTGTTGAACACGCAGAAACCCATCGCTCTCCCCGCCAGGGCGTGGTGGCCGGGCGGGCGGACGAGTGCGAAGCCGCCGCGCAGCGCCGCCTCGATCGCGGTGCCCGCTGCGAGCGCGGCCGCCTCGTAGGTCGTCGCCGTGCAGACGGTGTCGCCGTCGAGCCAGAGCCCGTCCTCGACCGAGCGGATGAGCTCCACGTGCTCGGGTGTGTGGCAGAGCAGCAACTCCTCGGCCGACGCGGCCCGGCCCTCGCTCCAGATGTGTTGATGGGCAAGCAGCACCGCAAGCCGCTCGGGCCGCTCCGGATGCCCGCCGGTGGGATGCAGCCGCGCGAACGCGGGATGGGTCAGGACGTCGATAGCTCGCCGACGCGGGCGGCGACTCCGTCGAGCCCGAGCCCCTTGAGGAAAGAAGACGCCTCCGCCCACGCCGGGGATGTTTCTGCGAGGGGAGGAAGGGGGGCGGAGGCGTCCATCGTCGCGATTCGCCGGAAGAGCCCCAAGTCCTCCGCCTCGGCGGCGAAACGTCCGTCGGCGAGGGCAGCGTCGAGCGAGCCGTATTGCCCGAGTAGCTCAGCGGCCTTCTTCGGGCCGATCCCGCGCGCTCCCGGCAGCTTGTCGGACGGATCGCCGCGCAGCGCGATCAGATCCGGCACCTGCTCCGGCTCGACGCCGTAGCGCTCGCGCACCTCGGCGGGGCCAATCCGAGCCAGCTCGCTCACGCCCCGTGTCGGTTGCAGGATCGTGACGCGCTCGCTCGCGAGCTGAAAGGCGTCGCGGTCGGATGTGGCGACGAGCACGTTGCCGGCCCACTCTCGCGCCGCGGCCGCGAGGAAGTCGTCCGCCTCGTAGCCGGGCGCCTTCGCGACGAGGAAGCCGAAAGCGCTCACGACCTGGGGCAGGATCTCGAGTTGCTCGACGATGGAGTCGTCGAACACTCTCCCCGACTGGTAGGGCTCATAGGCCTCGTGCCGGTACGTCGGCACCGAGAGCGTGTCCCAGGCGACGAGGACCCCACCCGGCCGCTCTGCCTGCCAGAGCCGGGTGAGCATGTTCGTGAAGCCGACAACCGCGTTGAGCCGGATCGACTTCGGCAGCGCGTGGTAGGCGCGATGCGCGAAGGAGTCGCCGTCGATCGCGAGCAGGGTGCTCACAACGACGCCTCGAGTTCCTCGATGCGCGCCATCAAGCGCTCGGTGGCCTCCTGCGCCGCACGACGCAGGTCGCCGGACGCGAGCAGGTCCTCCACTTCGATCGGCGCTCCGAATGCGACTTTCAGTGGCCCCAGTGTGAGCAGTCGGTCGGTGCCTGCGAGGGCTGCGGGGACGAGCGGCACTCCGGCGTTCAGCGCGATGCGCGCCGCGCCGGACCGTGCCCGGGCCTGGTGCTTCTTCACGAGTCCCTTCCTGCGCCGCGTCCCCTCGGGGAACATCACCACGACGTTGCCCTCCTGCGCAAGGCGCACGGCCGTGTGTACGGCTTCGACGTCGGCGCGCTCGCGGTGCACCGGAAAGGCACCGGCGGCGTTGAGCACCAACGTCGCCGGCCACCAGTAGAGCTCCGACTTCGCCATGAAGCGGAGCCAGCGCCGCGGCCACAGCGGCATCCCGAGCGGCCACGGGTCGAAGTTCGAGAGGTGATTGCAGGCGAGGACGTAGCCGCCGCTCTCGGGCACGTTCTCCTTCCCCTGCACCCGCAGCCGGAAGAGCCACTGCAGGATCGGCCAGCTGGCCGCAGCGACGACGTTGTAGAGGAGCGGCGGACGCATGCCCTTGAGTATCACGTTCCGCAGGGGTGGCTATCGTGACCCGCCGATGGCGAAACGCTTGGTCATCGTCGAGTCCCCGGCGAAGGCGCGCACGATCTCCGGCTACCTCGGACCGGACTTCGTCGTCGAGTCTTCCGTCGGCCACATTCGCGACCTGCCCGACAGTGCCGCCGAGATCCCGGAGAAGTACAAGGGTGAGTCCTGGGCGCGCCTCGGCGTGGACGTCGAGCACGGGTTCGAGCCCCTCTATGTCGTCGACCCCGACAAGAAGAAGACGGTCGCGCAACTCAAGAAGCAGCTGGCCGGCGCCGACGAGCTGCTGCTAGCGACGGACGAGGATCGCGAGGGCGAGGCGATCGCCTGGCACCTGCTCGAGGTGCTGCAACCGAAGGTCCCCGTACGGCGGATGGTCTTCCATGAGATCACCCGCGACGCGATCGAGCAGGCGCTCGACGAGACCCGCGACGTCGACGAGCGGCTCGTGGACGCGCAGGAGTCGCGGCGCATCCTCGACCGGCTGTACGGCTACGAGGTCTCGCCGGTCCTCTGGAAGAAGGTCATGCGCGGGCTCTCGGCCGGCCGTGTCCAGTCGGTGGCGACCCGGCTCGTCGTGCAGCGCGAGCGTGAGCGGATGGCGTTCCGCGCGGCGGCGTGGTGGGACATGGTTGCGACGTTCGATCCCGAAAGCTTTGAAGCTCGGCTCGTCTCTTTAGACGGGCAGCGTGTGGCGACGGGCCGCGACTTCGGGCCCGACGGGAAGCTTCGCGGCGAGGCGCGCCAGCTCGACGAGGACGCCGCGCGTGGGCTCGCCGACCGGCTCCAGGACGCGGCGTTCCAGGTCGCCCGCGTCGAGCGAAAGCCGTACGTCCGTCGCCCGAGCCCGCCGTTCATGACCTCGACGCTGCAGCAGGACGCGAGCCGCAAGCTCCGCTACTCCGCGCAGACGACGATGCGGCTCGCACAGCGCCTGTACGAGAACGGCTACATCACGTACATGCGTACCGACTCGACGACGCTGTCGGAGTCGGCGCTCACCGCGGCCCGCGAGCAGGTGACCGCGCTCTGCGGCGCCGAATACGTGCCGCCCGAGCCGCGCCGCTACGAGCGGAAGGTCAAGAACGCGCAGGAGGCGCACGAGGCGATCCGCCCCTCGGGCGATCGCTTCCGCACGCCGCAGGACGTGCGCTCGGAGCTCTCCACGGACGAGCATGCTCTCTACGAGCTGATCTGGATGCGCACGGTTGCGTCCCAGATGAAGGACGCGCAGGGACAGACGGTGTCGCTTCGGATTGCGGCCGACTCGAGTGCCGGCGAGGCCGTCGAGTTCGGCGCCTCCGGCACCGTGATCACGTTCCGGGGCTTCCTTGCCGCGTACGAAGAGGGGCGCGACGCGGACCGTGCCGCGCAGGAGGAAGACGAGGAGCGTCGCCTGCCGAACCTCGCCGAGGGCGACTCGGTGGAGCTTCGCGCGCTCGAGCCGCAGGGCCACGAGACCAGCCCGCCTGCGCGGTACACCGAGGCGACGCTCGTACGCACGCTCGAGGAGCTCGGCATCGGCCGCCCGTCGACGTACGCGTCGATCCTGGGCACGATCCTCGACCGCGGCTACGTCTTCAAGCGGGGGACGGCGCTCGTCCCGGCCTTCCTCGCGTTCTCGGTGGTCGGCCTGCTCGAGAAGCACTTCGGCCGGCTCGTCGACTACGACTTCACCGCCTCGATGGAGGACGACCTCGACCGGATCGCGGCCGGGGACGAGCAACGGGTCGACTGGCTCGGCCGCTTCTATTTCGGCGACGGCACCGGAGGCTTGCACGAGCTCGTGTCGGATCTCGGCGCGATCGACGCGCGCGAGATCAACTCGCTCGAGATCGGCGACGGGATCGTCCTTCGCGTCGGCCGCTACGGGCCGTACCTCGAGCGGGACGGGCAGCGCGCAAGCGTTCCCGAGGAGCTGGCCCCCGACGAGCTGACCGTCGAGAAGGCGGAAGAGCTCCTCTCGCAGCCCAGCGGAGACCGCGAGCTGGGCACCCATCCCGAGACCGAACTGCCGATCGTCGCGCGCACCGGGCGCTACGGACCGTACGTGACGGAGGTGCTGCCCGAGGACTCGAAGGAGAAGCCCCGAACCGCCTCGCTGTTCAAGACGATGTCGCTCGACACGATCGGGCTCGACGACGCGGTCCGCCTGCTCGAGATCCCGCGCGTGGTCGGCGTCGCCGAAGACGGGGAGGAGGTCGTCGCGCGAAACGGCCGCTACGGGCCGTACATCCAGAAGGGAAAGGAGTCCCGCTCGCTCGAGTCGGAGGAGCAGCTCTTCACCATCGACCTGCCCGGCGCGCTCGCCCTCCTCGCGCAGCCTCGGCAGCGGCGAGGTCAACGGGCCGCGGCGACGAAGCCGCTCCGCGAGCTGGGCGCCGACCCGGTCGGCGGCAACGAGATCGTGCTCAAGGAGGGCCGCTTCGGCCCGTACGTCACCGACGGCGAGACGAACGCGAGCCTGCGCAAGGGCGACGATCCGGAGACGGTTACGCTCGACCGCGCCGTCGAGCTGCTCGCGGAGCGCCGGGCGAAGGGACCGGCGAAGCGGGGCGGCCGTCGCCGCAAGGCTTCCTGAACAGTTCTCCACCAACTTCGCCGACCGGTCCGCGTCGTAAGCTCACGGACCGGGTCGACGCGCGGAATACACTTGCCGCGCGGCTCGTTCGAGCGACCGGGCGTGCCGGAGCGGCGGCACTCTCGGGCGAGAGTGGTAACCGGAGGACTTACCTCCTAAGGTGAGAAGGCTTGCGGGCAAGCGAAGAAGCAGGACGAAGGGACTGAGGGAGCGCTGACGCAGAACCAGCTCAACGATTTGCTCGAGTCGGATCAGATCCGTGCCATCGTCGAGGGCGCCGAGGAGCGCGGGTTCGTCGATCCCGCCCTGCTCGAGGCCTTCGCGGCCGAGCTCGAGCTCAACGATCAGGAGGTCGAGGAGCTCACGCGCGAGCTCGAGCGCACCGGGCTGGAGATCGGCCAGCCGGCTGCGACCGCGGTTGTAGTCCCGACGGCCGAGGTGCCGAAGGAAGAGGAGAAGGAAGAGGAGCCGGCCCCCGAGCCTGCGACCCCAACGGTGGCGATCTCCGGCTCGGCCGACAGCCTCCAGCTCTTCCTCGCCGACGTCGGCCGCCACAAGCTGCTCACCGCGGCCGAAGAGGTCATGCTCGCGAAGCGGATCGAGCGCGGCGACCCGACTGCCAAGCGGCACATGATCGAGTCGAACCTCAGGCTCGTCGTCTCCATCGCCAAGGGCTACCGCGGGCTCGGAGTCCCGTTCCTCGACCTGATCCAGGAGGGGACGCTCGGGCTGAACCGCGCCGTCGAGAAGTTCGACTGGCGCCGTGGTTACAAGTTCTCGACCTACGCCACCTGGTGGATCCGCCAGTCCGTGCAACGCGCCGTCGCGAACCACGCGCGCACGATCCGCGTGCCCGTCCACGTCGTCGAGCGCCAGCAGAAGCTGTCGCGCGCGGCGCGCCGGCTCGAGGTCGAGCTCGGGCGCGAGGCGACGAAGGAGGAGCTCGCGGAGGCGACCGGCCTGCCGATGCAGCACGTCGACGAGGCACTCGGCGCGGCAAACGCGTCCGTCTCGCTCAACCAGACGGTTGGCGCCGACGACGAGGGCGAGCTCGGCGACCTGTTCGCCGACCGCGAGGCAGCCGATCCGTTCGACGAGGCCGAGGAGTCGCTCCGCCGCCAGGGCGTGCGGCGCGCGCTCGAGGCGCTCCCGGAGCGCGAGCGGCGCATCCTCGAGCTGCGCTTCGGCTTCGAGGGCGAGCCGTGGACGCTCGAGGCAATCGGGAACGAGCTCGACCTGACGCGCGAGCGGGTTCGCCAGCTCGAGGGCCAGGCGCTCTCCCGGCTCGGCGCGCTGCGCGACCTCATCTCGGTCGCTGCGGCCTAGCCTCGAACCGAGTCCCGCGCGCGCAGAATCGCCTCTCGCGAGAGCGGCGTAACGCGGAGCTCGGGCGGAGGCCGGCGGAGGAACGAGTCGACGAGGAGCAGCTCGTCGAGATCGAGCTCTCCCGAATCACCTTGTAACAGTCTGTTACTAAGTTGGAGATGTCTGTTCGCGGCAGCGAGGCCGGCCTCGATCTCGAGGGCTGCGCCGCCACCGGGGGGCAGCGTTCGCTCCGCCGCCACCCGGCCACCGGCTACGAAGAACGCCCGTACGTACGTGGGCTCAATGGCCGGTACAAGCACGCAGCACGCGAGCTGTCGCACGCGATCGAGCCGCTCGAGCTCGCGGCAGACCCGCTCCAGAGCTGCGATCCGGTCGCGTAGCCGTGCAGCATCCTCGAAGCGGCGAGCGTCGGCGAGCTCGCGCAACCGG
The DNA here is from genome assembly GCA_036494245.1 of Gaiellaceae bacterium. GTDB lineage: Bacteria > Actinomycetota > Thermoleophilia > Gaiellales > Gaiellaceae > Palsa-739. The sequence continues at coordinate 7,634 of DASXOM010000207.1, forward strand.
CGGTGGAGGCGCGGCAGCGCGGCATCGGGACGGGCGAGCTCGTCAGGAGTCAGCGCCCGGGCTGCGAGCTGAGCCGTCCGCCGTGAGCGCAACGGGCCAAGTAACAGACTGTTACTAGCTTTGATACGGCCCGCCTGGACCTGGCTGGTCGTTGCCACGACCGAGTCGCCGCGCTGCCGGAGCCACACCTGCCGCTCCGGGCGCGAAACCCGCGCGTTGCCGGGTGGGCGGAGCTCGCGGATCAGGCGCAGCTCTTCCAGGGCCGCCTCGAGCTCGGAGCCCATCACCCGCCATTCGATCCGCTCCGCGGCCGCGACGGCCGCCTCGACGGCCGGCCGCTGCCGGTCGCTGCGGAAGTAAGAACGCAGGCGCGCACGCAGGTCGCGGGCGCGGCCGACGTAGAGAACCTGGTCGTTGCGGCCGAGGAAGCGGTAGACGCCGGGCCGGGTAGGCGCTCCGTACGCGAGATGGCGCTTGTCGAGCAGGCGCCGCGTCTTGGTCGCGGCGAGCGCACTGAGGTCGGCGACCGTGCGAGCGCCGCGCTCCTGCGCCAGCCCGATCAGCGCCAACAACAGCTCGGCGGTCGCACGAGCGTCCGGGAGCGCACGGTGACACGGTCGCTCGGCCGTGTCGAAGAACCACGCGAGCTGACCGAGCCCGAATCCTGCCACCCGGCCGGCGAGAAGCCTTCGTGCTAGGCGCACGGTGTCGACCACGGGCGAGCCGATACGCGAGCCCGTGAGGCGCTCGGTCTCGCGGTCGAGGAACGCGAGGTCGAAGCGCGCGTTGTGCGCGACGAGCACCCCGTCGCCGGCGAAGGCGAGGAAGCTTCGCACGGCCTCGGCCGGCCGAGGTGCGCCCCGCAGCTGCTCGTTCCGGAGACCGGTCACGGCGCTCGCTCCGGCGCCGATCGGCAGCCCTGGATCGACGAGGGTCTCGAACTCGGCATCGACGTCGAAGCCCCGGAGGCGTACTGCCCCGATCTCGCAGATCCCGGACTCGCCGGGCCGCAGGCCCGTTGTCTCGAGGTCGACCACGACGTACGTTGCCTCCTCGAGCAGGAGCGTCGCGCCCCCTGGCTCGGCGAGCGCCACCGCGTCGCCGCTCCATGCGAGCCGCGCGTCGGTCTCGACGACGTCCGCGAGCAGCGAGCGTGCAAGCGCGACGGGCGCCTGCCGGAGAGCGAAGAGCCGCCGCGCGGCGTCCTCCGCGAGTACCGGCCCGCGCTGTTCCTCGACGAGCTCCACCAGGCGGTCGGCCGCGTCTAGCCTGAGCTGCATGGTCGAGAGCCTAGGCGAACATACGTTCGCATGCCAGCTCGCACCGCTCAGAGCCGAGCCCACAGAGAACGCGGAGCAGGTGACCCAGGCTCTCGCCGGAGAGCCCTTGCGAGTGCTCGAGGAGCGTGGCGACTGGGTCCGCGTAGAGACCGCCTACGCATATCCGGGCTGGGTTCGGCGCGAGCATCTCGCGGGAGAGCCGGACGCCGACTGGCTGCAGCCGATCGCATCCGAGCCCGTCACGCAGGCGCGCACGCTGCTCGGCACGCGCTACGAGTGGGGCGGCATGACCGCGGCGGGGATCGACTGCTCCGGCCTCGTCCACATGGCATTCCGGGCCTGCGGACGCCTCGTGCCACGCGACGCCGACCAGCAGGAGGAGGCGGGCGAGCGGCTGGCGGAGAGCGACCTCCGCACCGGCGACCTCGTCACCTACGGCCCTGCGGAGGGAGCCGACCACATCGCGTTCTGGGTCGGCGACGGGCGCATTCTCCACGCAACGCAGCGTGACGGAGTCGACTACGTCGTCGAGGAGGAGGAGCCGGCGGAGCTCCGCGAGCGCCGCCGCGCGCTCGTGCGTCTCGGCCCGACCGCCGACGTGTCCCCCGGGCGCTAGATTTCGCCGCTCGTTGGAGCCGACCGCTTTTCCGGGGAGAGTGGGCGCGGTCGCAGCGGCACTTCTGCTTCTCGCGCTCGTGTTCGTCGCAGGTTGCGGCGGTTCCGGTCGTTCGACCACGTCCGCGTCCA
>DASXOM010000208.1:0-12617 GCA_036494245.1 Gaiellaceae bacterium
CAAAGTCACGCCCGTGGCAGCCGCCCACTAGAGTCCGCGCGGTGCCCGGCCGCCGCGACTGGACTCGCGAGGACCTTGCCGCCGGCGTCCGGGAGGGCGACCGGCGCGCGCTCGCGCGCACGATCTCGCTCGTCGAGGACGGCGACCCGCTCGCCTACGGCGTGGTGGCCGACCTCTACCCGCAGACCGGCTCGGCGTACTCGGTCGGAGTCACCGGGCCGCCCGGCGTCGGCAAGTCGAGCCTGGTCTCATCGCTGATCCGGCTCGTCCGCGAGCGGAGCGTCACCGTCGGCGTGGTCTCGGTCGATCCCTCGAGCCCGTTCACGCACGGCGCGCTGCTCGGCGACCGGATCCGGCTCAGCGACCATTTTCTCGACCCCGATGTCTTCATCCGTTCGATGGGGACGAGGGGCCACCTCGGCGGGCTCGCGGAGGCGGCGTTGCAGGCGCTGCTCGTGCTCGACGCGGCCGGCAAGGACGTCGTTTTCCTCGAGACGGTCGGCGCGGGGCAGAGCGAGGTCGAGGTGATCGGGATCGCGGACACCGTCCTGCTCGTGCTCATGCCCGGATCCGGGGACGCGGTGCAGGCGTTGAAGGCGGGGATCATGGAGATCCCGGACGTGATCGCGATCAACAAGATGGACAACCCCGCCGCAAAGACGATGCTGAACGAGGTGCGCTCGATCCTTGCCCTTGACCGCAGCGGCGAGTGGCATCCGCCGATCGTCCTGACGGAGGCAGTGCGCGGCGAGCACGTGCCCGAGCTGTGGGAGAAGATCGAGGAGCATCGCGCCTTTCTCGAGCAGAGCGGGCAGCTCGAGGAGCGGCGCCGGGCGAATCTCGCACGCGAGGTCTTTGCCGTTGCGGCGAGCCGGGCGAGCCGCCATCTCGAGCAGGCGGTGGCGGACGACGCCGAGCTGCGGCGGCTGCTCGCCGAGGTTCAGGCGAGAGAGCTCGACCCGTTGACTGCGGTGCGAGAGATACTTGAGAAGGTCTTTCGGATTCACGATGGCGACGGCGACGGCACCCGGGCTTCCTGAGATCGAGCGCGCGCGCGAGCGGCTCGACGGAGTCGCGCGCGTCACGCCGGTCTTTCCCTCGGAGACGCTCTCGCGGCTCGCGGGCCGGCCGGTGCGTCTCAAGGCCGAGAACCTGCAACGAACGGGCTCCTTCAAGATCCGCGGCGCGTACGTCAAGCTCTCGAGCCTCGAGCCCGAGCATCTCCAGAACGGTGTCGTCGCGGCGAGCGCCGGCAACCACGGCCAGGCGGTCGCCTGGGCGGCCCGCGAGCTCGGCGCGCAGGCGCGGATCTTCATGCCGCAGGACTCGCCGATGGCCAAGGTCGACGCGACGCGCAACTATGGAGCCGACGTCGACCTGACGGGTCCGGCGTTCGAGGAGACGCTTGCGACGGCCCTGGCGTATGTCGAGGAGACGGGCGCCACTTTCGTCCATCCGTACGAGGACACGCACGTGATGTCGGGCCAGGGCACGATCGGACTCGAGCTTGCCGAACAGGTCGAGGAGCTCGAGGCGGTCGTGATCCCGATCGGCGGCGGCGGGCTCGCCTCGGGCATCTCCCTGGCGCTGCGCGCTGTGCGGCCGGGGCTGCGGCTCGTCGGCGTCCAGGCGGCGGGGACGCGGCCGGGCGGCTCCGGCTACACGATTGCCGACGGGATCGCGGTCAAGGAGCCCGGTGAGCTGACGATGTCGATCCTCGCCGACACGCTCGACGACATCGTCGTGGTCGACGACGAGCAGCTCGCGGAGGCGATCGTCCTCCTCGTCGAGCGAACGAAGCTCGTCGTCGAGGGCGCCGGCGCCGCGAGTGTCGCCGCGATCCTCGGTGGGCTCGCCGGAGGTTCAGGCCCCGTGCTCGCGCTGCTCTCCGGGGGCAACATCGACGCCTCGCTGATGGTGCAGGTCATGCGGCGTGGGCTCGCCTCCCACGGCCGCTACCTCGTCCTCCGCACGCGAGTTCCGGACCACCCGGGCGAGCTCGCGAAGCTGCTCGACTTGCTCGCCGCGGAGCGTGTGAACGTGGTCGAGGTCGAGCACCAGCGCGAGTCGGCCGTCGTCCCGATCGGCTACACGGGCGTCGAGCTGACGCTGCTCACGCGCGACACGGAGCACTGCAACCAGCTGATCGCCCAGCTGGGAGCGTGGGGCTACCCCGTCGAGCGGCTCGATTGAGCGGCCGTTTCGACGAGCTGCCGGGACTGGTCGAGGAGAAGCTCGCCGAGCATGCGCGGGTCGCCCTCGTCTACTTCGATGCCTTCGGCTGGCGCTTTCTCGAACGCCACGCCGACCATCCGCTCTTCGCCGGTGCCGAGGTCGAGCGCTGGTCGTCGTGCTTCCCGTCGACGACGACCGTCCATTCGACGACGATCCACTCGGGTCTCCCGCTCGGCGAGCACGGGCTCTACGAGTGGAACGTCTTCGAGCCGCGGCTCAACCGGCTGGTCACCCCGCTGTGGTTCTGCTTCACGGGCGACGACCGCCCCGGGACGCTCTTCGACGCCGGGCTCACCGCACACGACCTCTTCCCCGACCAGACGCTCTACCAGCGGCTCCTGCCTCTGCCGAGCCACGTCGCCATGCCGGCCGGGATCGCCCGTTCCGCGACGAGCAAGCAGCTCCTCCGGCCGGCGACCGTCCATCCGTTCGACGACGACGCCGAAGGCCTTGCGCGGCTCTGCGGCGCACTCGCGGCGGAGGAGCGCGCGTACGGGACGATCTACTTCGGTGACGCGGATGCGCTGATGCACATGGCCGGGCCGGACGCTCCCGCGGTCGCGGCGCTGATGGAGTCGACCCTCTCGGCAATCGAGGCGGCTCCCTGGCCGGGAGGGACGCTCGTCCTGTTGACCGCGGACCACGGGATGGAGGGGATCTCGCCGGAATCGACGACATACGTGAACGTCGCCTGGCCCGAGCTCGAGCAGCACATGGCGATGGGCGCCGACGGCAAGGCGCTGGCGCCCGCCGGATCCTGCCGAGACCTCTTCCTGCACGTGCTGCCCGAGCGGCTGGACGAGGCCGAGGCGCGGCTTTCCGGCCTGCTCGCCGACGTCGCGGAGGTGCGGACGGTCGAGGCACTGCTTGACGACGGGCTGTTCGGATCGAACGTCACCGAGGCGCTGACCTCGCGCCTGGCGAACCTGGTCGTGCTTCCGGCACCTGGGCAAGCCGCGTACTGGCTCGAGCCGGGCCGCTTCGAGCAGACCTTTCTCGGTCAGCACGGCGGATTGTCTGCCAACGAGATGGAGATCCCGCTGGTGAGCTGGATCGCGGGTGGGTAGCGGCCTAGACTCCCGGCCCATGCTCCTCTGCCCCGTTTGCGGCCAGGACAACACCGATGTCGCGCACTTCTGCTCGGCCTGCGGTGCCGCGCTGACAAGTGAGCCTCCGCGCGAGGAGCGCAAGGTCGTATCGGTGCTCTTCGCCGACCTCGTCGGCTTCACGTCGCGTGCCGAGCAGCTCGATCCGGAGGATGTCCGCGCCGTGCTCGCGCCGTACTGGGAACGGCTGCGCAGCGAGCTCGAGCAACGGGGCGGGACCGTCGAGAAGTTCATCGGCGACGCGGTGATGGCGCCCTTCGGGGCTCCGGCTGCGCACGACGACGACCCGCTGCGTGCCGTCGGCGCCGCCCTTGCAATCCGCGACTGGGCGCGCGAGGAGGACGACCTGCAGGTGCGCATCGCCGTCAACACCGGCGAGGCGCTCGTCCTGCTCGGCGCCCGGCCCGCCGAGGGCGAAGGAATGGCCGCCGGCGACGTCGTCAACACGACGGCGCGGCTGCAGGCCGCTGCGCCAGTGAACGGTGTGCTCGTCGGCGAGACGACGTATCGAGCGACCCGGGACGTCGTCGACTACACCGAGCACGAGCCGGTCGTGGGGAAGGGGAAGTCCGAGCCGATCCCCGTCTGGGAGGCGGTACAGGTGCGCTCCCGGCTCGGGATGGACGTGGAGCGCGCGACGTTGCCGCTCGTCGGCCGCACCCGCGAGCTCGGGGTGATCGTGGACGCGTTCGAGCGGGCGAGGTCCGACCGCGAGCCGCAGCTCGTGACACTCGTCGGCGTTCCCGGAATCGGCAAGTCACGTCTCGTCGGCGCGTTCTTCTCGCACCTCGAAGCAGACCCGGATCTCGTGTGGTGGCGGCAGGGCCGTGCCCTCCCTTACGGCGACGGCGTCAGCTTCTGGGCGGTGGCAGAGATGGTGAAGGCGCAGGCCGGGATCGCGGAGAACGACCCACCCGACGCATGCGCCGCCAAGCTGCAAGCGAGCGTGGAGCAGCTCGTGGCGGACGAGGCCGAGCGCGACTGGGTGACGGACCACCTGCTGCCGCTCGTCGGCGTCGATCACCGCAGCGGCGGCGGCGACAGCGCGCCGGCGTGGCGCGTGTTCTTCGAGAGTCTCGCCGAACGGCGTCCGCTCGTCATGGTCTTCGAGGACATGCACTGGGCCGACGACGGCCTGCTCGACTTCATCGACCATCTGGTCGACTGGGCGACGGGAGTACCGATCCTCGTGGTCGCGACGGCGCGGCCCGAGCTGCTCGACCGGCGGCAGGCGTGGGGCGGCGGCAAGCTGAACGTCTCCACGATCGCGCTGACCCCGCTGAGCGACGAGGAGGCGGCGCAGATCATCCACGGCGTTCTCGACCAGGCCGCGCTTCCGGCGGAGACGCAGCAGGCGCTGCTCGAACGGGCCGGCGGAAACCCGCTGTACGCCGAGCAGTTCGCCCGCCTGTACACCGAGCGTGGCTCGGCCGACGACCTGCCGCTACCCGAGACGGTGCAAGGTCTGATCGCCGCGCGGCTCGACGGTCTCTCACCGGAGGAGAAGCGGATCGTCCAGGACGCGTCGGTCTACGGGAAGATCTTCTGGGCGGGCGCGGTCGAGGCGGATGACGACGCACTCCACTCGCTCGATCGGAAGGGGATCCTGCGGCGCGAGCGCCGGTCCGCCGTCGGGGGCGAGACGCAGTACGCGTTCCGGCACGTCCTCGTCCGCGACGTCGCGTACGGCCAGATTCCGCGGGCGGCACGCGGCGAGAAGCACCTGCGTGCAGCCGACTGGATCGAGTCGCTGGGCCGTGCCGACGATCACGCCGAGCTCGTCGCGCACCACCTCGCCGCGGCAGCCGAGCTCGGGCTCGAGGTTGCCGACCGCGCGCGGATCACGTTCCGGCGCGCCGGCGACCGCGCCCGGGCGCTCGGTGCATGGCCCGCGGCGGAGCGCTACTACGCGCAGGCCCTCGGATCGTGGCCGGTCGAGGACGAGGAGTACCCGCGGCTCGTGGCGGGGTTGGCCTCCGCGCAGGCCCGCGCGACCGGTGAGACAGAGCAACTCGGCGCCGCGCTCGACGCGCTCGAGACAGCCGGGCTGTGGGAGGAGGCAGCGTGGTTCGCGGCCAGCGCGGCGATGACGGTCTGGTATGCGTCGGGGGATCCCCGCGGGTTCCTCGAGCGCGGGCAGAAGCTGCTCGAGGGTCGACCCGCGTCGCTTGCACGCGCGGAATTGCTCGCCGAGAGCGCGCGGATCCACTGGTTCCGCGGCGAGTACGAGCGCGCCGAGCGAGAGCTCGCCGAGGCAGCGGAGCTGGCGCCCGGCCTCGGCTCCAACGAGCTGCGAGCGTCGGTGCTCACGACGCAGGGTGTCGTCGCGATGTCAGACGGGGATCTCGACGAAGCTCGGCGCCTCACCGATGCCGCGATCGAGGTCGCACCGATCGGCTCGTCGTCGCGCTTCCGGGCGCTCTCGAATCGCGCACTCTTCGAGTTTGCGGAGGGCGACAGCCGGGCGTGGGAGCCGCTGCAGGCCGCGGCGGTGGAGGAGGCGGAGCGAGCCGGTGACCTGCCGAACCTCCGCTGGCTCGAGTGGACCACGCTCGCCAACGCAATGGCCTTCGGCCGCTGGGACGAGACCCTGCGCCGGGCCGAGGAGCAGGTCGAGCTCGGACCGCACTACGCGCTCGACAGCGTCCTCTACCTCAAGGCGTACCTCCTGGCCGCCCGGAACCAGCTCGACCCGGCCCGAACAAGCCGCGACGAGGCGCTGGCGTTGACGGAGAAGATCCCCGACGCACAGTCGGCGATCCCCGGCCTTCTCGATGCGGGGTGGGCCTCCCTTGTGATCGGAGAGGAGGAGCTCGCATTCCGGCTCGTCGAGCAGGTTCTTCCGGTGATTCTGGGAGTGCGGCATCGCTCGCCCGGCGCGACCTCGACGCACATCGTTCTGGCCATCCGGGCCGGTCGCGCGCAGGACTGGCTCGAGCTGCACAAACGACATGCCGACACCCGCCGGGTCCGTGCGGCCCTTCTGCTGCTCGAGGGCCGTGTGCTCGAGGCGGCCGACGCCTGGGCGCTCGTGTCGCCGCACGACGAGGCCGTCGCCAGGCTAGAAGGCGCACGGCAGCTCGCTGCGGCGGGACGCCAGAGCGAGGCCGACGTGCAGCTGGAGCGTGGTCTCGCGTTCTTCCGCGCCGTCGGTGCGACGAAGATGGTGCGCGACGCGGAGGGGCTGCTGTCGGCGGCGTCCTCGTCGTAGCCTGAGAGCTCCTCCATAACGTTGGCTCCATGGAGGGCACGAGGGAGCGGCGGCGAGCCGGGATCCGGAGGGGGCTGCCGTTCGGGATCGCGGTGTTCGCGATCTCGGTCTCGTTCGGGGTGCTCGCGCGTCCCGTGATGGGGCCGGTGGCCCCGATCGTCATGTCGATCCTCGTGTTCTCGGGAGCCGCGCAGTTCGGTGCGCTCGCCGTGCTGATCGCGGGCGGCGGCGCGGGCGCGGCGATCGCCGCAGGGGTCTTGCTCAACGCCCGCTATCTGGCGATGGGGCTGGCGCTCGCCCCGTCGCTGCGGGGACGCGCGCCCTCGCGCGCGGCCTTTGCGTTGCCGCTGGTCGACGCGTCGTGGGCGGCGGCAAGCAGAGGGGACGGCACCTTCGACCCGTGGTACCTGGTCGGGGTCAGCATCCCGCAGTACGTCGGCTGGGTGCTGGGCACCGCGATCGGGGTGCTCATCGGACCGCGGCTCGGCGACCCGAACGCGCTCGGCCTCGACGCGCTCTTTCCGGCCTTCTTCATCGTGCTGTTGTTCGAAGAGGTGCGCGGCCGGCGCCGGCTCGCCGCGGCCGCCGGCGGAGCCGGGATAGCGCTTGTCCTGACACCGCTCGTGCCGGCCGGCCTGCCGATCCTGGCCGCGGCGGCAGCTGCGGTCGCGGCCTCGAAGATGCGGTCATGACCTCGGTGTGGCTCGTCATCGCCGCGCTCGCCCTGGCCACGGCGGCGCTGAAGCTGGCCGGGCCGCTGGCGCTTGGCGGCACCCCGCTGCGTCCGGGTGCGCTGAGCGTCGTCGAGTTGCTGGCTTCGGCGCTGCTTGCGGCGCTGATCGTGGTCGAGACGTTCGGGAAAGGGCGCTCGCTGGTGCTCGACGCGCGGGTCCTCGGAGCGGCATTCGCGGGGGTCGCGGTCTGGAGGCGGGCGCCGATGATCGTCGTCGTGCTCGGCGCCGCGGCCGTGACCGCTCTCGCGCGCTTGCTTTCCTAGGTGCCGCAGCGGCGGAACGAGCACGTCTCGCCCTGCCAGGCGGCGACGCCGCCGTCGAGGACCGGCCGGGCGTCGAGACCGGCCGCCTGCAGCACGCTTGCCGCTACCGCCGCACGCGGGCCTGACTCGCAGATCGTCACCAGGGGACGGCCGTTGAGCAGTCCCGCCTCCGCGGCGGCTCGCGCCGTTCGGTAGGGGAGGTGCCGCGAGCCCGGGATGTGGCTCTCGTCGCGCTCGTCGGCCTCACGCACGTCGAGCAGCTCGACCGAGTCGTCGGCGAGCAGGCGCTCGAGCTCCTCGAGCGAGACGGGCTCGAGCTTCTCGGTGCCGCCGCCCTCCTGCCAGCCTGAGACCCCGAACAGCGCGACGGCCTGCAGCGCCCGCGAGGCGCGCTCGGCCTCCTCCTCGTCCGCGGCGTGGAGGACGAGAGGACGCTCCGGCAGCACGAACGCCGCCTTCGTCGCGAAGCTCGGCCCCGAGACCGGGATGCCGACGGCGCCCGGATGGTGGCCGGCCGCGAACGTCTCCGTCGGGCGCACGTCGAGGACGATCGCCTCGTCCGGGATCGAGTCGTTCCGCCCGAGCGGGGGCTGGGCGCCAAGGAGCTCGCCGCGGTTCAGCTCGACGATCCGCTCCATGTTCGGCGGCCGCGGCGGCTGCGGGCCGAGCCGCGCGGCGAGGAAGTCCGCGAGCTCCCCCTGGAGCGCGGGATTGGAGCGGCGCTCGAAGCCGATGGTCGTCGACGCCTTCGAGCTCATCGCGGCACCGCAGAGTGACCCCGCAACGTGTCCGGGGAAGACCTCGACGCCGTCGCCGAGCTCGACGAGGCGGCGCAGGCTGTGGAAGAGGCCCTCGGCGCCCTCCTGCGCCTCGACCGCGAGATCCGGACGACCGGCATCGCCGACGAAGAGCGAGTCGCCGGTGAGGACGAGCCACGGCTCGTCGCTGCGAGAGCGGTCGATCACCGCGAAGCAGCAGTGCTCCGGCCGGTGACCCGGTGTATGGATCGTCTGCAGGACGACCTCGCCCACCTCGACCTCCGTCCTGTCGTCGAGCGGCTCGTGCGGGAACGTCGCCCCCGCCTCGCGGTGGACGCGAATCGGGAGGCCGTGCTCGAGCGCGAGACGTCCGTGGCCGGAGACATGATCGGCGTGCGTGTGCGTCTCGAGGACGCCGACGAGCCGGACCTCGCGGCGTTCCGCCTCCGCCAGCACCGGCTCGACGTGGTAGGGCGGGTCGACGACGACCGCGACGCCCTCGTGCTCGTCGCCCACGAGATAGCAGGCGCAGCCCAGATCGTCGTTCAGGAACTGCTTGAAGAGCACGGCGCGACGCTACCACCGGTTTCCGCTATGTATCCGAAAGCGGCTCCCGCGCGTGCTCCTCGTCGAGCAGCCGCATGACGTACCACCCGATCGCGATCAGGAAGACGAGCGTCTGCTCGCCGTTCATCAGGATCCCGCCGAGGTTCTGGTCGCGGATCGGCGACAGACCCCACAGCCGCGGCGCGTGCTCGTAGAACGCGTAGAACGGCCGGCTGGAGAAGATGTACGCGAGCCCGAGGAACGACGAGCCGAGGAAGGCGATGACGAGATAGGCGAGCCCCGCCGGCGGCGTCAGGCGGCCACTCACGATGGGCCACCAGAAGAGAAGGCCCGCCGCGATCAGGATCGCGTGCTCGATGTTCAGTCCCCACCCGGTACGCAGCGCCCAGTTGTAGAACGGCGCGATGTGGGTCAGGTACCACGCGCCGAGCCAGATGGGGAGGATCCAGCGCGTGCGGAGCCGGTCGAGCCCGCGACGGCCGACCGCTTCCCGCATCCGCGGCGTGAGGCCGAGCAGCACGAGCAGCGGCGCGAGATCCGCGATGAGCCCGTTCTGGAGCAGGTGGATGAGCAGGAGGTACTTCGCTGCGATCGTTTCCAGCGGCGAGTTGAGCGAAGCCGCGATCAGGAAGACGCCGGAGGAGAAGGCGGCGATGCGCCACGCGGGCGGCCGGTCGGTGCGCGCGGCGCGCCAGTAGAGCACGGCCGCCGCGACGGCGAGCGCGAGGAAGAGCGGCTCGAAGCTGAAAGCCGTCGCGTTCACGTTGCGGCGGCGAGGCGCGTCCTGCGGGCACGGCTCCAGCGAGGTCGCAGGATCAGCGCGACGCAGGTGCCGAGCGTGAGGAGTTGCTCGACCGTCATCACGATCCCGGCCAGCTGCTGATCCAGGAGTGCCGAGATCCCGTACGCGCCGTGGTAGAACGGATAGAGCGGCGTGAAGGTGAAGATGAGCACGTCGGAGAGGATCATTCCCGCCGCGAATATCGACGCCGCGAGCGCGACGCGGCCGCCGACGCTCAGCCGGCGATGCGAGCCGGGATCGACGAGCAGCGTCCACACCAGAAGCCCGCAGAACACCCAGCAGACGTGCTCGAAGTCGTGCAGGTTCTGGTGCCTGAGTGCGAGGTCGTAGAGGTAGGGGACGTGCCAGATCGCGAGGTTTGCGGCCCAGAGCGTGAAGGCCACGCGGGGGCGGAGCAGCGTGCCGAGCACCGCGCGGACGCGCGCGTTGCGCGCGAGTGGCGCGAGGATCGAGGCGGGGAGGAAGAAGACGAGCAGCGGCCCGCGCAGCGCCGTCACCATCAGCGCGGGGCCGAGGTCGCCGATCAGGACGTGCTGGCTCATGTGCGCCGAGAGCAGCTTCTCGTCGGCGAGGTCGTCGAGCGGCCCGATCAGCGCGAAGAGCGTCACCGCCAGCCCGGCGCCGAAGAGCGCGACGCGATCCCAGCCTGCGAGGTCGGCGCGCCTGCGCCGACGCAGTCGGAGGACGGCCTGTGCGAAGAGCAGAGCAGCGACCGCGGCAACGATGACCGGAATCACGCCCTCGATTGTGCCTCGGACCGGGCGTGTCTGGTCCGGACACGGCCCGGAACCAGGTTCCGGACGTGGCCCTAGAAGCCGAGGTGCTTGGCGATGACCATGCGCTGCACCTCGTTGGTGCCCTCGCCGATCTCGAGGATCTTCTGGTCGCGGAAGAGGCGCGAGATCGCGAACTCCTCCATGAATCCGTAGCCGCCGTGGATCTGGAGGGCGGCGTTCACGACGCGGTTGGAGAGGAGCCCCGTGTAGAGCTTGGCCTGCGCCGCGGCGAGCGCGAACGGCTTGCCCGCGTCCTTCAGCCAGGCCGCGCGGTACACGAGCTGGCGCCCGGCCTCGATCTCGGTCGCCATGTCCGCCAGCTGGAACTGGATCGCCTGGAAGCTCGCAATCGGCCGGCCGAACTGTTGCCGCTCCTTCGCGTAGACGGCGGCGAGGTCGTATGCGCCCTGCGCGAGGCCGACGCCCATGGAGGCGACAGAGATACGGCCGCCGTCGAGGATCTCCATGAACTGGCTGAAGCCGCGGCCGCGCGGGCCGAGGAGGTTCCCCTCGGGCACGGCACACGAGTGGAAGGAGAGCTCGCGCGTGTCCGAGGCATGCCAGCCGAGCTTGTGCATCGGCCCGGAGATCTCGTAGCCGGGCGTGCCGTTCGCGACGATCAGGTTCGAGATCTCGTCCTCACCGGTGCGCGCCGTGATCGTGACGCAGCCGCTGATGTCGGTGCCTGCGTTGGTGATGAAGATCTTCGAGCCGTCGACCACCCAGTCGCCGTCGCGCAGCTCGGCCTTCGTGCGCGTTGCGCCGGCGTCCGAGCCGGCGTTGGGCTCCGTCAGGCCGAACGCGGCGAGCGCGCTGCCCGACGCGAGCCGCGGCAGCCACTCCAGCTTCTGCTCCTCGTTGCCGAAGAGGAGGATCGGCATCGTGCCGAGCGACGTGTGCGCCGCGACGGTGATCGCGACCGAGGAGTCGATGCGCGTCAGCTCCTCGATCGCGATGGCGTAGGAGACGGTGTCGCCGCCCGCGCCGCCGTACTCCTCGGGGATCGGCAGGCCCATCAGCCCCAGCTCGCCGAGCTCGGCGACGAGGTCGTAGGGGAAGCGGGCCTCGCGGTCGAGCTCCTCCGCGACTGGTGCGACCTTCGTCTCCGCAAATTCGCGGACGGTGCGGCGGATCAGTTCTTGCTCGTCGCTCAGGTCGAAGTTCAAGCGACCAGCCTGCCCAGCTCGGCAATGAGCCGGACGCCGTATCCCGTCCCACCGGGCACGCGCAGGTAGTCGCCGCGGCTGCGCTCGAGGAACCCGGGCCCGGCCATGTCGACGTGACACCACGGGCCGTCGCCGACGAACTCGTGCAGGAACTCCGCTGCGAGTGCCGGGGAGCCCTGGCGCAGCGTCGAGCTGTTCTTCATGTCGGCGAATGTCGAGTCGATGTAACGCCGGTAGCGGGGATGGAGAGGGAACGGCCAGACGAGGTCGCCGCTTCGCCGTCCGGCCTCGACGATGAGCTCGCCCCACTGCTCGTCGTTCGCGAACCCGCCCGCGTAGAGGTCGCCGAGTGCGAGCTCCATCGCTCCGGTCAGCGTCGCGAGGTCGAGCACGTGCGTCGCTCCCTCGCGCCGGACGTACCAGAGCGCGTCAGCGAGGACGAGACGGCCCTCGGCGTCGGTGTTGGTGATCTCGATCGTCTTGCCGTTCGCGGCGCGGAGGATGTCGCCGGGACGGAACGCGTCCCCGCCGGGCAGGTTCTCGGCGGCAGCGAGGACGGCGATCGCCCGGACCGGGGTGCCGAGCGCGGCGAGCGCGCCGATCCCGTGCAGCGTCCCGGCGCCGCCCGACATGTCGCCCTTCATGTCCTGCATCCCGCCGGCCGGCTTGATCGAGATGCCGCCGGCGTCGAAGGTGATCGACTTGCCGACCAGCCCGAGCACGATGTCGTCGCGGGCGCCTGGCGGGTCGTAGCGGAGGACGATCAGGCGCGGCTCGTTGCGGCTGCCACGGCCGACGGCGGTCAAGGCTCCCATGCCGAGGTCGTCGAGCTCCTTGGTCGCGAGAACCTCGCACGTCAGGTGGTCGTGCTCGCGCGCGAGCTCCTGCGCCTTCTCGCCCAGGGTGTGGGGCGTGAGCTCGTTCGGCGGCATGTTCGAGAGGTCGCGCGAGCGGTTCGCCCGCTCGGCGACGATCGCGGCACGCTCGACGGCCTCCCGG
>DASXOM010000209.1:0-32734 GCA_036494245.1 Gaiellaceae bacterium
CGCCGTCCTCGTTGTGCTCGGTCACGAGGACCACGGCGCGCCGGAAGTTCGGGTCGAGCAGTGACGGCGAAGCGACGAGGAGGTGTCCGCGCAGCGACTCCACGGTTCCATTGTTGCCGTCGGACGCTATGTGTCGCTCGAACGCGCGAGCTTCATAGCGCTTCGCGGTGACATCTAGCCGTGCGCCGGCGTCAAGGCGACGAGCAGTCCGCCGTCGTCGTCGAGCGCCGGGAAGAAGTCGCCGACCACTGCTTTCACGCTGCCGCTTCGTGTGCGCAGCTGCAGCTGCTCGTTCAAGCGCCGCACGCCCCATTCGAGCGAGAGCTTGACCGGATTCTTCTCCTCTTCGAACCCTGCGAGCCCGAAGGCGGAGACGACGTCGGCGCCGAGCACTTCTTGCTCGTTCCAGCCGCTCAGCTCGAAGACGCCGCGTCCGATTGCGAGGATGCGGCCCTCCTGGTCGCACGTGACGAGACCCGTCGTCGGCGCGGGGTAGTAGTCGTCCATCAGCTCGAAGAGGAAGCCGAAGCCGCAGTGGTGGCAGGCTACGGCGTCGTCGAACATCCCTTCCTTGCGGTCGATGTCGATCGACCGCTCCTTGCAGTTCGGGCAGATGAAATGCGGCACGGCGTCAGGCTAGCTGCGGTGCTTTTAGACCTTCGTGGGTTCGGCCTCGGGCCTCGGGGCGGTGAGGGCCGTGCCCGTGTGGCCCTCTTCCGCTGCGAGGAACCGCTCCGCGTCGAGCGCGGCCATACAGCCGCTGCCCGCGGCGGTCACGGCCTGGCGGTAGACGTGATCCTGTACGTCGCCGGCCGCGAAGACCCCGGGGACGTTCGTCTCGGTCGTGCCTGGCTTCGTCACGAGGTAGCCGTTCGCGTCGTGGTCGAGCTGGTCGACGAAGAGCTTGGTGTTCGGGTCATGGCCGATGGCCACGAAGAGCGCGCCGGCCTCGACATCCTCGGTCTCGTCGGTCTCGGTGCTGCGCAGCCGGAGCCCGCTGATCGAGTCCTCGCCGAGCACCTCCTCGACGACGTACGGCGTCTTGAGCTCGATCTTCTCGTTGTCGCGAGCCCGGTCGATCATGATCTGCGAGGCGCGGAATTCGCTCCGGCGATGGACGAGCGTGACCTTGTAGCCGAAGCGTGTGAGGAAGAGGCTCTCCTCGAATGCCGAGTCGCCGCCGCCGACCACGACGATGTGCTTGTCCCGGAAGAAGGCGCCGTCGCAGGTCGCGCACGCCGACACGCCGCGGCCCTTGAGCCGTTCTTCCGACTCGAGCCCCAGCCAGCGCGCGCTTGCACCCGTGGCGACGATGACGGAGCGGGCGCGGTACTCCTCGCCCTCGACCCAGACGCGGTAGGGCCGCTCCGAGAAGTCGACGCGGGTCACGTCGTCGGTCACGAACTCGGTGCCGAAGCGCTCCGCCTGGCGGCGGAACTCGGCCATCATCTCGGGCCCCATGATCCCGTCGGGATAGCCCGGATAGTTCTCCACGTCGCTCGTGATCATGAGCTGGCCGCCCCAGCTGAATCCTTCGATCACGAGCGGTTGCAGGTTCGCGCGCGCAGCGTAGAGGGCTGCGGTGTATCCCGCAGGCCCTCCGCCGATCACGATCAGATCACGTACGTCGCTCATTGCTTCCTCTCTCGCAAAAACTTGTCTGCTGTATTAAACGATTTGGGCCGGATTGACGTTCCCGGTGCCGGCGGCCGCCAGGCGTAAGAATCCGTAGCGCGGGGAGACGGGCGGCGTGGCCGAAACGATCACGTGGGAGCAGCTGCGGGAACTTGTGGCCTTTCGCGCGAGGCACGGCTGTGCGGTGAGTCTCTACATGGGTCTCGATCCGAGCATCGTGCCGACTCCGGGGGACCTCGCCTCGCACACGCGGTCGGTGCTCGCGCGGGCCGAGCGGCAGCTGGACGAGCGGCGCGCGACGCTCTCGCACGACGAGCGGAAGGGTCTCACGCGGGATCTCGAGCGGATCGAGCGCTGGTTCGGCAGCGAATTCAGCCGCGAGGGCGTTCGCGGCGTTGCCGTGTTCTCGGCCGAGCTGGACGACCTCTTTCTGCCGATTCCGCTGCCGTGGCCGGTGGAGGACGAGGCTCGGATCGCACAGCAGCTCTACCTCGCGCCGCTCGTCCGCCTCGTCGGACGTGGCGACGGTGCGGTCGTCGCCTACGTCGGCCGCGAGCGCGGCGACGTCTATCACCTTCGTGCCGGCCAGCTGTTCCCGCTTGCGGACGAGACCGCGGATGTCCCCGGCCGACACGACCAGGGAGGCTGGTCGCAGGCGAACTACGAGCGACACATCGAGACGATCGTCGACCGGCATCTCCGGGACGTGGCCGATGCGCTCGACCGCTGCGTCCGCAGGCTTCGTGGCGTTCGCGTCGTGCTCGCCGGATCGGAGGAGACGCGAGCCGGCTTCGAAGACCTGCTCTCGGCGGAAACACGCGGAGCGCTCGTCGGGTGGGTCGCGGCGGAGGCGCACGTCGACGCGCGGCGTCTGCTCGAGGCCGCGCGGCCGCTACTCGAGGAGTGGCGTGCCGGGCGGGAGGAGGAGCTGCTCGAGCGCTGGCGCGAGGAGGCCGCTCGGAACGGCCGCGCCGCGACCGGCTGGGAGGAGACGCTCCAGGCTGCCTCCGACGGCCGCGTCGAGCTGCTGCTGGTGCAGGACGGCGCCGACCGGCCGGCCTACGTCTGTCCCGAATGCGGGCGCGCGCAGACGGTGGACGGGAGCTGCCCGCTCGACGGAACGACCCTCCAGGCAGCCGACACGGGCCTCGATCTCGCCGTCCACCAGACGCTGACCCACGGTGGGACGATCGAAGTCATCGGCGAGGAGCATCGCGACCTCGAGCCGGTCGGCGGCCTCGCTGCCTTGCTCAGGTTCTAGGCGGCGTCGAGCGCGCGCCGCGGCTCGGCTTCGAGTTCCGCCTGCTCGTCTGCGGCCTGGTCGAGCTTCGTCTCGAAGCGGTCCAGCCGCTTTTCGGCGTCGGCGTATTTGCCATGCGCGCGCGAGAGGTGGGTGCCGACGAGGTCGAAGTCCTCCTTGAACTTGCCGAAGTCCTGGTGGAGCGCCGCGCAGTAGCGCATGACCTCCTCTGCGCGCTGCTCGATCTGCATGCCCTTCAGCCCGAGCACGATCATCTGGAGATAGGCGCTGAACGTCGTCGCCGAGACGGGGAACACGCGCCGCTCGTGCGCGTAGGCGAGCAGGGCGCCCGTCTTGCCGCTCACGAGCTCGTAGTGGATCGCCTCCGCCGGCAGGTACATGAAGGCGAGATCGAAGGTGCCGAGATCGGGGCGTATGTACTTCGACGCAATTGCGTCGATGTGCCCTTTGACGTCTCGCGAGAACGCCTTCTCGTGCAGCTTCTGCTCGTCGCCCTCGGTCGCGGCCATGCGCTCGAAGTTGTCGAGCGGGAACTTGGCGTCGACCGGCAGCAGCATTCCTCCAGCGCGGATGACGGCGTCGACGCGGTCGCCGCTCTCGAACGTGTACTGCAGCTCATATGCGTCGGGCGGGAGCCGGTCGCGCAGGAGGTTCTCGAGCAGGAGCTCGCCGAAGCCGCCGCGAGCCTTGGGCGGCCGCAGCGCCTGCTCGAGCCTTCCGAGGTCCTTCGCGCGCGCGATCATCTCTCCGGTCGCCTGCGTCATCTGGCCGAGCCGGTCGTGGATCTGCGTCGTCGTATGCGTCGTTGCCGCGAGACGCGTGTTCAGCGTCTGCTCCAGTCCCTGCAGGCGGAGCTCGAACTCGGTGTTCCGCGCCGCCAACTCCCTCGACGTCCGCTCTTGCATCGAGCCGAGCTCGGTCGCGGTCGTCTGCTGAAGCGCTCCGAGCTCGCCACGGAGCAGGCGCGACAGAAAAACAGCTCCCGCGGCGAGGGCCGCAAGGAGGACGAGGAGAATGGCGATCAGTCCGAGCATCGGGCGCGGGAATGTACAGATCAGGTCGGACGGACCACGAAAACGCCGGCCCCGACGAACCCGTAAGTCCATCGGAACCGGCTCGCAGAGCCTATGCGCGGAAGGTCGTAGAGGTCAAGCAGAAAAAGTGCGCTCGTTGCGCACTTTCGCAGCGGTGGGTGGGCGCTAGGGGTTCGCGACCGCGGCGGCCAGCGCCTGGTCGACGCCGGTCGGGTTGTAGCTGCTGCCGCCGCTGGCGACCTGCAGCGTGCCGCCTCTGGGGCCGACGAGGATGGTCGGCGTCCCACCGACCTTCTTCTGCGCCGCGAGGGTGTCGACGTCGCTTGCCGTCGCCTTCGCGGCGGAGCCGTTGACGTCGTCGCGCCACTGGGCCAGGTTGAGGCCGTTGACGCTGGCCGCGATCTGCGCCATCCATTGGCCCGTCAGGTACCCGGTGTTTTCCGAGTTTGCCGGCTGGTTGTCGTAGAGGACCTTCGCGTACTCGAAAGCCTTGTTCTGATCGGCGGCGGCGATCACGCCGAGCCGGCCGGTGAACGACTGAGAGCCTGCGCCCCCGATGAAGGCCCAGGGTTGAAGACGGAGTTGGACTTTCCCGGTCTTGATGTACTTGTTGACCACACCCGGCAGGTGATTGACCTCGTAGTCCTGGCAGACCGGGCACTGGACGTCGATGAACATCTCCATCTCGGTCTTCGCCTTCGGATTGCCGAGGACGAGTCCCTTCTGCGGGATCCCCTTGAAGAGGTTGTTCGCGTCCACCGCGCCCGCCAGCGCGCCGGCCGACTTGTCGCTCCCGATCGCGGGCAGCCCTTGCATGTCGCCCGCCGAGACGACCTGGCCACCGCTGCCGCTGCCGCCGCCGCTGCCGAGGACGACTGCGAGGACGATGGCGATCACGATGACGAGGGCGACACCGCCTCCGATCGCGAGCGCGCGGGGAGACGCCTGGCGCGCGCGGGCTCCGCCGACGCCCTTCGAGCGCACGGGCGGCGGCGCTGTCGCCGCTGCCTGCTGCCTCTGTTGTCTGGCTCTTTTACCGCTCGGCATGGGCGGGAAGGGTAGCCGGTACCTCGGACTCCTCGGTCGAGGCTAGGACCAAGAATCCGATGAGAAGAAGGAAGGCGGTGAGGGCGAGTTCCGGGATCGTGAGGTAGCCGAACGAGTGCCTGATGATCCAGTTGGTGCTGCAGCCGCCGCCGGTCACGAGGCACCCGCTGTGCTCCTTGATCACACCCCGCTCGATCATGATGTGGTAGATCGAGGTGCCGGCTCCGACGACCGGGAGTGGGATGAGGTAGCGCGCCGCCCGGTTGTCGCCGCGGACCGCGATCAGGAGCGTGAGGATCGAGAGCGGGTACATCAGGATCCGCTGGAACCAGCAGAACTCGCAGGGGATGAAGTGCGCGACCTGCGAGTAGAAGAGACTGCCGCCCGTCGCGACGGCCGCGACGACGAAGGCTCCCCACAGCTCGTACCCCCAGAGCAGATTGCGGATCCAGTCGAGCGGCCCCCGCACTCCGGCCAGCGCGAGCACGCCGACGACGATGCCGAGGGCGACCAGGACCTGCCCCACGACGCCGAGAACGGAGAGGATGATCACGATGTCCTGCGTCATTCCGGCGGCAGGGTATCCGCCGCTGCGGTGGGCGTTACGCTGACCGCGCCGGGGTGGCGGAACTGGTCAGACGCGCCCGACTTAAAATCGGGTGGCCCTCGGGCCGTGCGGGTTCGAGTCCCGCCCCCGGCACTGCACCGCCGCGCGATGACGGATACTCGGACTATCCGGCCGTAAGGAGTCGACGTGACGGCGACGAGCGCAACTCGCGAGCAGCAGGTCGAGCCGGCCAACGGTTCGTGGCACCTTGCGCTGCTGACGAAGACCGAGCTCGGTCGGCGCAACCGTCGGCCGGTGGACACTGTCGGGTTGATCGTCGGCGCCGCTGTTGTCGGGCTCTCGGCCGTCATCGTCTCGTCCGCGCCGAAGCAGGACCACGAGGTCGCCCACGCGCTGATGACGATCCTCGGGTGGGCCGGAGGAGTCTGGCGGGCGGCGTTCGTCGCGCTGCTCGTGCTCGCGCTTCTGGTCGCGGCCGACGTACTGCTGCAAAAACGGTGGGATCTCGCGCGCGATCTCCTCGTCACGGTGGTGCTGCTCTTCGGCGTTGCGACTCTGCTCGGCGGGAGCGTTACGTCCAACTGGGCCCTCGTGGAGCGCCACCCTCTGGCGGACTGGGGTTATCCGGACCTACGCCTGGCGCTGGCTACCGCGGTGCTCGTCGTCGTGGGGCCGGAGCTCATGCGGCCGGTGCGGCTCTTCGCGATCTGGCTCGTGCCGTTTGCGGCTGTCGGCGCGATCGCTTTCGCGGCCGCGCTCCCGTCGGCCGTCCTGGCGGCTCTCTCGCTCGGGCTGGCTTGCGCCGCGCTCGTGCGGCTCGCGTTCGGGACCGCGGCGGGTGTCCCGCCCACCGACGATGTCAGAGCCGATCTGACGGTCCTCGGCACCGACGTGGCCGACCTCCGCCCATCGCTACAGCAGCGGATCGGCGCCGCGGAGTACGTCGGGCACGACACGGCCGGGAGCCCACTGAAGGTACGCCTGCTCGGTCGCGACGCCCAGGACACGCAACGGTGGGCCCGCCGCTGGCGCGCGCTTGCGTACCGCGACCCGCCGAGGAGCGTCGTCGGCGTCGGGCGGCTCGAGCAGGTGGAGCACGAGGCGTTGGCCACCCTGATGGCCGCTCAGGCCGGAGTACAGGCGCCCGAGGTCGTAACGGCCGCCCTCGGCCCGAGCGGCAACGCCCTCGTGGTCACGCGCCAGCCGGAGCTCGAGCCGCTCGAGACCCTGCCGGCCGACCAGGTCGGCGACGGGCTGCTCGGGCAGCTCTGGGGGGAGGTCGGCCGCGTCCAGGCGGCGGGAATCTCGCACAACAGGCTCAACGCGAGCAACGTGCTCGTGGTGGACGGGGCGCCGATGCTGGTCGACTGGTCGGCCGCGACGCTCGGCGCCCCGCAGTCGGCGCTCGACATCGACGTCGCGGAGCTGCTCGTCGCCTGCACCGTCCTCGTCGGCCACGATCGCGCGCTGCAGAGCGCGATCGCCGCGGGATGGCGCGAGGCGATCGGACGCTCGCTCCCGTACCTTCAGCGAGCGGCGCTGACGCCGCACCTGCGCGACCTCGCCCATTCCCACGAGGTCGATCTGAAGCAGCTTCGTGCCGCGGCCGCCGCGGCGACCGGGCAGGACGCGCCCGAGGTGGCGCCGTTGCGCCGGATCCGGCCCCAGGACGTGGTGCTGACGGCGGCGCTCGTGTTGGGCGCGTACCTGCTGATCAGCAAGCTTGCGTCGATCGGCTTCGGAACGATCGCGCACGAGCTCCGCCAGGCGGACATCGCGTGGGTCGTCGTCGCCCTGCTGCTGGCGCAGACGACGTTCGTCCCGTCGGGGATCTCGATCCGCGGCGCCGTCATGACCCCGTTGCCGCTCCTCCCGTGCGTTGTGCTGCAGTCGGCGATCAAGTTCATCAACCTGACCGTGCCGAGCTCGGCGGGCCGCATCGGGATGAACCTCCGCTTCCTTCAGCGGCTGGGGACTCCGCTGCCGCAAGCGGTGGCGGCCGGCACGGTGGACGACGCCGCGGAGACGATCGTGCAGGCGGCGCTGTTCCTGCTCGTGATTCCGTTCGTGCACGTCAACCTGCAGACGAACAAGTTCCACGGCGTCGGTCCCAACAGCCGCCTCCTCCTCGCGCTCGTCGCGGGCCTCGCGGTCGGGATCGCGCTCGTGCTCGCCGTCCCGAGGTTTCGCGCGAAGATCGTCCCGCCGCTCCGGCAGGCGGTCGCCGGCCTGTGGGACGTCGCCCGGAACCGGGGGAAGCGCCTGGAGCTCTTCGGAGGCAACATCGGCTCCGAGCTGCTCTACGCGATCTCGCTCGGCGCCACCTGTCTCGCCTACGGCGTGCATCTGAACATCGGCGAGCTCGTCTTCGTCAACACCGCAGCCTCGGTGTTATCGAGCCTGATTCCCGTTCCGGGAGGGATCGGCGCCGCAGAGGCAAGCCTCTCGGCGGGCCTGATCGCCCTCGGCGTCGACCCGTCCCAGGCGTTCGCGATCGCGATCACCCAGCGTCTGTGCACCTTCTACCTGCCGCCGATCTGGGGCTACTTCTCGCTGCGGTGGCTCACACACAAGGGCTACGTGTAACCGCGTGGCCACTGCACGCGAAAGGAGTGGCTCGACGATGACACAACCTGTCCTGCTCGAACGGCTGGCGCACCTCCCGCAACAGCCGAACCCCGCCCTGGTGAAGCACGCCGAGGAACGTGCGGAGGACGCCCAGAACCGGATCGCGGATCGGATCACCGACTTCGCCGGCTCGATGAGGTTCGTCTACATCCACATTCTCTGGTTCGGCCTCTGGATCGGCCTCGGCGTGGAGAAGTACCCATACGGGCTGCTCACGATGATCGTCTCGCTCGAGGCGATCTTCCTCTCGACGTTCGTGATGATCAGCCAGAACCGCGCCGACGCCAAGCGCCAGGTGGTCGCGAACCTCGAGTGGCGGACCGTGCAGGAGGAGGACCGGCAGAACGAGCAGCTCCTCACGATCTCGAAGCAGATACTCGATCTGACAAAGGAGATCCGCTCACTTGCCGACCGCGTGGAGCGCAGCGACCAATAACCGCGGCGTCGTTGCTTCTCCGGATGGGCAGGCGTAGGCTCGCGCCAATCCCTATCACGGAGGTCCTCATGACCACCACCAGCATTCTCCCCGACGTCGGGGTCGAGATTCGGGAGGGTTTCGCGCAGGTCGGCGACCAGAGCCTGCATTACGTCGAAGCCGGTGAAGGGCCGCTGATCGTCCTGCTGCACGGCTTCCCGGAGTTCTGGTACGGCTGGCGCTCGCAGATAGCGCCGCTCGCGGCGGCAGGTTTTCGGGTGGTCGCGCCCGATACGCGCGGCTACAACCTGTCATCGAAGCCGGAGGCCTTCGAGGAATACGGCGTCGATCTGCTCGCCGACGACATCAGCGGCCTGATCGGAGAGCTTGGTGAGGAGTCCGCGATGCTGGTCGGTCACGACTGGGGCGGGAGCATTGCCTGGACCGTTGCGATGAACCACCCCGAGGTGGTGGACCGACTCGCCATCCTCAACGCAGCCCATCCGCGGCGGCTCTCAGAGGGACTGAAGAACCCGAACCAGCTCCGTAAGTCCTGGTACTTCTTCTTCTTTGCGGTACCGGGACTGCCCGAGGACGTGGTGCAAGCCAGGGACTGGCACTTCTTCCGCCACTTCCTGCACGACGCGAACCCGCCGTATACGCCCGAGGAGATCGAGCGCTACGTGGAGGCATGGTCACAGGAGGGCGCAGCAGCCGGGATGATCAACTACTACCGAGCCTCGGTCAGACAATCGCAGAAGGAAGCCGTCGCCAAGCTTCGCCCGATCTCGGCGCCGACGCTGGTCATCTGGGGGGAACGCGATTCGTATCTCGGCTCCGAGCTCGCCGAGCCCGAGCACGACGACGTCCCCAACCTCGACTGCGTGGAGCGCCTGGCCGACGCGTCGCACTGGGTGCACCACGACGAGGCCGAACGCGTCAACCAACTGCTGACCGGCTTCTTCAGCCGCTAGCCGAAGGTGAAGACGTACGCCTCGGCTCCGGCGGCGTGGAAGCGGATCTCGAGTGTGCAGTCATCGATCGGCCCCTGCCGCCGGATGAGCTGGTAGAGCCGCGGCTGCGAGAGCGTGCCCTTGCCCTCCTCGTCGACGTCGAGCCCGTGGGCGTCGCCGGGAGGGCGGCCGTCGAGGAACACCTGAAACGGCGCTGACGTCTCGCGGGAAGGCGGGCTCATGACGAGGTGGGCGTCGCGGGCGTGGAAGCGGAAGGCGAGCCGGCCCTCTGCGGCGTCCAACATGCTCGCGCCGCTCTCGATCGTCCAGTCGCCCGACAGAGCCCACTGGTTCAGCATCAACATCTCCGGCAGCTCGAACGTGCCCGGCGCGCCGACTCCGAAGCCGTTTCGTGACGCAAAGTTCTGGCCCTGTGCGTAGCCGAGATACGTCTCGGGCGAGCGCAGATTCGTCCAATCGGCCTGCGCCTCGAACCCGGCCGCAGCAGGGGAGACGAGGTCGTCGGCGACTCCGTCGGTGCCTGCTTCGCCGAGGAGCTGCTGGATACCGCGCTCGCACTCGTCGTAGCCGCCCTCGCCGAACTGATGGTGGCGGATCCTGCCCTCCGCGTCGGCGATGTAGATCGCCGGCCAGTAGTGGTTGCCGAACGCGCGCCAGACCTCGTAGTCACTGTCCAGCGCGATCGGATACCAGACGTTCATCTGTTCCGCGGCCTGCCGGACGTTGTCCGCGTTCTGCTCGAACGGGAACTCGGGCGTGTGGACGCCGACCACCACAAGCCCC
This sequence comes from Gaiellaceae bacterium, assembly GCA_036494245.1. GTDB lineage: Bacteria > Actinomycetota > Thermoleophilia > Gaiellales > Gaiellaceae > Palsa-739. Next base: position 10,346 of record DASXOM010000209.1, read on the forward strand.
CGATCCCGGTACTTCTCCGCCCAGGCGCGGACGTAGGCGAGGGTGCGCAGCCAGTTGATGCAGGTGTACGTCCAGAACTGGACGAGCACGACCTTGTCGCTGAGGTCGTCCACCCCGAGCGGCGGCGAGTTGAGCCAGCCGGTCGCTCCCCTGAACCCGGGGAGGTAGCCCTCGGCGGGAAGGGGAGCGTGCCGGCGCAGACGGAAGGCGCTCAGGTCATCGTCCAGGTACCGGTCAGCGGAGCGACGTGAACGCCGCGCGCAGCTCGTCGGTGAAGAGCTCCGGCTCCTCCCACGCCGCGAAGTGGCCGCCCCTGTCGACCTCGTTGAAGTAGATGACGTTCGGGTACGTCTTCTCGGCCCAGCTGCGCGGCGTCTGCCAGATCTCGCCCGGGAACGTCGTGAACGCGAACGGGACCGTCACCGACGAGGTCGGGCCTGCAGTGGCGCGCTCCCAGTAGGAGCGAGCCGCCGAGGCTCCCGTTGCCGTCAGCCAGTAGACGGTGATGTTGTCGAGCAGGTGATCGCGGGTGAGGCCCCCGGAAGGCTCGTCGTCGACGAACGCGCTCGCGATCTTGTAGTAGGCGTCCGCGTCGTGGTCGGCCAGCCAGGCGGCGAGCGCGATCGGCGAGTCGAGCAGGGCGTAGCCGATCGTCTGCGGCCGGTTCGCCTGCTCGACGAAGTAGCCGAAGCCGCTCGCCCGGAAGCCGGCGAGCTGGGCTGCCGCGGCCTTCTCTTCCTCGGTGTCCTCCGGCATCGGTCCCGCCAGAGCCGGATAGAACAGGTTCGTGTGGATGCCGATCAGGCCGTCCGGAGCCAGCTGACCCAGCCCGTGAGTGACGGCCGCGCCGACGTCGCCGCCCTGGGCGACGTAGCGGGTATAGCCGAGGCGGCTCATCAGCTCTGCCCACGCTTGCGCGACCCTGGTGGGCGGGGCCCAGCCGAGCTCCTTCGGCTCGGCGGAGAAGCCGTAGCCGGGCAGCGAGGGGATGACGACGTCGAACGCGTCCTCGGCTCGGCCGCCGTGAGCCGTGGGATCGGTCAACGGGCCGATGACGTCGAGTAGCTCGATCACGGAGCCCGGCCAGCCGTGGGTGACGATCAGCGGCAGGGCGTCCTCGTGCTGGGACTTCACGTGGATGAAGTGGATGTCCACGCCGTCGATCTCGGTCACGAACTGGGGGAGCGCGTTCAGCCGCGCCTCGATGCGCCCGAAGTCGTACTCGTCCAGCCAGTAGCTCGCGAGCGCCTGGGTGGCGGCGAGCTGGACGCCCTGCGAGCGGTCGGCGACCAGCTCCTTGCTCGGCCAGCGTGTCGCGGCGATCCGCCGGCGCAGGTCGTCGATCTGCTCCTCCTGGAACTCGACCTGGAACGGCCGGATCGTGGTGCCGGTCTCGACGGTGGTGCTCATGGCAACCTCCCTGTCCCCGCGACCCCGCGCTATCGACACTACGCCCCGCGTCTGGGCTGGGCAAGTCCTCGGGACGCCGGGTCGGAGGTGACGGTGGTGACGGTGGCTTCGAGCTCGGCCGGGCGCAGCGGAACACTCGCGGCGGCGTAGGCGTCGGGGGCGTCGAGAGTCTCCGTATCGAGCAGCGCATGAGCCAGGCTGTCCAGCTGGTCACGGTGCTCCGTGAGTAGCTCGGTGACCTCAGCGTGCGCCTCCTCGACGATCCGGTGCACCTCCTCGTCGATCAGCGACTGCGTCTCGGGAGACAGCTCGCTCGAGCCGGGATACGGCGCCGGCTGCCCGTCCCCCGGGAGGATGACGATCGGGCCGACCTTCTCGCTCATGCCCCAGCGTCCCACCATCTGCCGGGCGATCTCGGTCAGCTGCTGAAGGTCCGACTCGGCCCCGGTCGTGATCTTGCCGAACACGACCTCCTCGGCCACCCGGCCGCCGAGCGAGACCCTGATCCTCGCCTCGAGCTCCTCGGTGGAGTAGGAGACCCGATCGGAGTCAGGCGTCGAGAGCGTGACGCCGAGCGCCTGCCCGCGGGGGATGATCGAGACCTTGCGAACGGGGTCGGCCTCCGGCGTGAGCATCCCGACGAGCGCATGCCCCGACTCGTGATACGCGGTCCGCTCGCGGTCCTCGGGGCCGAGGACGATGCCGCGCGGCGCACCGAGCAGGATCTTCTCCAGGGAGTCCGTGAAGTCGGACATCTGCACCTTGTCGTGATCGCGGCGGGCGGCGAGCAGCGCGGCCTCGTTGGCGAGGTTGGCGAGGTCGGCGCCCACCATTCCGGGCGTCGTCGCGGCCAGGGCATCCAGGTCGACGTCGTCGGCCAGCGGTAGCGAGCGAGTGTGGACTTCGAGGATCTTCCGCCGGCCGTCCTTGTCGGGCGGCTGGACCGCGACGCGGCGGTCGAAGCGGCCCGGTCGGAGGAGGGCTGGATCGAGGATCTCCGGACGGTTGGTCGCGCCGATGACGACGACCGCCTGCGCCGACTCGAATCCGTCCATCTCGGTCAGGATCTGGTCGAGTGTCTGCTCGCGCTCGTCGTTGGCGCCGGTGATCCCGGCCGACCCCTGGCGCGAGCGGCCGACTGCGTCGAGCTCGTCGATGAAGATGATGGAGGGTGCGGCCTCCTTGGCCTTTGCGAAGAGGTCGCGCACGCGCGAGGCGCCCACACCGACGATCGCCTCGATGAACTCCGAAGCCGCAATCGAGAAGAACGCCGCGTGCGCCTCGCCCGCCACCGCCCGGGCGACGAGCGTCTTTCCGGTGCCGGGCGCCCCGTAGAGAAGCACGCCGTGCGGGATCCGGGCGCCCAGTCGGACATATCGGTCGGGCGTCTTCAGGAAGTCCACGATCTCGGCGAGCTCGGCCTTCGCCTCGTCGATTCCGGCCACGTCGTCGAAGGTGACCTGGATCGTCGTCGGATCGACGCGACGCGCCTGTGATCGCCCGAAGTTCCCGAGCCCGCCGAGCCCGCCGCCGGCCGAGCGCGCGCGCACGAGGAGGAAATAGAACAGGCCGACGAAGAGCAGGGTGGGGCCGAAGCCCAGCAGGACTTCGGCCAGGAGCGACCTCCCCGGGTTCGGGTTCTCGGCATTGACCTGGACGCCCTCCGCCTGGAGCAGCTTCGTCAGCGAGGCGTTGTCCCAGAACGTCGGCACCTCGGTTGAGAAGAGCGTCGTCGGCGTGGCCTTCTTGCTGTCGGTCGGGAACTTGAGCTTCTCGCTGAAGGTCCCCTGGATCGTGTCGCTCTTGGTCGAGATCGACTTCACCTTTCCCGCCTCGACCTGCTTCAGGAAGTACGGGCTGAACGGCACGCTGACCCGTGGCTCGCCCGACGACCGGGTCGCCAGCACCGAGAGCACGTTGATCGCGAGGAGCGCCGCGACGAAGATCCAGAATCCGCGCAACCGGTGCGGCGGCTGCGGCTTGTGCTCGTCCGGCATGCCCCGGCCGTCAGGTGCGGGAGCCACCCGCCAGCGGCCCTTGTCCTGCGGGAGCGGCGCCGGGGTCTCCGCCTTCTTGCCGTCGTTCGCGCTCAAGGGACCATCATGAACCTCGCCGCCGACTCGAGCGAGCGCAGAGGGTCGGCCGGTCTGAGACGATGCGGCCATGACCAACGAACCGATCGTCATCTGCTACGACGGCTCGCCCGGTGCCGACCGGGCGATCGAAGCTGCGGCGCTGCTGCTCGGCCCGCGGCGTTCGGTAGTCGTCGACGTTGCGTCGCCGATCACCCCCACGGAGAGCGTGGCCACCATCTCGTCGGTGGTTCCGGTAGCAGGGTTCGAGCAAGCGAACCTCGCCGAGGCGAGTCGCGTGGCCGCGCATGGCGCAGAACTCGCGCGGGCCGCCGGCTTCGAGGCCGAGGCCCGTACGACGCTCGGCACGCCGACGTGGCAAGGCGTGGTCGATGTCGCCGACGAGATTGGAGCCGCCGTGATCGTCATCGGCTCACGGGGCCTGAACGGTCTCGAGGAGTCGTTCAAGGGAAGCCTCTCCCACGCGGTTGCGGAGCACGCGGGACGGCCGGTGCTGATCGTGCCGCCGTCGCACGGCGAGTGATGGCTAGCGGCCGATCTCGAGCACTCGCGCTCCCTCCAGGGTGATCCAGGTCCGCGTCGGCCCCTGGACGATCCGGGCGAGGACCTTCGTGCAGTGTGGGCAGCGGAGGACGACACCTGCACCCCGGTAGACGTGAACGGCGCCGATCGGCTCAGTCGCACCGCAGCCGGCGCAGGTCTCGAGTGCGGTCGTCATCTCCGTCCCGAACACCTCCTGCAGGAGCCCAGCGACCGCGTTCCCATCGAGCATCAGCGCGTCCATCTCAACCTCCCGTCGGACCGAAGCGTTCGGTGCGGATCCGGTTCGGCTCGTGTCCGAGCTGCACGAGTGCTGTGGCGACGGCCTCGACGAGGGGCGTCGGCCCGCAGACGAAGACGAGCGGCCGCTCGCTCGGTGGCGGGCCGAGCTCGTCCAGCATCTGCTTGTCGACTCGGCGCGTATAGCCGCTCCATCCCTCGGGTTGCGAGCGCGTCAGGGTGTGGACGACGGTCAAGCCGCCGCCCGCAAGACGCTCGAGCTCGTCTCTGTAGATGACGTCCTCCCAGCTGCGTGACGAAAAGAGCAGGCGCATCTCCGCGTCGCTGCCCGACGCGGCGCGGTGGCGGATCATGGCCATCAGCGGTACGACGCCCGAGCCCCCGCCGACGAGCAGCACCGGCCCCCCGAGCGCCGGCTCCCAGACGAAGTAGCCGCCGACAGGCCCGCGCAGCTCGATCCGATCGCCTTCGCGAAGCTCGTCGGTGAGGTACGGGGAGACCTCACCGTCGTCGAGACGCTCGACCGTCAGCTCGATGTGCGTTCCGTCGGGGGCAGAGGCGATCGAGTAGCTCCGCTCCGCCTGGTAGCCGTCCTCGGCGGACAGGCGGACGTCGACGTGCTGGCCGGCGCGATGGCCGGGCCAGCCCGGCACGTCGAAGCCGATCGTCTTGGTGCGAGGCGTCTCGGCGACGGTGTCGGCGACCTCCGCCTGCAGCCAGTTCAGTCGCCCCAGTAGCGCTGTTCCTGCCATGGGTCACCGTAGTTGTGGTAGCCGTTCGTCTCCCAGAAGCCCGGCTCGTCCACGGCGGACAGCCTGAGACCGCGCACCCACTTCGCGCTCTTCCAGAAGTAGAGGTGGGGGACGAGCATCCGGGCCGGGCCTCCGTGCTCGGCGGCGAGCGGCTCGCCCTCGCACTCGTAGGCGATCCACGCCTTGCCGCCTGTGACGTCGGCGAGCGGCAGATTGGTGGTGTAGCCGCCGTCGGCGAGCTCGATCACGAACTCGGCCGAGGTGTCGATCCCGTCGAGCAGGGTGTCGACCGAGACGCCACGCCAAACGGTGTCGAGCTTCGACCATTTGGTCACGCAGTGGATGTCGCGTGTGAGCTCTTCGCTCGGCAGCTCCCGGAGCTCGTCCCAGGTCCAGCGGCGCGGCTCGTCCACCTCCCCGGTGATCTGGAAGTCCCAGCGATCGAGCGGCGTGTGCGGTGTCGGCCCCGCGGAGAGAACGGGGAAGTCGGGCGTCACGTACTGGCCCGGCGGGACGCGCGCCGAGTCGGCGTCCTCTCGGCGACGGCCGTGGAACCCGCGCGAGACGAAGGACATCACGTCACCTCGGCCTTCAGCGACTCCATTTCCTTCCTCCTCTCATTGCGGCTGCCGTGGCTCATCATTGCGGCTGCCGTGGCTCGGACGCGCTGCAGGCGGAGTGGCGCTCTCTCTAGCCAGGCGCACTCGGCGCCGGTGGCGGGTCGGACGTCGCGGGAATCTCGATGGCCTGCTCGCGTCTGGCCCGCAGAAACTCGAGGATCACGACCTGGATCGCGCCGGCGACCGGGATCGCTGCGAGTGCGCCGAGGACTCCCGCGAGCTCGGCCCCGATGAGGATCGAGACGAGGATCGCGAGGGGGGAGAGGGCGACGGTTCGGTGGTACACGAGCGGCTGCAGGATGTGGTTCTCGACCTGTTGGTAGACGACGAAGAAGACGATGAGCACGATGCCCGCCAGGACCGAGTGCAGGAAACCGACCCCGACCACGATCACGGCGGCGATAGTCGCGCCGACCAGCGGTATCAGGTCGAGCAGGCCCACGAGGAGCCCGAGCGCAACCGCGAAGGGGACGCCCAGCAAGAGCAGCACGAACGTCGCAAGCGAGCCCGCGATCAGGCTGATCGCGAGGTTCCCCGTCACGTAGCCGCCGACTTGCCGGTAGATGCCGTGGCCGACCGCGCGCCACCGTGGCTGCGACTCCGGCGACAGGAGGCCGTAGAAGCGCTCCATCCATGCCGGTCCCTCGAGGAGCATGAAGAAGGTGAGAAAGGCGACCGTGACGGCGCCGACGATGAAGCTGAGCACGCCCTTCGTCACCGAGATGGCGACGCCGGAGAACCCGAGCAGCTTCTTCGCTCCGCCGTGCTTGACGTAGTGCTCGAGCCTCTCCACCACGTGGTACTTCGTCTCGAGGAAGCCGAGCCGTCCCTTGCCGTTGGTCAGGTCGTGGACATACCCCGGAGCCGCATTGGCGAAGTTGTTCACGTTGTCGACGAGAGTCGGGATGAACGCGAAGCCGATCGCCGCGATGCCTGCGAGCACGATCAGGCAGGCCACTCCTGAGGCGACGCCCCGCGAACGGATGCCTCGTCGCATGAGCCACGCGACGAGGGGGTTGATCGCGAGCGTGAGGAAGATCGCGATCAGGACGTAGACGATCACCGAGCGCGCAACGACGATGACGTGCAGCAGCGCCCAGACGGCCACGATCAAGCCGAGCACGGTGAGGATCGTCTTGACGGGGAAGCGGACGAGACGCTCCATCGGGCCAGGATCTCCTACGCCTCGGACGTCCTCTGCGATGGGCGAGCTCAGGTGCTCGGACGCTGCTTTCCTGCTTGAATCTGTTCGAGGCGTCGAGACGCTTGCTTGCTTGGCGCGCACTTCTGTGCCAACCTGAAATCACCGAGAGGGGAGGGGTCGCTATCCCCGTTAAGCGCGCCGCCGTCAGCCGAGGGGTCGGTTTCGAGCAGCTAGAGCTGGACGTCGAGCTGCGCGATTCCGCGTTCGGGACCCCGCTGCGGGGCTCCGATCTCGCTGTCATTGCCGCCGCCTTTGCGTGCGCGACCGCTGCCGCGGCGATCGTCGCCACCGGTGGTGTCGTCAGCGAACCGAGCCTGTTCGCCGCCGTCCTGGTCGCGAACATCGTCACCCTCGCGCTCGGGGGGTTGGTCTGGCGACGCGGCCGTCCGTCGAGCCTCTTCGGGAACCTCTTGCTCGCCGAAGGCGCGCTGGTCTTCGTGTCCAGCCTCTCCGGCTCGCCGAGCTCGACCTTGTATCTGATCGGCACGCTCGGCGTCTGGGCTGCCGGGCTCGGCGCGACCTGGCTGCTGTTGGCGTTCCCAGGCGCACGTCTCGGCCGAGCGGGCTGGGTCGTCATGGGGATCGGCGTCGCCACCTTCCTCGTCGGCGAGGTGCCGCTGCTGCTCGTGTCCCCCAGAGTGGTCGGGCTCACCGGTGTCCGGACTTGCGTCGGCGCGTGCCCCGCCAATCCTGTGCTCGCGGTCGACTCGCCGGATGCCACCGAGGTCTTCCGCCGCGTCGAGGGTGTGCTGCAGCTGACCTGGGGGGTGGGGCTGCTGCTCTACCTCGCGGCTCGCTTCTTGTGGGCGAGCCACGCACGGCGCCGCCTGCTCCTTCCCGTCCTCGTCTCGGCTGTCCCCTTCGTCGTCGTCTTCGCCCTCAGCGCCGCGCTATTCGATCTCGCCGGAGCTGCGCCGACCGACACCGCCCGCGCGATCTTCTCCGGCACGCGCATCCTCGTCCCGCTGGGGTTCATCGCAGGCTTGCTCTTTGCCCGGGCCTACGCAGGAGAGGCGCTCACGTTCATGGCTCGCAAGCTCGTCGGCCGGCCTCCCATCGCGGCGGTCGAGCAGCTCGTACGGCGCGTGCTCGACGATCCGCAGGCCAGGCTGGTCTTCTGGCTGCCGCGCAGCGAGCAGTTCGTCGATCGGCACGGGACGCCGGTCGCCCTCGATCCGGCGTTCGCGAGGATCACCTGGCGCGGGTTCGGGCACGGTGACGCCAAGGCTCTGGCCATCGTGCATGACGACGCGCTGAGCGAGGATCCGGAGCTTCTGGAGGCCGTCGGAGCCGCCGCGCTGCTGGCGCTCGAGAATCGCCGGCTGGAGCACGATCTGGTCGACTCGGTGGACGCGCTGCGCGCGTCCCAGCGGCGGCTCGTGGGGGCCGCCTCGGCGGAACGGCGGAAGATCGAGCGGGATCTCCACGACGGTGTGCAGCAGAAGCTCGTCGCGCTCCGGATCGAGCTCGAGCTCGCCCGCGACGTCGTCGACGCCGGCGCGCTCGACGGCCGTCTCGCCGAGCTTGCGGCCAACCTCGACGATGCGCTCGACGAGCTCCGCTCGGCGGCGCACGGCATCTACCCGCCGCTGCTCGCCGACGACGGCCTCGATGCCGCGCTCCGCGAGATCGCGCGCCGGTCGACCGTGCCGCTCACGGTCGACCTCGAAGACGTCGGGCGACTGTCCGAGGACCGCGAGACGGCGATCTACTACTGCTGCCTCGAGGCGCTGCAGAACGTCGCCAAGCACGGCGGCGACGGAGCCGGCGCCTCGCTGCGTCTCTGGCGGGACCGGAAGGCGGTACGTTTCTCGGTGAGCGACGACGGCGTCGGCTTCCTCCCGCGCCGTCCGCCGGCAAAGGGGGCGGGGCTGACGAACATGACCGACCGGATCGGGGCGGTGGGCGGGACGCTCGCCGTGAGGTCGACGCCAGGAGAGGGCACGACGGTCGCGGGCGCGGTCACCGTCGAGGCGAGCGATTGGATCGGTGATGGCGTCAACGTCTGAGCAGCCACGCACGGCGGTCTACCGTCTCGTCGTCGCCGAGGACGCATACCTCATCCGTGAGGGGATCCGTAGCGCGCTCGAGCGGGAGGGGGAAGAAGTCGAGGTTCTCGAGTACTGCCCCGACCTCGGCTCGCTTCTGCGTGCCGTCGAGCTGCACCGGCCGAATGTCGTGATCACGGACATCCGGATGCCCCCGACCAACGGCGACGAGGGCATCCAGGCCGCCGCGACCCTGCGCGAGAGCCAGCCCGAGATCGGCGTCGTCGTGATCAGCCAGTACGTCAGCCCGCACTATGCCCTCAAGCTCTTCGAGCACGGATCGGCCGGACGCGCCTACCTGCTGAAGGAGCACGTCGGACACCGCATCCAGCTGATGGAGGCGATCCGAGAGGTTGCGGCCGGCGGCTCGGTCGTCGATCCCAAGGTCGTGGACGTGCTCGTCGAGGCAAGGATGCGCGTGAGGAACTCCCTGCTCGCACGGCTCTCGGCGCGCGAGCGAGAGGTGCTCGCCGGCGTCGCGACGGGGGCGTCCAACGCCGCGATCGCCGACTCCCTGTTCCTCACGAAGCGCGCCGTCGAGAAGAACATCAACTCGCTCTTCGCCAAGCTCGACCTCACCGACGACAAGACCACGAGCCGGCGTGTCCGCGCCGCTCTGCTGTTCCTGGCCGACTCGGACCTGGAGTCGGGAGCGGAGGTCGGGCCCGAGCTCTGACACCGGACCGCCACGATTGTGGTGTGTGCACCCGGTGTATCCAGCGGCGGATCGGGAAAGCATCGGGATCGACCGTGAAGCGACATCTGCGGCTCCCGTGATTGCGGCCCACGACCGAGTCGGCGTGCTCGTTGTAGACGACAGCGCGGACGCGAGGGCTGCGATCGGAAAGGTGGTCGTCCACACGCCGGGCTTCGAGCTCGTCGGGTCGGTCGCGTCGGGCGAAGAGGCGCTCGACGCGGTGTCCCGCCTCGACCCGGAGCTCGTGCTGCTCGATGTGCGGATGCCGGGCCTGAGCGGCCCGGAGACCAGCAGGTTGATCCGAGCCGGCGGCGCGCGTTCCGTCGTCGTCCTCGTCTCGGCGCTGCGTCGGCCGGAGCTGCCCGACAGCGTCGAGGAGTGCGGAGCGGCCGCGATCCTCGACAAGTGCGAGTTGTCGCCGCGCCGGCTCGCCGCGCTCTGGCAAGAGGCCGGGGCGGCGTTGGCGTCGGTGTAGGCCTGCCAGCCTCGGACGGAGGTGCGCGCTCCCTGGCCGGCGGCGACTCCAGCTGGTCACATTTCCTTGTGCGGCTCGTCACGGAGAAGGCGGCGACCTGACAGTGATGTCTCTCGCGCTCGCCGAGCTGGACACGGGCCCGATCCCGGACTTCGTCGAGCCGGTCGAAGCCTGGCGTGTGTGGCGCGTCTCCATGCGCCAGGGCCGGATCGTCCTGCAGAGCCTCTTCGCGGGCTCGGTCTGGGAGCCCGTCGTGCCGCTCGTGGCTTCGTGCACCGGCGCCCACCGGTCGCGCTCGGCGCCGTGGCGTAAGAAGCCGAACGATCACGCGGCTCCCGAGCTCGACTGCTGCTGCGGCATTTACGGGGTTCAGTCGGTTGCCGCTGCCCGCTCGTACCTCGAGACGCCGCCGTTGCTCTGTCGTGACGACCGGGTGATCGGGCGGGTCGCGCTCTGGGGCGACGTCGTCGAGGGGCCGTCAGGCTGGCGGGCCTCGCACGCGTATCCGATCGAGCTCTATCTTCCGACGCCGGCGGTCGGACGGAGCGGGCTTCGCCGGCGCGCGTACCTGGACGAGATCCTGGTGGCGCTCGAGGCCTACGGGGTCCCGGTCGGCCTCGTGGCGCCCAGCGAGTTGACCCCATCCTGCGTAGGGCGGTAGTCGAGCGGGCACGCCTGACCGGGCCGCAGCACGCGGACGTCCACCGCAGGGACGACCGTCGCGGCGAGCTCGGCGAAGGTCCTGGCCGGTGTGTCGTCACCCAGCGGCGGCCGCCACGGCGCATACGTTCCCCAATGGATCGGGATCGCGAGATGCGGCTCGATCAGATCGAGTGCCTCAACCGCCCGCGCGGGATCGAGATGGCCGGCCGGTAGGCGCGGGCCCCAGCCCGCGACGGGCAGGAGAGCGACGTCGATCCGCCCCAGCGCACCCATCCCGGGGAAGACGTCGGTGTCGCCGGCGAAATAGACCGTGCGCGTGCCGGCGATCACGTAGCCGACGGGCTGCGTCCTCCCGGTGCCCACGCGGAACCCGGAGGCGTGCTCGGCGTGGGTCACCCGCACTCGCACTGCACCGACGTCCACCTCGTCGCCGGCCACCACCTCGCGGACGAAGCTGAAGCCGCGGCGCCGCAGGAGACCTCCTGCACCGGCCGGGACGAGCACCTGGGCCTCCGGGTCGAGCCGGTCGAGGGAGGGAAGGTCGAGGTGGTCGTAGTGCGTGTGCGAGACGAGGACCACGCCGACCCCGTCGACGGCTCCCCGCGCGACCGGTTCCTTGCGGCGGAGGTGGACGACCCGGCTGCGGAGCACCGGGTCGGTGACGATCACGAGCCCGTCGAGCCGGATCGCGGCGCAGCTGTGCCCGAGCCACGTCAGCGTTCCGGCTGTCGCGTCAGTTGCGGGCATGGGGAGTCTCGAGGCGGGCGCGCACGAGCCGGGCGACCTCGAGGACGAGCCAAATGGCGCCGATCAGGTCCGCGGCGGTCTTCCGCGTCCGGCGCAGGACGATAGGCCCGGTGAAGAGGGGTGGCTCGCGGGACGTGCGCCGGCCGGCGCGCAAGCAATCCGCCGCCTCTAGGTGAGCGCCACGGTGATGTGATCCGTCTCGATCGCGGTCACGGAATCGATCGGGATGTGGGTCGCCCCTGGTTGCAGCAGGACTTCCGTCAGCCGGAGACCGGTGACCACGAAGCCGTCGATCGTGCCGATCTCGGCCCCGCCTGCGGATACGGCGACGCTGCCGCGGCGGAGCTCCGCGGCGCCGGGCGGGATGCGGTCGTAGGTGACCGTGTAGTCCCCCCACAGATCGGCACCGAACTCGCCGAAGTCGGTTCCCCCGAAGCTCGGCAGGACCTGCATGTCCTCGACGCCGATGTCGCTGCTGTCGTCGTTCTGGGGGAACGTCCCGGGGCCGACGTAAGAGAACGAGCGAATCGTGCCCCGGTCCAGGACGTCCGCGATGCTGCAGGACAGGACGACGTCGCCATCGGACCCCTGGCCCGTGATGAGGAGGTCCGCCGGCACGAGACGCGCGGCGCCGTTCGGGGCCTCGACGACGAGGTGGCTGACGCGGCGCTCGGCCGGGTCGAGCACGAGGTCGGAGAGCGAACCGACCGGCCCGTCGGTGCATCTGACCGGCCGGCCGAACTCCAGTGGCGTCGTCTCCCGTGGGTTCGCTCCGGCGCCGCTCAGGTCGCGCACCGAAGCCCTTCCTGAGGCACCGTTGCGGCTTCGTCGATCAGCCCGAGGGCGACTGCCCGGTCGATCGCCGCGCTGCGACTCGTGACCCCGAACTTGCGGTAGACGGCGATCGCCTGCGTCTTGACGGTGTTGCGCGAGACGTACAGACGCTCGCCGATCTCGCGGAACGAGAGGTGCGTGGCGAGCAGCGGCAGGAGGCGCTGCTCCGCCGGCGTCAGACTGGACGCCCAACGTCCCTGCGGCTCCGCCAGCGCGTGCGTCCGCCCGTCGAGCTCGGCATTGCGCTGGACGAGCACACCGAGCCGTGGGCGAACGCGGAAGATGTCGGCGACGCGCCTCAAGAGGGCGCGAGCTCCGTCCGCGTCCGCGAGCGCGAGCCGGACGCGCGCGAGCTCGAGCAGAGCGTAGGCGGCGAGCCACGGAACGGCCGGAGTTGCGAAGAGAAGGAGCTCGTCGGCGCGCTCCAGGGCTGCGGTTGCCTCGGCGATGTCCCCCCGCCGGGCTGCGTTCCGCGCTCCGACCGCCTCGAGCAGGAGGGCGACGAGCGACGGGGCAGGCTCGACCGTCGAGATCGAGGCCGCCTCGTCGGCGAAGGCCTCCGCGTCGGCCCGCTGGTTCTCCTCGACGGCGACCAGCGAGCGGAGACAGAGACCGAGCGTTGTCAGCTCGGTTGCCCCGGCCGCCGTGGCGAGCTCGATCGCCAGCACGAGCTCGCTCTCCGCGCGTGCGGTGTCGCCGGCGAGGAGCAGGGCGGAGGCGCGTCCGAGCACGGCGGCCGGACGCCAGGGGTCCCCGGGGGGAAGCGCCTCGTACGCGGCGTTGGTGTCGTCGAGCATCTGGTCGGCGCCGTCCCGGCACCGCAGCCCCCGCAAGAGGCAGAGGCGAGGATCGCCGTCGCTGAGCCCGCGCAGCGCGGTATCGGTCCAATGCTGCGCGTTGCCGGCTCGCCCACGCAGGCCGTGCAGCCAGGACGCGGCGATGCAGAGGTCGGGATGGTTCTCCACCTCGTCCTCGGGCACGAGGGCGAGCCAGCGTTCGAGCGCTTCCAGCCTGCCGCGTCCACAAGCCGATACGGCGACGCGGTCGGCGAGGTCGGCGACGCTGCTGACGTCACCCGCCGCTGCCGCATGCTCGAGCGCCTCCTCGACTGCCCCGATCTCGAGGGCCCGGGCCGCCGCGGCACGGTGCAGTGCGCGCGCCTGTTCCGGCTCGGATCGCTCGAGCTCCCTCGAGAGGAGGTCGCGGACGATCCGTGGGTAGCGGTAACGGCGCCGGCGGTGGTCGAGGGGGACGGCCACCCCGGCGCGTTCCAGGGTCTCGAGAATCTGTGCCGAGTCGGACCGAGCGAGGAGCGAGTCGCAGTCCTCCGACGTCAGCTCTGCGAGGACGGACGTCTGCAGCGCGAACTTCCGCTGCGCAGACGACAGGACCGCAAGGTGCTCCGTGTCGAGGTAGTCGGCGAGAAATCGGTCGTCGCCGCTCACGGTCGAGGCCTGGGCGCCGCTCCGTAGCGACAGCGCGGCGAGGAAGAGAGCGGCCGGCCAGCCTTCGAGCCGCTCTGCGAGGGCGGCCGTCTCCTGGCGCGGAAGCAGTACCCCGGCCCGCCGCAGCAAGGTCTCTGCTTCGCGGTCCTTCAGCGTGAGCTCGTCCACCCCGATCTCGAGCAGGCGGCCCTCCGCCCGCAGGCGGGCAAGGGACAGCGCCGGCGGGCGGCGCGCCGCGAGTGCGACGCTCGTCCCGTGCGCGGTCTGACCGAGCAACTGCTCGAGGGCGGCGAGCGCTGCCGGCGAGCGGAGGACGTGCACGTCGTCGACCAGCGTGAGAACGCGGGGCTCGCGTGCGACTTCAGCGAGTCGCGATTCGAGGATCTCGGGATCGTCGTCCTCTGGCTCGAGATCGATCCACAGAACAGGACGCCGGTCGCGCTCGGCCCATTGGGCCAGCAGTGTCGTCTTGCCGAACCCTGCCGGCGCGACGATCGTGACGATCGTGCCGTCCTCGGTTCCGCAGAGCCGGTTGAGGAGAGCGGTCCGAACGACCGCCTTCCCGGTCGCGGGCGCGACGAGAGGGCTAGACGACGTCGCGGCGTCAGCGCGGGCCAGTGGTTCCGAGACGGACACACATCAAGCCTGCAGGCGCCTTTGCGGCAGGCAAAGGGGGCAGGCCCGTCGCGCGTACGTAGGCACGCCTACCCCGGTGTGAGCCTGAGGGACGCCCCGCGGCCCGGGGCGTCCCTACACCTGCGGCTTACGAGGCCGCGATCGTCCGCGCCTTGAGATCCTCGAACTCCGCGTCGCTGATTGCTCCTTCGGTGCGGAGCTCGTTCAGCCGAGTCAGCTCGGCGGCCGTCGAGGTGGGCGTGCTGGATGCGTACGTGACCCCAGGCTCGTAGCCGTAATCGCCGGCGTCGTTCGGCCGCGCGATCGTGTACACGACCGCACCGACGATGGGGAAGAAGATGATGAACAGGGCCCAACCGGCCTTTTCCCCGCCGCCATGGTCCTTCCGCCGGAAGTTGTCGATCAGCAACATGATCACCCAGGTGATGAACATGATCCAGGCGAAGAAGACGATCATCGTCCAGATCACATCCCAGAACGTGTAAGCGCCGAGCACCAGCGGCTCCTTTCGTTGTTAGGCCACGGACCTTAAGCTGATCACAGGAGTGGGAAAGAGCGAAATTGTTTAGAGCGCGCAGGATCAGGCGCCGCCGGGCGAGCGTTGCGAGGCGCGCGAGCACAGGCCGGCAAGAGGCGCACGAGGCCGAAGGCGTCGCGCCGCCGCCGCCGGAGCCGGTCGAGCGAGTGAAGGAGCTGGACGAGCTCCGCGAACAGGGAATCCTGACCGAGGAAGAATTCGCCGCCGAGAAGAGGAAGCGGCTCGGCATCTAGTCGGAGATCGGCGGCGGCTCGTGGCGCACCCGGAATGCCGTCACGATCTGGAGGACGCCTTGCGCGAGTGCCGCCGCGCCGATCCAGACCACGAGCAGGAACGCCTTGTTCCCGAAGTCGCCGGCCGCCCAGAACGCCAGCAGGATCAGCACCACGCCCGAGACGAGCCCGACCCACCAGAGCTCGGCGGGGCGGGCGTAGAGGGCAGCGACGACGTCGACGATTCCGCGCAGGAAGAGGTAGAAGGCAAAGATCGCGGCCAACGCCCTGAATGTGTTCTGCGGGTGCACGAAGGCGAGTACCCCGATCACAACGAACGCGATCGTCAGGCCGACGTGCGTCACCCGCCACCAGCCGTGAGCGCCGGCGGCCCGGATCGCCTCGACCAGCGCCGCGGCGAGCAGGACGGTCCCGAGCAGGATCGAAATCGCCGACACCGACGTGTAGTCGAAGCGGAAGACGACCAGAGCGAAGAGCACCCACAGCGACCCGGTCACGAGCGGTACCCACCACAGGGGGTCGCCGCCCTCCTCGGACTCGTCCGCGGCCGTACCGACGAGAAGCGGCTCCTGCATGCCGGCTCCTTCCTAGTTGAGCGCGATCTTCTTCGCGCGCTCGAACTCGTCGTCGCTGATCGCGCCCGAGGCGTGCAGCTCTTCCAGCCGCGCCAGTTGTGCTGCGCGGTCGCCGGCGGCAGGGGCCTCGCCGGCAGAGGCGGTAGCCGCGGCCGGCGCCAGCGCCGCGCCGGTCGGGAACTCCTGCAACGACTGCCGCCGCAGGGCGACAACACCGAGTGCCACCAGCCCGCCCAGGAGCAGGATGCCCCACCACTCGCGCAGGGCGTGCGTCCCGCCCCACAGGATTGCGAGCACGTAGACGAAGCCGACGGCGCCCCAGACGATTCCCTGGTGGTCGTTCAGGGTGGGGGCGAGCCTCTGGCGGAGCCAGACTGCGGGGTGCGACGGTCCGGCGAAGATCGCTCCGAGTGCTGTGACCGCGCCGTAGAGGACTGCGGCCGCACCGATCTGGCCGAGGATCGACGTGCCGATCAGGTACATCCGGTGCGTCGCGGGCTGATACCCGGGGGAGGCGAGCGAGTCCACGAGGTAGTTGCCGAGCAGGTGCCGGATCACGAGGGTCACGAGCCCCACCAGTGCGAGGCCGAGCCCGGCGTTGCGGAGCGTTGCCCGCCTGGCGCCGCGCGCGAGGTAGATCGCAAGCCCGTAGAGCACGAGCACCCCTACGAGCAGCCAGATGCTCAACACGTGCACCGCCCGGACACCGGTCTGCGCCGCCGAGAGCTGGTCGGACGTCATCAGCGTGATCGTCCCGGCCTTATTTGGCAGCCGTGCGAGAACGTCGGACGAGAGCCCGAGTTGCGTGCCGACCTCGACGACCAATTCGTGCGCGTTGAGCGTGACGACGCCGTTGCCGGTCGAGATGCCGTGACCCGTCTTGTCTTCGAGGACGTTGACGAGCTTCTCGTGGGCGACTCCGCTGGCGCGGACGAACGTGTCCTGGACGCGTGGCCGTTGCAGGAGAAGCGTCACGGCCCGCTCGGCGGGCCCCTGAAGCGCGCCGGCGAGTTGCGGGGCGAGAGGCTTGAGATTCGGAGGGAGGTTCTGCTGCAGTGCCTGGGCGACGTCGATGTTCTCATACAGCTGGTTGACCATGAATCCGCCGAGGGCCGACTGCACCTGGGGGTCCTGGATGACCTGAGTCGTCGCCTTGTTCCAGGCCGTGTTGTCGAGCATCTGCCGGTTCACCCAGGTCGTCAGGATCGAGACGAGCGCGAGGACCGTTCCGAGGACGACGAGCGCCCAGATGACGAGCCGGCGCTTGCGGCTCAACGGTTTGGGTGTCGCCGCCTTGGCTACCACGTCTGCCAGCGTGCTACCGGGGCCTGCGACCGACATCGTCCCATCCGGGTGAAGAAGTTACCCCTACCGGTTTGAAGAGGGAAATCCGGGTGAGGCTAGTTCCGTCCTCCCATGGCTGCGGCCCTGGCATATCTTCCGTTCCGTGTCGTCTACGCGCCGACGAAGTTGGTGGGACGCGTTGTCGTCTGGCTCGCGGAGGGCTACCGGTCGGCGCCGCCGCTCGAGCGGGTCCTGATCTTCCCTTCGTGGGCCGTTCTCCGCGGGGTGTTCATCGTGGGCTGGACGCTAAGTCTCGCGCTCCACGCAGCGGCGCGCCGCTCGGTCGAGGCCTAGGCGGTTGCGAGTGCCGCCGCCTCCCTGCGCCGGAGCATGAATTTCCGGATCTCGGTCAGCGCCACCGTTGCCAGAGCCGCGACGATGCAGATCAACCACTGATGCAGCGTGAGCGGCGTGGTCTGGAGGATCCGATTGAGCAGGTTCAGCTGCGGCGCGAGGATGATTGCGAGCACCGAGGCTCCCGAGAACATGAGGAACTTCCGGTCGCGCAGGACGTCGAGGCTGAAGACCGACATCCGCTCGTCGCGCTCGCAGAACGAATAGAAGAGGTTCGCGATCGAGAAGGAGGTCATCCCCATGGTGCGCGCGACGTCCCGCGTGTAGTGGTCGTCCGCCCAGGCGAGGACACCGAGCGTAGCGGCGCCCATGACGGCGCCGACGAGGGCCAGCCAGAGCAGTTTCGAGCGGGGCAGGATCTGCGCCTCGGGATCGCGCGGCTTCCGCTGCATCAACCCCTCGGCCGGCTCGCCGTAGCCGAGACCGACCGCCTGGAAGACCTGCGTCGTGAAGTTCAGCCACAGCGTCTGGAGCGGAACGAAGGCAACGCCGCCGACGACGTTGCCGATGGCGGCGCCGAGGAAGGTGAAGACGAGGCCGAAGAGCACGCCCATCTGGAAGCGGATGTACTTCGTCAGGTTGTCGTAGAGACCGCGTCCGAGCTCGACGGCGCGGACGATCGTGGCGAAGTTGTCGTCGGTGAGGATCATGGCCGCGGCCTCCTTCGAGACCTCGGTGCCGGTGATCCCCATCGCGATGCCGATGTCGGCGCGCTTCAGCGCAGGCGCGTCGTTCACGCCGTCGCCGGTCATCGCGACGATCCGACCCTTCCGCTTGAGCATGTCGACGAGCCGCACCTTGTCCTCCGGTGTGACGCGCGCGATGACGCCAATCTCGTCGATCTGCGCGAGCAGCTCGTCGTCGCTCATCGCCGCGAACTCCGCGCCGGTGATGGCGCGGCCGGTGATGCCGAGGTTCTTGGCGATAGCAGCGGCGGTGACCGCGTGGTCGCCGGTGATCATGCGCACCTGGATCCCTGCTGAATGCGCGATCGCGATCGCGTCCTTCGCGGTCGGGCGCGGCGGGTCGACGATGCCCACGAGCGCCAGCGCCGTCAGCCCGTCCAGCAAAGAGAGGAGGTCGGCGTTCGGGTCAAAGGACGCAGGGTCGAAGTCCTTCCGTCCGGTGGCCAGGACGCGGAGGCCCTGCTCGCCGAGTCGCTCGTTCTCGGCCTCGTAGCGCTCCTTGAACCCGGCGTCGGCGTCGATCAGGTGGAGGTCGTCGGGCGCGAGCGTGTGCGTCGCGCGGGCGAGCACCTGGTCGGGCGCGCCCTTGACGAAGCAGCGGACGACGTCCCGGCCGGACTCGTCCTTCATGCCGTGGAACGTCGCCATCAGCTTGTACGCGGTGTCGAACGGCAGCTCCGCGAGCCGAGGATAGGTCTCCCGGGTCGCGTCGGCCGCGAGCCCGCCCTTCTCGCCGAGCACGACGAGGGCGCCCTCGGTCGGGTCCCCGATCAGCTGCCCGTCGTGCACGACCGCGTCACAGGCGAGCACCAGCGGCTGCATGAACGGCTCGAGCTCGACGTCCGGCTGTCCCGCGACCTTCATGATGCGGCCCTCCGTGGAATAGCCGGTGCCGTCGATCGTGTAGCGGCGGCCGGGGATCGTCAGCTCCACCGCGGTCATCTGGTTGAGGGTCAGCGTCCCGGTCTTGTCCGAGTTGATGGCCGACGTCGAGCCGAGCGTCTCCGTCGAGCGCAACCGCTTCATGATCGCGTTCGCCTTCGCGAGGGTCTGCGTCCCCATCGAGAGGATCGCCGTCACGACCGCAGGCAGCCCGGTCGGGATGGCGGCGATGGCGAACGCGATGGCCGCGAGGAAGACCTCTTTGAACGTGTTCTCCGGCCGCGACGCGTTGATCGCGATCGAGATGACGAGGGCGGTGCCGGAGATGACGAGGATCTGGCTCGTCAGCTTGTTCAGCTGCCTCGTCAGCGGCGAGGCCGACTCGGTTTCCTGGGACAGCATGTGCGAGATGTGGCCGACCTCGGTCGACATCCCGGTCGTGGTCACGATCAGTTCGCCGGCGCCCCGGGTCACGTTCGTGTTCATGTAGACCATGTCGGTCCGGTCGCCGAGCGGGGCGTCGGTCTGCGTGACCGTCTCGGCGCTCTTAGCGACGGGCATGCTCTCGCCGGTCAGCGCCGACTCTGCGACCTCGAGCGTCGCCGCCCTCAGCAGCCGCCCGTCGGCGGGCACGACGTCGCCCGCCTCGATCGCGACGACGTCGCCCGGGACGAGCTGCTCGGCCGGCACCTCGATCAGCCGGCCGCCGCGGCGCACCTTCGCCTTGACGATCATCATCTTCTGCAGCGCGGCAACGGCGGCGGCCGCCTTCCCCTCCTGGTTGAGGCCGAGGACGGCGTTGAACAGCGTGAGGAAGAGCAGGACGAGGCCGGTGCCGAGCTCCTTCAGCGGCCAGATGCTGCCAATGCCGGCGACGAGCAGGACGATTTGCATCGGGTCGCGGTACTGGCGCACGAACGCGTGCCAGCGCGGCTCGGTCTCCGCGGCGACGAAGGCGTTCGGGCCGTACGTCCCGAGCCGCGTGGCGGCTTCGGCCGGGGCGAGCCCGGAGTGCTCGTCGGTGCCGAGCTCCTGGGCGACGACGTCGCTCGCGAGCGAGAACCACAGCTTGTCCTCGGGCTGGGCAGGGGCCAGTGCTGCCGTCGTCGCCATCGTTGCCTCCTTCTGGGTGGGCGAATCGTCCGTTCGGCCGTCCCCGGCAGCATCACCCCCGGAGGACGATGTCCGGCCGACGCCGGGCAGAGACGCTCGCGGAAGTGACGGAGAAGCGATTTCTCGCGGGCGCCGGCTATGCCGTGGCAGCGTTGCTCGGTCTCGCCGTAGCGCTCGCGACTGCCGGATGCGGGAGTGGTGGCGGGGCACTCTCAACGCTCCGCACGTCGACGATCCCGGGCGTCACCCGCCCGACCTCGGCAACGACGACGTCGTCGATCGAGGGCGAGACAGAGGTGACGCTGACACTCGAGACGACGACCGAGGCGCCGGCTGTCCCGCCGACCACGGTCACGGAGACGCTCCCTGCGGCGACCGAGACGTTGCCGGCCAGGGTCGTCACCGTCACCAAGACCGAGACGCTGCCGGTGAAGACCGAGACGTTGCCTGCAACCACCGAGACTCTCCCGGCCGCCACGATCACCACGACGGCCGCGAACACCGCCGCCGTGGTGGCGGCCGGCGCGGCGGCGGCATCTTCACAGGAGCCGGAGGAGGAGACGCCGTGGGGCTGGATCGCGTTCGGGATCCTCGCCGCCGCGGTCCTGGTGGGGGGCATCGTCTGGTGGTTGCGGAGGCGTTCGGCCCACAAGGACGGCGGACAGCCCGCGCCGTCCTAGCTGCCGAAGCGCTCGACGATGAGGCGGTGCCGCAGGCCGCGGTCGCTCACCGTGAGCTCGTCGCAGTCGAGCTTGTCGAGCACGGTCCGCACGATGGAGGCCCCGCCGAGGATCACTTCCGCTCGCGCCGGCTGCAGGCCGACGATCTCGCGGCGCTGGTCGGCATTACGCGTCCGGTAGAGGTCGATCTGGCGGTCGACCTCGGCCCGGTCGAGCACGGTTCCCTGGACGACGTCGGCGTCGTATTCGGCGAGGCCGTGTCGAACCGCAGCGAGGTTCGTGAGCGCGCCGCCCATGCCGACGAGCGCGGTCGGCCGCTGCCGCCCGTCGAGTTGCGCGAGATCGGCCGCGATCGCCTCGAGCGCCTCCGCCAGCGCCTCGTCGGAGACGACACCGTCGAGGCCGAAGCGGTCGGTGTACGGTGCGGCGCCGACGTCGAGGCTGAAGCGCTCCTCGACCCGTTCGCCCTCGCCGAACGTGAACTCGGTGCTGCCGCCGCCGGTGTCGAAGACGACGAGCGTCCCTCGGGCGACGTCGAGCTCGGACGTCGCGGCGCGGTAAGCGAGCCGGGCCTCCTCCTCGCCCGAGATCACCTCGATGCCGACACCGCAGCGCTCGCGCACCATCTCGATCAGCTCGGAGGAGTTCTCGGCCTGGCGCATCCCCGCGGTCGCGACCGCGGCGACCTCCGCGACGCCGGCGGCACGCGACTCCTCGACCATGCCGACGATCGCGTCGGCGGTCCGCTGCAGCGGCTCCGGCTGCAGCGAGCCCGTCTCCTGCAGTCCCCGGCCGAGCCTGGTCACCTCGGCGCGGTCGAGGACCGTGCGCCAGGCGTCGCCGGCGTGGCGCTCGGCGACGTGGAGCTTGACGGAGTTCGTGCCGACGTCGATCACCGCGAAGCGGACGGGATCGAGCCCGAGCATCGTCTTGAGCCCGCGTGCGAGGCAGACGTTCGGCCGGTCGGCGAGCTGCAGCTCGCGGACTGCCGCGATCAAGAGCGCGGGATCCTCCGCCTCGACGGCGATCGTGCGCGTCGACCGATGTGCTGCCGTGACGTCCGAAAGCTCAGCCGGGCAACCGGCGAACTCGTGGTGGCCGCGCCGCTTGTGCACGGCGACGTCCGTGAGGGCGGGATCCGGGCGCACGAGCTCGGTGACCAGCTGCTCGAGGGTGTAGGCGTCGCGCGCGAGCTCCGCGCCCGCAACGCCGAGCGCATCCAGCACCAGCGCGACGTCCGCCGCGTCGAGCGGGAACGGGCTCTTCAGCACGGGGCGCCACTGCTCGAGCCCGTTGCCGTCGACCGCCTCGAGCAGCTTCACGTCCATCAGGTCGTCGCGGACCTTGA
The DNA here is from genome assembly GCA_036494245.1 of Gaiellaceae bacterium. GTDB lineage: Bacteria > Actinomycetota > Thermoleophilia > Gaiellales > Gaiellaceae > Palsa-739. Next base: position 32,503 of record DASXOM010000209.1, read on the forward strand.
CCGAGGCGTCGCTCTCCTCCGACAGGAGATACAGCTCGTCGCTCTCCTGCACCACCTCGGCCTCGCCCCGGCCGAGGAGGTTCTCGGCGGAGCCGAAGCTCTCGCCGAAGGTGCGCCACTCCCAGCGTGGGACGATGCCGGCGACGCCGTTGCTCAGGGCTTCCCCTCCGCCCGCTCGCGTGCGAAGTACTCGAGCGCCTTGCGCGTCTTCGTCTCCTGCTCGCCCGAGAGA
>DASXOM010000210.1:0-6554 GCA_036494245.1 Gaiellaceae bacterium
AAGTTGAGAACGTGCTGCATCACGGTCTCGAGCTGGCTGATGATCGGGATCGTGAAAAGCGTCATCGGACCGGGTCGAAGCCTCCGCGGCTCCATGGGTTGCACCGGAGCAGGCGCCAGCCGGCGAGGACGCTGCCGCGCAAGAGCCCATGGCGCCGCACGGCCTGCATCGCATACTCCGAGCAGGAGGGGTGGTACTTGCAGGTGGCCGGGAACAGCGCGCCGAGCGTCAGGCGATACAGCCAGATGAGCCCGACGCCGAGCATCGCGGGGGCGCGCCGCACGGCACTCACGCTGCGAGCACTCCGGTCTGCTCGAGCAGCTCGTCCACGCGCTCGCCGAGCCAGGCGAAACCGTTCGCCTCGGCCGCCTCGACGAGCCCCGGGCGGACGATCAACACGTAGTCGTTGCCGGCAGGCACGCGCTCCAGCCGCTCGTTCCAGACCTCCCGCAGCCGCCGCTTGATCCGGTTTCGCTCGACGGCACCGCCGGCCGCGCGTGGTACGGCGAAACCGATGCGCGGGTCCGCCGGCTCTTCCTGCGGCAGCCAATAGAGGACGAGAAAACGGGACGAGACCGAGCGACCGCGGCGATGTACCGCGTCGAAGTCCCGGGAGCGGGACAGGCGGTTGGCGCGCTTCACGTGACCAGCTTAGTGCTGACGGCTCTACGCCGAGAGGCGAGCCCGGCCCCTGTCGCGGCGACGCTTCAGGATCGCGCGGCCGGCCTTCGTGGCCATGCGCGCGCGAAAGCCGTGCTTGCGCTTGCGGCGGCGGACGTTGGGCTGGTAGGTGCGCTTCAAGACTGTGAAAGGGCTCGTCTTTGCCAGAAAAATCCCCGCCGGCGGCGGGGCGCGGCGGTCAGTATAGCCGCGAGTCGTCCACCGTCTTGTCCACAGGCTCCGGTGGCTAAGGGATGCGGCTGGAGCAGGTTGCCCCCACGTCTATCCACAGCTGTGGAGGGATTATGGAGCTCAGGAACTCCCTGCAAGCAGGCTGATTTTGTCCTCGTCAAAGCCACTGTTATGCTGGCCGCCGGGCCGGAGACGGGGAGGATCAGGGCGTCGGTGGAGCACCAAGTCGAGCTGTCTGCAGAGAACCTCTGGGAGGAAATCTCCGGACGGCTCAAAGAGGCCCTCAGCGACGGGACGTACGCCAAGTGGTTCGGCGACGTCCGCGGTCTCGAGCTCGACGATGACACCCTCGTGCTCGTCGTTCCGAGCGAGTTCACGCGCGATTGGATCGAGAGCAACTTCCTCGGCCTCATCGGCGCGGCCGTGCGCGACATCCTCGGTGGCGAGCGCGTGCTCGAGCTCCAGGTGAGGGAGAGCGCGGACTCCGCAACGGAGGATCGCGCGGGGTCGGAGGGCGTCGTTTCCGTGGTCCAACGCGCTCATGGGCGGCCTGAAAGCGGCGGCTTCAACATGAAGTACACGTTCGACTCCTTCGTGATCGGCTCGTCGAATCGCTTCGCGCACGCGGCCGCGCTGGCCGTCGCGGAGGCACCGGCGCAGGCGTACAACCCGCTCTTCATCTACGGCAGCACGGGCCTCGGCAAGACGCATCTCCTCCAGGCGATCGCCCAATACGTCGCCGAGCACTCCTCCGCGCTCTCCGTGCGCTACGTGACGAGCGAGGCCTTCGTCAACGACTTCATCAACTCTTTGCGCGACAAGCGGATCGAGGGCTTCAAGAATCGCTACCGCGCCTACGACGTCCTCCTCATCGACGACGTCCAGTTCTTCGAGGGCAAGGAGCGGTTCCAGGAGGAGTTCTTCCACACCTTCAACTCGCTGTACGAGGCGGGCTCGCAGATCGTGCTCTCATCCGACCGGCCGCCGCGCGACATCGCGACGCTCGAGGAGCGGCTGCGCAGCCGGTTCGAGTGGGGGCTGATCACCGACATCCAGCCGCCGGACCTCGAGACACGGATTGCGATCTTGCGCAAAAAGGTGAAGGTTGACGGGATCCACGTCCATGACGAGCAGGTGCTCACCTTCATCGCCGGCCGTGTCTCGACGAACATCCGGGAGCTCGAGGGGGCGCTGACTCGTGTCGTGGCCTTCTCGTCGCTCACCGGACGGCCGATGACGGTCGAGCTCGCCCAGGACGTCTTGCGCGATGTCTTCCCCCAGGGAGAGGCCGCGGAGGTCTCGATCAAGCGTATCCAGGACCTCGTCGCGGAGCGATTCAGCCTGTCGCTCGAAGAGCTCTGTGGAGAGAAGCGCTCGCAGAACATCGTCTATCCGCGCCAGGTCGCGATGTACCTCTCCCGCGAGCTCACCGACTCGTCCTTGCCCAAGATCGGCAAGGAGTTCGGCGGCCGCGACCACACCACGGTCATCCACGCGACCTCCAAGATCTCCCGTCTCATCCGTGAGGACAGATCTGTGTACAACCTCGTGCAGGAGCTCACCGCACGTGTGAAGCAGGTCCGCTGACGCTTGCCGCCTGTGGGACCCTCCGGATCGTCCACAATGAAGCTCCACACGCGAATCGCAGGATGGAAGCGGGCGCGGACACGTCTTCCCCGTCGTCCACACTCCCTATTACTTCTACGAGGATCCTTAGATGATCGAGAGTGACATTGCAGTCGGTGCCGGGTTGAGGATTACGTGCACAAAGGACGAGCTTGTGCAGGGCCTCACGCTCGTGGGCCGCGCCGTTTCGAGCCGGACGGCTATTCAGATCTTGTCGGGGATCCTGCTCGAGGCTCAGGGCGACGAGCTCCGGCTGGCCGCAACGGACATGGAGCTTTCGCTGCGCGCCGCGGTGCCGGCACGCGTGGAGGGAGACGGCTCGGTGGTGCTTCCGGGGCGCACGCTGGTGGACATCGCCCGGCTTCTCCCGGGAGACGAGGTCACGATCGAGTATCGCGCCGCCGAGTCGGTCGTACACGTCGGCTCCGGCAGTGCGAGTTACACGCTCCACACGTACAACGCCGAGGACTTCCCGCGGCTGCCGGAGTTCGCGGAGACGGAGACCTTCTCGGTCGATCGCGAGGCGCTGCTCGAGACGATCGGTCGTGTCGCGCGCGCGGCTTCACGCGACGAGGCGCGTCCCGTACTCACCGGCGTCCTCGTCCAGTTCGCCGGCGACAAGCTCGTCATGGCGGCCACGGACTCGTACCGGCTTGCCGTGAAGGAGACGCAGCTCGGCGCGCCGGCCCCCGAGCTCGAGGCCATCGTCCCCAGCCGCGCGCTCCAGGAGCTCTCGCGCATCCCGGGCGACGGCGACGAGATCGCGGTCGGCGTGCAGGAGAACCAGGTTCTCTTCTCGACGGGTGGTGTCTGGCTCACGACGCGTCGGATCGACGGTCAGTTCCCGAACTACCGGCAGCTTCTACCCGAGGCGTTCGAGCACGAGCTGACGATCTCGCGTGCCGAGCTTCTCGACGTCGTGCGGCGGGCTGCGGTGATGATTCAGCGCGCAACGCCGCTGCAGCTGCGCTTCGCCGACGGCGAGGTCACGGTCGTCGCGCGCACCCACGAGGTCGGCGAGTCGCAGGAGTCGATGCCGGTCGCCTACAGCGGCGAGCCGCTCGAGATCGGCTTCAACGCCGAGTTCCTGAAAGAGGGTCTGGAGTCGGTCGAGGGCGACGACGTGAAGATGAAGCTGATCAGCCCGTTGCGCCCCGCAATCCTCACCGACGAGGCCGACGACTTCACGTACCTCGTCATGCCGATCCGCCTTCCGGGCTGATCGTCGAGACCGCCTCGCTCCGCGACTTTCGCTCCTACGAGCGGCTCGACCTGGCTCTGCAGCCGGGGCTCGTGCTCGTGGTGGGTCCGAACGGCGCGGGTAAGACGAACCTGCTCGAAGCGGTGCACGTCGCGACCCAGGGGTTCTCTCCGCGGACGCGCACCGACTCGCAGGTCGTGAGGTTCGGCGCCGAGGGAGCGCGGGCCGCGGTCTCGGGCCGACGAGGCGAGGTCGGCTTGGAGCTCGAGGTGACGGTGCGCCGCGGTGAGGGCAAGAGGGCCCGTTTGAACGGTGCGCCGCTGCGCGCGGCCGAGCAGCTGCGCACGCTGGCGTCGACGCTCGTCTTCACGCCGGACCGGCTCGGCGTCGTGAAAGGCCCTCCCGCTGCGCGCCGCGCCTACTTCGACCGTGTCCTCGGTCGCTTCGCGCCGGCCCGGGCGGCGTTGCCCGCAGAGTACGGCGCGGCCGTCGCGCAGAGGAACGCCGCGCTCCGACGCGTAGCGGTCGGCGCATCGAGTCGTGAAGCCGTCGAGCCGTGGAGTGAACGCGTAGCAGCGCTCGGGGCCGAGCTCGTAGCGGCGCGCGCCGAGACCCTCGCGTTGCTCCAGCCGGCTTTCGGCGCTCGGGCGGACGAGTTCGGCCTCGGCGAGGTGTCGCTCCGCTACGACGGCGAGCCGCCGACACCCGAAGGGTTGGCCGCTGTGCTCGAGCGAGATCTCGACCGCGGCGTGACCTCGCTCGGGCCGCACCTCGACGACGTCGTGATCGCGGCCGGTGAACGGGATCTGCGGAGTTTCGGCTCGCAGGGGGAGCAGCGGCTCGCCTTGCTCGCTCTGCTCCTCGCTGAGGCCGAGACGATCGCCGACCGGACCGGAGTGCCGCCTCTGCTCCTGCTCGACGACGTTCTGTCGGAGCTCGATCCCGAGCGCCGCAGGATCCTCGCCGCTCGCGTGCGGAGCGTGGGGCAGGCGTTCGTCACCGCGACCGATCCGTCGCTGCTGCCGGCCGATCCCGACCAGCTGCTCGAGGTGACGCCGGGCAGCGTGCTGGAAGCTGCTGCCTAGTGGAGCCCGTCGGAGATCAGATCCGGGAGGAACTGAGCCGCGTCGGCGCCGACAGCGGCGCCGGGGACGCGGTCACGGCCTGGCCCAGCGCCGTCGGCGAGGAGATCGCACGCAACGCCTGGCCGGCGCGAACGCAGCCCGACGGGACGCTTGTCGTCCACGTGCGCGACGCGATCTGGGGCTTCGAGCTGACCCAGCGCGCGCCGGAGATCGCGGCGCGTTTGCCCGGCCACCCCAGGCTTCGCTTCACGCCCGGACCGTTACCGGAGACGACTGCCGAACTTCCTTCGTCACGCGTGGTCGAGGCCTCGCCGGAGCAGGCGCGAGAGGCGGCCGAGCTAACCGCCGGAATTGTGGATCCAAACCTGCGCGAGTCTGTTGCGAAAGCCATAAAAGCGGCGCTCGCTCGCGCCCCGAACGACCGGCCCGTCTGATACACTTCTCTGTGCCCGCAAATGCGTAATTTGCAGGGCTTTTTTCATGACTGAAACAGACTACACCGCTAGGGACATCACGGTCCTCGAAGGACTCGAGCCGGTCCGGTTGCGGCCGGGTATGTACATCGGCTCGACCGGTCTCCGGGGCCTCCACCATCTCATCTACGAGGTCGTCGACAACTCCGTCGACGAGGCGCTCCAGGGGCGCAACGACAGGATCGAGGTCACGCTCCATCCGGACAACTCGGTCACGGTCCAGGACTGGGGATCGGGTATTCCCGTCGACGTGATGAAGGACCAGGGGCTGCCGGCGCTGACGGTCGTCCTCACGAAGCTCCACGCGGGCGGAAAGTTCGGCGGCGACGGCTACAAGGTCTCGGGCGGCCTGCACGGCGTGGGCGTCTCGGTCGTCAACGCTCTCTCCGAACACCTGATCGCCGAGGTGCGCCGCGACGGCGAGGTCTACCGGCAGGAGTTCGAGCGCGGCGACCCCACCGGCGAGATGGAAGTCGTCGGGAAGATGGGCAAGGACGACGCGACCGGGACGACGATCACCTTCCTACCCGATTCCGAGATCTTCGAGGAGCTCGACGTCGACGCGGCGACGATCACGCAGCGCTTGCGCGAGACCGCGTTCCTGACGAAGGGCCTGCACATCAAGCTCGTCGACGAGCGCGCCGACGGGAAGACCGTCGAGTTCCACTACGAGGGCGGCATCCGCGACTTCGTCTCGTACATCAACGAGGCCAAGGACGCGATCCACAAGCACATCGTCTACTTCGAGGGCGAGACCGATCAGGGCGGTGTCGAAGTCGCGATGCAGTGGAACTCCTCCTACCAGGAGTCGGTCTACACCTTCGCCAACAACATCAACACGGTCGAGGGCGGCACGCACCTCTCCGGCTTCCGGAGCGCGCTGACCCGGACGCTGAACGCGAAAGCCTCCGAGCTCAAGCTCCTGAAGGAGAAGGAGAGCCTCGATGGCGAGGACGTTCGCGAGGGGCTCGCCGCCGTCGTCTCGGTCAAGCTGCGCAACCCGCAGTTCGAAGGGCAGACGAAGACGAAGCTCGGCAATCCGGGCATCGAAGGCCTCGTCCAGACGACCGTCAACGCATCCCTGTCGCGGTTCCTCGAGGAGAATCCCCAGGATGCGCGCGCGATCTGCAACAAGGCGATCGCGGCGATGCGCGCGCGGCTCGCGGCGCGGCAGGCACGTGAGCTGACGCGGCGCAAGTCAGCGCTCGACGGCTCATCCCTGCCGGGCAAGCTCGCCGACTGCTCCATCCGCGACCCCTCGCTGGCCGAGCTCTACATCGTCGAGGGCGACTCGGCCGGCGGCTCGGCGAAGACCGG
>DASXOM010000211.1:0-5053 GCA_036494245.1 Gaiellaceae bacterium
CGGGAGGATTCGAACCTCCGTAGGCTGAGCCGACGGGTTTACAGCCCGTTCCCTTTGGCCGCTCGGGCACACCCCCGGGGGTTGCGCATTGTAGTCCCGGCCGTGCAGCTACGTTCTCGGCGTGGGGAGCACTGCGCCGAGCTACGACGTAGCGATCGTGGGAGCCGGGCCGGCGGGATCGACCGCCGCCTACCACCTCGCCACCGGCGGGGCCAGTGTCCTGCTGGTCGACAAGGCGACGTTCCCGCGCGACAAACCGTGCGGCGGGGGCGTCACCGGCCGGGCGGCACGGCTGCTCCCGTTCTCGATCGAGCCCGTCGTGGAGGACGTCGTCGAGCGCCTGGAGTGCGGCCTTCGCTACCGCCACCGGATCACGCGCCGCGCCCGTGGGCCGCTCGTGTACATGACGCAGCGCCGGCGCCTGGACCACTTCCTCCTCCAGAAGGCCGCCGACGCGGGCGCCGAGGTGCGTGAGGGGGAGACGGTCGACGCGCGCGAGCTCGACGCCCGTATCGTGATCGGCGCCGACGGCTGCAACGGCGCCTCGGCGAAGCAGCTCGGGCTTGCCGACGGCATCTTCCACGGCGTCGCGCTCGAGGCGAACTACCCGCACCAGGCGCGGTGGGTCGGCGCCATGGCGGTCGAGATCGCGGTCATCCGCGGTGGCTACGGCTGGATTTTCCCGAAGGGCGACCACGTGAACGTCGGCGTGGGGGGCAACGGAGAGGAAGGGCCGCGGCTGCGGGCCGAGCTGCGCCGGATGTGCGAGGCGTACGGGATCGACCCGGACGCGGCCCGCGAGATCCGGGGCTACCGGTTACCGCAGCGGCTGCCGGGGTCGAAGCTCGCCCGTGGCAACACGGCCGTGATCGGCGACGCGGCGGGACTCGTCGATCCTTTCACCGGCGATGGCATCTACGAGGCGTTCCTCTCTGCCCGCCTCGTCGCCGACGCTGCGTTGGACGTGCTCGCCGGCCGCGCCGAGAATCTCGAGGCCTATCACGCCGCGGTGGAACGGCGGATCACGCCGCTCACGCGCGCCGGCTGGGGCGCGAAGCGCGCGTTCGAGCGGTTCCCGCGTGCGACATATGCGCTCATCCGGCTCCCCGTCACGTTCCGCGCGCTGGACAAGCTCCTGCAGGGAGACCTGTCCGACCCGGCCAAGGCTCGCGGTCTCGAGCGAGCCGCGATTCTGGCGATCTATGTCGTGTCGCGGATCGCCGGTCGGCCGATCGGGACTACTACTGGTTCCCGATCAGCTGCATCAGCTTGAACATCGGGAGGTACATCGAGATGATGATGATCCCGACCATGAAGCCGACGCCGATCATCATGAGCGGCTCGATGATCGAGGTCAGCGACTGGATCGCGCTGTCGACCTCGTCCTCGTAGAAGTCGGCGATCTTCGACAGCATCTGCTCGAGCTCTCCCGTTTCCTCGCCGATCCGGACCATCTGGCTGACCATGGGCGGGAAGATCGGGTCGGCAGTCAGCGGCTCCGCGATCGGGACGCCCTCCTGCACCTTGATCCGCGCCTCCGCCATTGCCTTCTCGACGAGGTAGTTGCCGGCCGTCGCGCCGGCGATGTCGAGTGCCTTGATGATGTCGACGCCGGCCGCGACGAGCGTGGCGAGGGTGCGCAGCAGCCGCGCCATCGTCACCTTCAGCACCACGTCGCCGATCTTGACCGGAGCGTGGAGCTTGAACCGGTCCCACTGCTGCCGGCCCGTCTCGGTCTTCTTGTAGCGAAGCGCGCCCCAGATCGTGAGCCCGATCAGCGGGAAGACGATGAACCAGTCGTCGCGAAGTACGTTCGAGGCGCCGAGGACGACCCGCGTCAGCATCGGGAGCTGGCCGTGGAGGTCCGTGAAGATCTTCGCGAAGATCGGGACGATGAACATGAGCATCGCCACGAGCACGAGGGAGGCGAACGTGAAGACGACGGTCGGGTACACCATCGCGCCCTTCACGCGGCGCTTCAGCTTCGTCGCCTTCTCGATCTGGTCCGCGACGCGGTCGAGGACGTTGTCGAGCATTCCCGACGCCTCGCCCGCCTGCACCATCGAGACGTAGAGCTCGTCGAACACCTTCGGGTGCCGCGCCATCGCCTGCGAGAGGAGGAGGCCTCCCTCGACGTCCGCGCGAAGCTCGCCGATGACCTCCGCGAGATACGCGTCGTCGGTCTGTTGCTCGAGGATCACCAGCGAGGCGACGATGTTCAGGCCTGCCTCAATCATTGTCGCGAACTGGCGCGAGAAGATCTGCATCGAGCGCGGCTTGATCTTCTTGAAGGTCGTGCGCAGCCCTTCCGTGCCGCTCGCAGGCAGCTCGCGAAGCGTCTGCGCGAGCAGGCCCCGGATGCGGAGCTGCTCGCGTGCGGCCTCCAGGTCGGGCGCGTGGACCTCCCCGACGGTCTCGAGGCCCTCGATGCTGATCGCGGTGTAGGCGAATCCGGCCATCGTCCGCTTAGTTCGAGAGGAGCCGGAGCTGGTAGCGGATGCCGTCAGCCGTGTCCACGAGGGTCAGCGACCGGCCGGCGACGAGGGAGACGGTCCGTGCACCGCTCGAATAGGAGCCGCTTGCGATCCCGATCCGGGCGACGCCGTTGCCGACCGAGACCAGCCGGAAGAGCGGGTTGGAGCTCGGGAAGCTCGCGCCGGCGCGCACGATCTGGACCCGGCCGTTGATCGAGATCCTCGCCGCGCCCGTCACCGCGAGCACGCGCGTCGACCGGTGCTGGGTCACCGCGGCGGCCGTCCCCGTCGAGCCGGCGCTAGAAGAGCTCGAGCCGGAGCTCGTCGTGGTCGAGCCGCTCTGTGCGCCCTGCGGTGGCGCGACTGAGACCTGCTGGACGAACGGGTCCTTGGCGGCGAAGTGGCTGAACGCGTAGAGCTCCGCCTTCCCGACCTTCGGCAGCGTGTCCGAGTTCGGCAGCTTCGTGCTCGCCGTCGGGGTGACGGCGGCCGCCGCGGTGCCGGGAGGCGTGGTCGTGGGCGCCGCAGCCGTGGGCGCGGTGGTGGAGGCGGTGGGCGTCGTCGCGACCGCCGCTGCCGGGGCCGAGCCGCCGCCGTGGTTGAGGACCTTGGGCACCTCGAACACGAGGACGACTGCGAGGACGACCGAGAGCCCGATCGCGACCTTCTTCATCTTCCGGTCCTTGGCCGCCCGGAGGTCCTCCATCTTCTTCTGCCTGCGGTTCATGAAGTCCCTCCACTCGTGCTCGGGGCCGCCGACGTGGAATCCGAGCTGGTCGTCGTGGCCGGCGTGGTCGTCGAGGTGGTATCGGTGCCCCCAGCGGCGGGCGTGGTCGCCGCGACCGACTGCGGCACGAACTCATTGATGGTGAGCGTGGCCTGAACCTGCGGCCAGCCCTGCTCGCCCTCGGCGAGGCCGACGCTGCTCACGTCGAAGAGGCGGCCGGCGGTGAAGAGCTTGCCGTTCTGCACGCGCACGAGGTTGCGCACGCGTTGCAGGAACGTCAGGAGGTTGTAGTAGCTGCCGGTGAACTGGACCTGGATCGGCTCCGCGGCGAAGGGGTCAGGCGAGAGGGTCGTCGTCGTCGACGAGGCCGCACCTGGCTCGATCGAGTCGAACGAGATCCCGGACTTCTGCGCGAGGGCGTTCAGCTCGAGGATCACGTCGGGCGTGTCGAGCTTGTTCGGCATCGCCTGCGTGACCTTGAAGACGCTTGCGGAGCGCACCGCCGGCAGCGCCTGCGTGAACGCCGACGAGCGGTTCTTGTCGATCTGGCTCTGCACCGCGGCCGTCTGCTGCTTCAGATCGGCGGCCGAGGAGCGCTTCGGCGAGATCAGGGTGAAATAGCCCGTGAGGAAGACGAGAAGCAGCAGGCCCGCCACGAGCGCGAACTGGGCCGGCTTCGGGAGGCTGGCGAGACGGGCGCTCACGAGGCCCCCTTTCCGTTGCGGATGTTCGCCACGATTGTGAAGTTGACGACCTTCTGGTTGGCAACGATCGCCGACTGGCTGCTATTGAGCTGCACGTCCGTGAAGTCCGGGACGACCGAGAGCCGCTCGAGGAGCCGGGCGACGCTCGCCTGCGAGTACGTGTAGCCCACGATGGTGAGCTCGGTGGCCTCGGCCGGCAGCGCGCTCGACGTCGTCGTCGCGGTTACCGCCGACGCCGGATCGAGCGGGACGTCGCCGGTCACGCTGTTGAGCCAGACGTCGTCGGGCAGGACGAGTGCGAAGCGGCGGAGTACGCGATCCCAAGAGACGCGCTTGCCGAGTGCCGAGGCGAGGGCAAGCGACCGCTGCTCACGCTGAGTGAGCACCTGCTGGCGAAAGGACTGCGTCTGCGCAGAGAGCTGATGGTCGGGAGTCACTGCAAGCACGGCCCGCGCAGAGGCAAGTGCCTGCTTCTCACGGTCGGCGCTGCGATTGGCGACAAGGGTTCCCGCGACGAGCGCGAGCAGGACGACCCCGCCGCCGATCGCGGCGAGGAGGACGAGTGCGTTCGGGCGCTCGCGAGTCTGCTGGGCCTGCTGGCGGGGGAGAAGGTTGACGGCGCGCATCAGTCCTCGATTCCCAGTCCGATTGCGACGGCGAGCGCGCCGTCCTGGCCGTTGGAGCTGATGCCGTGCCCGGAGCCGACGCGCGCGAACGGATCGGCGACGCGGACGCTGATGCCGATCAGCTCTTCGAGCTGCTCGGCGAGCCCCTGGAGATGGGCACTACCACCGGTGACGATGATCTCGGCGAAGCCCAGTGAGTCCCCCTGATCCTGGTAGAAGTGGAGCGAGGAGGCGAGCTCGCGTGCGAGGCCGTTCACCTCGCGGCGTGCCGCCTCGGCAGCTTTCGTGGTGCGCTCGTCGGCCGGCTCGTCCGGCGTGGTCGCGGAGAGGTTGAGCGAGCGCTTCATCTTCTCGGCTTCCTCCGTGCTGACGTCCAGAGCGCGTTGGATGGCGGCCGTGACGCGCGCGCCGCCCCAGTCGAGGACGCGCGTGAACTCGCAGACGCGCCCGTCGGAGACGGCGACCGTCGTGCGGTCGTGTCCGATCGAGACGGCGACACGGGCGGCCTCGGCCCTCTCGCCG
>DASXOM010000212.1:0-2195 GCA_036494245.1 Gaiellaceae bacterium
GTAGCGGAGCGAGTCCATGATCAGCCGCAGCACCGAGGGGTGCACCGGGTTGAGGGAGTTGCCGGTGCCCGTGAAGTCCATGTAGTAGCGCAGGTCGTCGGGCATCAGCCGGTAGTAGCTCCGGTTGTCGAGCCCGCGGAACGAAAGCATCGGGCCGAGGTGGTTCCCTTCGGCGGTGTGGTTGTAGACGACGTCGAGGATCACCTCGATCCCCGCTCCGTGCAGCGCCTTCACCATCCCCTTGAACTCGCGCACCTGCTCGCCGCTTGTGCCGGTCGCGGCGTAGAGCGCGTGCGGCGCGAGATAGCCGATCGAGGAGTAGCCCCAGTAGTTCGAGAGCCCGCGGTCGTGGAGAAAGCTCTCGTCGGCGATGTGGTGGATCGGGAGGAGCTCGACCGCGGTGACGCCGAGCTCCTGGAAGTACGCGAGCGCGGGCTCCGAGGCGAGAGCGGCGTACGTGCCGCGCAGGTCGTCGCGGATCTCGGGGTGCCGCTTGGTGAAACCCTTCACGTGCACCTCGTAGATCACGGTGTCGGTCCAGGGCGTCTCGGGCGGCCGGTCGTCCTCCCAGTCGAACGCGGGATCGGCCACGACGCATTTCGGAATCGCGTCCGCGTCGTCCTCGTCGTCGAGCTCGAGGTCGGCGTCCTCGGCGGAGCTCGGCACGTAGGGGAGGACATTCGCGAGATCCCACTGCACCGGCCCCTCGATCGCCTTCGCGTACGGGTCGATCAGGAGCTTGTTCGGGTTGAAGCGGTGCCCGCTCGTAGGGTCGTACGGGCCGTGGACGCGATAACCGTATCGCCGTCCGGGGCCGACGCCGGGGAGGTAGCAGTGCCAGTTGTGCGCGGTGACGTCGCGCAGCTCGACCCGCGTCTCGCGCTCGCGGTCGAACAGGCACAGCTCGACGCGCTCGGCGTGCTCGGAGAAGAGCGAGAAGTTCGTCCCCTCGCCGTCCCACGTCGCGCCCAGCGGGAACGGTCTTCCCGGCCAAACCTCCATCGGCGGCGACCTTACTCGGGCGCGAGCCAGACGGCGCCGAGGGGCGGCAACGTGAGCGTTGCCGAGAAGGGTTGCTCGTGCCACGGCACCGCCTCGGCCTCGACGCCGCCGAGGTTGCCGACGCCGCTGCCACCGTAGAAGGACGAGTCGGTGTTCAGCACCTCGCGCCAGCGGCAGCACACGGGCATTCCGACGCGATAGTCGTAGCGCGGCACCGGCGAGAGGTTGAGGACACAGACCAGCGGCGGCGCCTCGCCTTCGCCGACGCGAGCGAACGCGAGCACGTTGTTCGCTGTGTCGTTGGCCTCGAGCCAGCGGAAGCCGGCCGGGTCGAAGTCGAGCTCCCAGAGAGCCGGAGTAGAGCGGTAGGTGTGGTTGAGGTCGCGCACCAGCGCCTGGATCCCCTCGTGCTCGGCGTACTCGAGCAGGTTCCAGTGCAGCGAGCCTTCGGCGTTCCACTCCTCCCACTCGCCGAGCTCGCCGCCCATGAAGAGAAGCTTCTTGCCGGGGTGCGCCCACATGTAGGCGTAGAGCGAGCGCAGGTTCGCGAACTTCTGCCAGCGATCGCCCGGCATCTTGTCGAGCAGCGATCGTTTGCCGTGCACGACCTCGTCGTGCGACAGCGGCAGGATGAAGTTCTCGCTGAACGCGTACATGAGCGAGAACGTCAGCGTGTGGTGGTGGAAGCGGCGGTAGACCGGGTCCTTCTGGAAGTACGTGAGCGTGTCGTGCATCCAGCCCATGTTCCACTTGAAGCCGAAGCCGAGCCCGCCGAGGTAGGTCGGCCGCGAGACGCCCGGCCAGGCAGTCGACTCCTCCGCCGACGAGATTACCCCGGCCTCGCGCGCGTACAGCGTCTCGTTCAGCTCCTTGAGGAAGGAGACCGAGTCGAGGTCCTCGTTGCCGCCGAACATGTTCGGCACCCACTCGCCGTCCTTGCGCGAGTAGTCGAGGTAGAGCATGGAGGCCACGGCGTCGACGCGAATCCCGTCGGCGTGATGCTCCTGCAGCCAGTAGAGCGCGTTGGCGAGCAGGAAGTTCCGCACTTCCGTGCGCCCGAGATTGAAGACGAGGGTGCCCCAGTCGGGATGCGAGCCGCGGCGCGGGTCGGCGTGCTCGTAGAGGTGCGTCCCGTCGAAGGTGGCGAGAGCCCAGTCGTCGCGGGGGAAGTGGGCGGGGACCCAGTCGAGGAT
>DASXOM010000213.1:0-3401 GCA_036494245.1 Gaiellaceae bacterium
CGGGACGGCGCAGAAGGCCGTCCACCTCCCGGGGTACACGGGTGAGGCGGACCAGTCGTGGTGGTGCGGTTATGGTCCGGCGAACGACGCGAAGATCGTCGTCTGCGCCGTGATCGAGAACGGCGGCGAGGGCGGCGCGGCAGCGGCGCCGGCCGCCGAGCGGGTCTTCGCGAAATACTTCAACGTCCAGCCGACGCAACTGGGATACATCCACTCCGACTGATGCTCGAGTACGCAGGATCACAACGGGCAGGGCTGCGCGCCGAGCGCGACGCGCCGCGCCTGCTCGCCGTTGTCCGCTCCATCGACTGGGTCCTGCTGGTAGGAGTCGCAGGGCTCGTAGCGGTCGGGCTGTGGGGCGTCGCGGGCGTCACGAAGTTCGCCGTCGCGAGCGATCCGAGCTACTACCTCAACCGCCAGATCCTCTACGCCTGCGTGGGCGGGGTCGTGCTCGTTGCGGCGGCGCTCATCGATCCCGATCTCTACCGGCGTTACTGGCGCGCGATCTTTGTCGGCACGGCCGTCGTCATCGCCTTCGTCCTGCTCGTCGGCCACGCGGCGCACGGCTCGACGCGCTGGATCAGCCTCGGCTTCTTCACCTTCCAGCCGTCGGAGTTCGGGAAGCTTCTCTTCGTCCTCGCCATCGCGGGAATGCTGGCCGAGCGCCAGCGCGACCTGACCACGTGGGAGACGACGTTGAAGGTGGTCGGGATCGGCCTCGTGCCCGTGCTGCTCGTCTTCGTCCAGCCCGACCTCGGCACGGCGCTCGTGTACCTCGCCGCGCTCGGCGCGATGCTCTTCGTGGCGGGAGTGCCGTGGCGCCACCTCGCCGTGCTCGGCTCGGTCGTCGTGCTGCTCGTGGTCGGCGTTCTCTGGGCGGGGCCGAGTGCCGGCGTCAACGTGCTCAAGAGCTACCAGCAGCAGCGCCTGACCTGCTTCACGCATCCGGCAACGTGTCCCGCTGCCGCCGGCTACAACCTCGATCAGTCGAAGACGACGATCGGGTCGGGCCAGTTCCGGGGACGGGGCACGAACAACTCCACGCAGGTCAAGTTCGGCTTCCTGCCGGAGAGCGGAACCGACTTCATCTTCGCCGGGTTCGCCGAGCAACGGGGATTCATCGGAGCCGTGATCCTGCTCGGGCTCTACCTCCTCGTGCTCTGGCGCGGCCTGCGGGTGGTGACCGTGGCGCGCGATCTCTTTTCTGCGATCGCCGCCGGCGGCATCGTTATCGCGCTCCTGTTCCAGATCTTCGTCAACGTCGGCATGACGATGGGAATCGCGCCGATCACCGGTATCCCTCTGCCATTCGTCAGCGTCGGCGGCTCCTCGCTCATAGCCAACCTGGCGGCGATGGGCGTGCTGCTCGCGATCCACGCGCGGGGCCGCGTGTCGCGATACTCGCGCCGCCGCTGATGCTCGAGCTACCGGTCTCCGCGGGGGCGCTCCGGAAGCTCCTGCGGGAGATCGCACGATCGGGCCGGGGCGAGCACGTTCTCTCGGTGGGTGGTGCGGGCGAGCACGCGCACCTGCTGCGACAGCAGCTTCGCCGCGGCCGAGCGGAGCCGGGAGCAGTCCGCCTGGGCGGTCCGGAAGGGGCCGCCGCGTACGTGCACGTTCTGGCGGCTGAGCCCGGCGACGAGGACATCGCTCTACTGCGACGTGCGCGGCGCGCCGCCGTCCCCGAAATCGCCGTCGCCGTCGGTGTCGCAAGCGACAGCCCGATCCCGTACGTGCTCGCGACCGACGTCGTCTGGGTCGGCGCCGGCGAAGCGTTCCCGCTCGAGACGATCGCGCAGGCGATCGCCGCGCGGCTGGGGGAGCACGGCGCGCCGCTCGCCGCGCGCGTCCCGCTGCTCCGCGAGGCCGTGAGCGAGCAGCTCGTCGCGGCTTTCGCGCGGAAGAACGGCCTGCTTGCGGCGGCGATCTGGGTTCCGGGGGCCGACCTGCCGGTGCTGGTGCTGAACCAATTCCGGCTCGTGCTTCGGCTCGCCCAGGCCTACGGCGCGGCCGACGACCCTCCGGAGCGCCTGCCGGAGCTCGCGGCAATCCTGGGCGCCGGCTTCGGGCTGCGCGCTCTCGCGCGGCAGGCGCTCGGCCTGGTGCCCGGCGCGAGCTGGCCGGTGAAGGTCGCGGTGGCCTATGCGGGGACGCGTGCGCTCGGCGAGGCCGCGCGCCTTCGCTTCGAGCTCGCTCCTACGCCGCCGCGGCCGGCCGGAGCCGCGCGCGCCGCGCCTTGATAGCGCGCAGGCGCTGCGACAGACGCGCCCAGGCCCATGGCTCGACCTCGTGGTAGCGGTTCTCGGACTGGCTCCGAGTCACCTCGAGGTACTCGAACCACGCATCAGCTTCTTCGATCTGCAGGAGCTCTTCGGCCTCGCGTTTCGCCACCACCGTCACCTCCCGGTCGTGAGTTGGCCGGATCGTAGGTCCGGGCTCGGACGGACCCCGGGGGGAGCGGTTGCTACCCTGCACTCGTAGGCCATGCCAAGCCTTTTCATTGACAACGAGCGCGCGCGCACCTCTCCTGAGGTAGCTGCCGCGCGCTCCCACGAAGGAGCAATTTCTTGCCCTGGTTCCGTATCCGGAAGAAAAAGTCTTCCGACGACCAACGTTCTGACGTACCCGAGCTCGAGGCGAAGCCCGAGCCCCAGCTGACGGAACCGGCCGCCGACGCGGCCGGCTCTGAATCGACCGATCCGACCAAGCCGAAGCGCCGCCGCGGCAGCCGTGGCGGGCGCGGGCGCAAGAAGCCCGGGTCCACCGCCGGCGCGGCCACGCCGGAGCGGAAGGAGAAGGCCGAGCCGAAGCAGCCGCAGCGGCGCGAGCTTTCGCAGCGGCAGGAGCGCCGCCGCGACCAATCGACCCGCCGGCGCCGCGAGCCGCAGCGCCGCGCCCCGCTTCCCGCCGCGAAGCGCGAGCTGATCGTCTCCGTCGACGTCGGCGAGCGCGACGTCGCCGTCCTCGAGGACGGCCAGGTCGCCGAGGTCTACCTCGAGCGGCCCGAGCGTCGCTCGATCGCCGGCAACATCTACCTCGGCCGCGTCGACAACGTCCTGCCCGGCATGGAGGCGGCGTTCGTCGAGATCGGCCTCGAGAAGAACGGCTTCCTCTACGTCGACGAGATCGTCAGCCCCGAGCTCGAGAAGGGGCACGGGCGCAAGATCCAGGATCTGATCTCGCGCGGCCAGACCATCCTCGTCCAGGCCGTCAAGGATCCGATGAAGACGAAAGGCGCACGGCTGACGACGCAGATCTCGCTGCCGGGCCGGTTCGTCGTCTTCGTGCCGCAGGGAGAGGGCCTCGGCGTCTCGCGCCGGCTCGACGACGACGAGCGCACCCGGCTGAAGGACATCCTCAAGCGCCTCGACGTGAAAGAGGGCGGCGTCATCGTCCGCACC
>DASXOM010000214.1:0-2612 GCA_036494245.1 Gaiellaceae bacterium
TTCGGGCTCTGGGCCGAGCAGCTCATCGCGGAGTCGACCGGCAAGCACGGCAAGGGGCTCGTCCCCGCGCCCGGCGAGTCGCCGGACGGGGCCGACAGGCAGGCCGCCCGGCCCGAGCTGCGCGATCCCTATGCGCTCGGCGCGGAGTTCTTCCGCTGGGAGTTCGCGATCGCCGTCGCCGGCGCCTACCTCGAGATCAACCCGTTCGACCAGCCGGACGTCCAGGCGGCGAAGGACAAGACGAACGAGGTTCTCGCGACGGGAAAGGAGCCGCAGCTCGAGCCGGAGGGCTCGATCGAGGAGCTGCTCGCGCAGGCGCAGGAGGGCGACTACGTCTGCGTCCAGGCGTTCGTCGATCCGGCGACCGATCTCGATCCTCTCGTCACCCGACTCCGCCGCGAGAGCGGCCTCGTCGTCACGCACGGCTACGGGCCGCGCTACCAGCACTCCACGGGCCAGCTGCACAAGGGGGGACCGAACACCGGGCTCTTCCTGCAGCTGATCGACGACCCGGGAGACGAGCTGCCGATTCCCGGCAAGCCGTTCGGCTTCCGGCGGCTGATCCGCGCGCAGGCGGCGGGAGACCTCGAGACGCTGAAGGAGCGCGGCCGTCGCGTCGCGCGCGTGAGATTGGAGGACGTGTAGCGATGCAGCTAGGGATGGTCGGACTCGGGCGGATGGGCGCCAACATGACCGAGCGCTTGCGCGCGGCCGGTCACGACCTCAAGACGTTCGACCCGAAGGTCGATTCGCGCACGGCTAGCTCGCTCGAGGAGCTCGTGCAGCAGCTCGACGCGCCGCGATCGATCTGGCTGATGGTGCCGGCCGGGATCGTGGAATCCGTCGTGGGCGACCTCGCCCCGCACCTGGCGGAGGGCGACACCATCATCGACGGCGGCAACTCGTACTACGTCGACGACCTCCGACGCTCCGGCGAGCTCAAAGGCAAGGGCATCCACTACATGGACGTCGGCGTCAGCGGCGGCGTGTGGGGCCGCGACCGCGGCTACTGCCTGATGGTCGGCGGCGACGACGAGGCCGTCGGGCGGCTCACGCCCGTGCTGGAGGCGCTCGCGCCCGGGGTGGACGCGGCGGTCCGCACGCCCGGCCGCGAGGGCGACGCGTCGCCCGAGGAGCAGGGCTGGCTGCACTGCGGCCCTTCCGGGGCCGGCCACTTCGTGAAGATGGTCCACAACGGAATCGAGTACGGCCTGATGCAGGCGTATGCCGAGGGCCTCAACGTCCTCAAGCACGCGAACATCGGCAAGCACGCGCAGGAGACCGACGCCGAGACGACGCCGCTGCGCGACCCCGACCTCTACAAGTACGACCTCGACATGGCGGCCGTCACCGAGGTGTGGCGCCGCGGTTCCGTGATCGCCTCGTGGCTGCTCGACCTCACGGCCGAGGCGCTGCACGAGACGCCGGGGCTCGACGAGTACGCGGGCCACGTCAGCGACTCCGGCGAGGGCCGGTGGACGGTGCAGGCCGCGGTCGAGGAAGGCGTGCCCACGCCGGTTCTCGCCGCCTCGCTCTTCAACCGGTTCGCCTCCCGCGGCGAGGCGGACTTCGGCGACCGCGTCCTCTCCGCGATGCGCAAGGGCTTCGGCGGCCACCTCGAGAAGAGTCCCGAGCAGTGACCGAGACTGCCGAGCAGCCCGCCCAGCAGGAGGAGAACCCGCTCGCCGAGGGCCTCGCCCTGCGGAAGACGCCCGATCCCTGCGCGCTCGTCATCTTCGGCGCCTCGGGCGACCTCACGCACAAGAAGCTGATGCCGGCGCTCTATGCGCTTGCCGTCCGGCGCCTGCTGCCGCCGCGCTTCGCAATCGTCGGCGTCGCGCGCACCGACGGCGACGACGACGCCTTCCGGGAGGACATGAAGGCCGCGGTGAAGCAGCATGCGCGCGACCCGTTCCGGCAGGAGACCTGGGACGAGCTCGCGCCCCACCTCCACTACGTCGCGACCGACTTCTCGGACTCGGGCGGCGAGGACAAGGTGCACGACATGCTCGGCAAGCTCGACGAGGAAGAGGAGCTCGGCGGCAACCGCGTCTTCTACCTCGCAGTGCCCCCGCCGGCCTTCCCCACCATCGTCGAGGCCCTCGGCAAGCGGCGCGATCCGCGCGGCTGGACGCGCCTCGTCGTCGAGAAGCCGTTCGGCCACGACCTCGAATCGGCGAAGCAGCTGACCGCGACGCTCTTCGAGTACTTCAGCGAGGACGAGATCTTCCGAATCGACCACTACCTGGGCAAGGAGACGGTCCAGAACATGCTCGCGCTCCGCTTTGCGAATGGGATCTTCGAGCCGATCTGGAACCGCCAGTTCGTCGACCACGTCCAGATCACCGTGGCCGAGTCGATCGGGATCGAGGCGCGAGCCGGCTACTACGAGCACGCGGGCGCGATCCGGGACATCTTCCAGAACCACCTGCTGCAACTGCTCGCGATCACGGCGATGGAGCCGCCGATCGACTTCACCTCCGACTCGGTGCACAACGAGAAGGTCAAGGTGCTGCGCGCCCTCCACACGCCCGCGCCGAGATCGGTCGTGCGCGGGCAGTACGGCCGTGGCTTCATCGAGGGCGAGGAGGTCGTGGCGTACCGCGAGGAGG
>DASXOM010000215.1:0-12194 GCA_036494245.1 Gaiellaceae bacterium
GCGTCCGTCCCGACAGAGCCTCGGGTCTGCGCACCATGCAACGCACCGTCCGCCCAGATTCCTCGAGCTTCCGCAGCAGCCTGCCGCCGACGTAACCGGTCGCCCCGGTGACCAGAACACGCCCACCGCGTGGTGCATCAGATCTTCCGGGTACGCGCTCGGCCTGGTCGCCGAGCGACGGCCCTGACGGTCCATCCGCCGACGGCCAACAGGAGCACGGCGAGTGCGAGTGCAATGAGAAAGGCGGTCCGCGCCATGCGCTCACAACCCCTGCGGGAACGTGATCCGCTCGGGCGCAACGAGCGGCTTGCCGACGTCGAGCTGGATCTGGGCGTGGGCGAGGAGCGGAATCCGGCGGGGGTTGCCGGTAAAGAGTCGCCCGTTGAGGAACGCGGTGACCGGCCCGCGTGCTGAACCGACCTCGCGACCCCCGAGCGCCTGCCCCCAGATGTCGAAGAAGTCCGCCAGCGTGTACGTCCGGTCGATCGGCGACTCGGTGTGGATGATCCCGTCGGCCGTGTGCGTGTGCAGCCACGTGAAGCATGCGGCTCCGGCGATGAATGCGCCCTGTGGAGTCGCCTCGGCCTGGTAGGGCGGTGCGATGCCGACACCCGCCGGCACTTGTCGCGCGAGACCTCGCACGAAGATCGTCAAGTGGGCGTGAATGTGGAAAAGGACCTGCTCTCCGGCCTGGCAGGTGATGCCGTCGATCTGCTCGCCGGTCGTAAGCGTCCGGACGCGTCCGAGCGCCGAGCCCGCGGGGATCGGCACACCCTCGGGCCCGAGGGGTCCGGCTGCGGGGGCAGGACGGAGGTGCCCGAGCGTCGAGAGCGGAAGGGCCTGTGGGCCGGCTTCCCCGTTTCTGGTCAGTGCGAGTGCCGTAGTTGCCGCGAAGGCGGCGATCCCCGTTGCGATGCCGAGCGTTGCGCGACGGCCGAGGCGTCGCCACGTCACGGGCGCGATCTCCACGGGCACTCAGGCCCGTGTCCGTCCGCCCGCCTCGTGCCGCAGGTGGGGCAGCTGTATGTCGGGCGGTCGCGGAAACGGAGCATCGCCCAGGCGACGAGGAGCGCGGCAATGCCGTACGTGATTGACGCCGGCATCATCAGGCCGCCTCACGGTCTTCCGGCTCGGTGCCGCGCCGCGCCGGACGGGAGGGGGTCGTTCCGGCGCGGCACGGCGTGACACCGCCGCTGTCGTCGTCCGTCAGGGGCCCGGGCGTTGTCCGAGGGGGAGAGGACAACGCGCCGGAGACGAGCGCTGCAGGTGTCATCTTTACGGCGCCCATGGCGTTCTAGCGGCCGCCGCGGGAGCTGATGTCGCGTACGAGGCGCGGCCCCACGGCCACGAGGTAGAAGCCGAGCAAGGCGGTGGTCGTCACGTCGAAGACCAACGTCAGGACGATCGCAAGCCGGTAGCCGGATTCCATGAACCCGAAGAGAGGCCTGTACTCGCTGATCAGGAGGCTCACCATCGTTCCGAGCGCGATCCCGATTCCTCCGAGAGCGGCCAGCGCGAGAACGACCTCACCCGCGCGGCCGAACCGCCGCAGCGGCGCGAACAGCAGAGCGCCGACGACGCCCGCGCCGATGAAGCTGAGCAGGAAGAGCGTGCCGATCGTGGGAACGACGTAGAAGAAGGCGTCGTAGTACTGCTGGGCGTGGACGGCACCTACGAGCAGGACCGAGACGGCACCGAGGTAGCGGGCAGCCTCGGAGGGCGTCCCGTGACGGCGTTCGCCCCGAAGCGGCAGCGGCCGGAGTGAATGGCTGTGTGCGCTAGCCACGGTGGATCTCCTTGCCCGCGGCCGACAGGACCCACCAGGGGCCGCCGAACTGGTTGACGCCCTGGCCGGTCGTCTGGCCGGGCTTGCGGTCGGTGACGAAGTAGTAGAGCGGGTGCCCCGCGTACGTCACCTCGAGCTTTCCGTCCTTGCGCTTGGTGGTGCCGAGGAGCGAACGGCGGACGCCAGGCCCCGCGATCGGCTTGCCGTGGGTGATCAGGGGCGGCCACAGGGCGGCGCAGGCGCCGTAGCAGGCGCTCTTGCCGCCCTTGTCCTTGACGAAGTCGTAGAGGGTGATGCCCCTGCTGTCGACGATGATCCTGCCGAGGCGTGTCTTCGCGAGCTTGACGTGCGTGCGGCCGCTACCGCCGGCGATCGCCAAGCCTGCGGCGATCGCTGCGACTAGTGCGGCTGCCGCGAGTGAGGTGAGCAGCTTGAGTTGCGTGCGGTGATGCGTTGAGGCCATGAGCCCTGCCTTCCGGTCGAAGTAATCACGGAAGAGGCGAGCCTTGGCCTCGGGCGGCGTCGTCGTGAACGCCGCATCAGCGACGGTAGCAGGAGTGGTCGGGTCTGCGCGTGCGCGGGGCCGGTCGCGCCAGGCGCCGAGCTACCGGCTCGGTGTGGGCTTGCGTTTCGGAGCCAGCAGGCTCTGCTGCTCGACGATGCGCGCAGCCACGTCTGCGAGGCGGAGATTGCGCTCGCGGGCAGTCAGCTGCAGGCGCCGGAACGCGTCTTGTTCGGAAAGGTCGAGCGCAGACATCAATAGTCCCTTGGCGCGCTCGACGATCTTGCGGTCCTCGAGCGCCTGCTGCGCACGCTCGACCTCCGCCTCCAACTGCTCGAACTCCGCCTGGCGTACGGCCGCCAAGTCGATCGCGGCTTGCAGTGCGCGAGTGTCGATCGGTTTGGTGAGATAAGCGCTCACACCGGTCGCGACCGAGCGCTCGATCAGGCTTGGATCGTCGACGCCCGTGACGACCACCACCGGCCTGCGCAGTCCCTCGCCGGCGAGCTCCGCCGCTGCCTGCAGGCCGTCGACGTTCGGCATCTCGATGTCGAACAGATACAGATCGGGTTGGTTCTCGTGCGCAAGCTCGATTGCCTCCTCGCCGTTCGCGGCCGGCCCGATCGGCTCGTGGCCGAGTGAGCGGAGCCGCTCGCAGAGGCCGAGCGCGATCAGCGGATCGTCCTCGGCGACGAGAACTCTCATCGGGCCGCCGACGGGAAGACGACCTCCGCGCGCGTGCCGCCGTTCTGTTCGCGCAGCTCGAAGTGCCCGTCGAGTCCCTGCTCGGCCATTCGGCGCACGAGGTCGAGCCCGAAGCCGGTCGGACCCGTGATGCCGTGGCCGCCGTCGTCGACGGACAATCGCGTCTCGGCGCCGCGGGTCAGGTGCACGACGATGGGCGCCGCGCCGTGCTGGAAGGCGTTCGTGACCAATTCGTTGGCGATGAGCCCGAGCTTCTGTGCAGTTGCCCCGTCGAACGGCCCCGGCTCGGCGTCGATGGTCACCGGCACGGGCGCGCCTGCGGTGACCCCGCGCAAGAGCGCGGCGCCGTCGACTCGATCGTCGCTCTCGGTCAAGAGTTGGTGCACCGTCGCGATCGACCGGATGCGCGCCGCTGTCTGGTCGAACGCCGTGCCGTCGGTTCCCTCCGGGCGGCCGAGCAGGAGCAGGTCGGCGGCCGTCTGCAGATCGTTCTTGACGCGGTGGCTCGCCTCCTGGGCGCGCGTCCGCTCGAGCTCCGCGCGAGCCGTCTCGCGGCGGATAGTGCGCACGAGGATGAGCGCCACCGCGACTGCCGCCGCGACGAGCGCGAGCCGCATCGCCGTCGCACCGGCCGACAGGGGGATCAGCGCGGTGATGGCCGCGCAGGTGCCCGCGCTCACTGCGAGCCAGAAGCCGCGGCGCCAACCGTTCTGCACGACGGCGATGAACGGGACCACGAGGAAGAGAAGCAAAGCGAAGTTCGAGCCGCCGTTGACGACGAGCAGCGCGACGAATGCGATCAGCCCCGCGCACCAGAGATCGAGCAGAAGCCGTCCCTGGCGCAGCGCGAGCCATTGGCGCCAGGGGATGACCATTGCGACGGTGTTGCCGGCCGCAGCGGCGAGCGTCGCGCCGACGAGCACCCAGCGATGCTGGACGCTGACGTCGAGTGCGAGCCCGGTTAGCACGGCGGCGATCGAGGCCCACCCGAGCCAGTAGCCGATCTGCAGCGCAGCGAAGCGGAATCCGAGCTCCATGCTCGCCGTGCTCGCGTCGCGGCGCCCTGCGCGAAAACGGAAACCGGGGCGTGGAAGCACGGCCGGCGGCAGGGGCCGCCAGGCAGTTGTCACGTGGTCAGTAGGGAAGCTCGACACAAAGGCCTCGGCGAGGGCCTCAACGACGGCGCGGGCGTTCGTAATCCCGACCGCGTTCCTCGATCGTCTTACGCCGGTCGGTGCGCGATCGGTTTCCGACCGGCCGCGGGCGCAGCCTGCACCGGTCCTGCTAGCTTCGTGAAACGGCGTTCTCGACGACGCCGCTCGAGGCCAAGGTCGCCTCTCCCGCGTAGCCGAACGGCTCGCATGTTGGACGGAGAGAAGACGACCCGGCTCGACATCTCTTGGGCCGTTACGCGGGTGTCCGACCTGCGGGAGCGGCACGCGCTCCCGTCACCCACCAGAAAGGAGCGGAGATGTCGGTAGTCGAGAACGCGAAGGAAGAGCTGCTGTCGACTGGAGCGTGGTCGGTCGACCCTGCACATTCGACGATCGAGTTTCGCGTCAAGCACATGATGATCCAGACGGTCCGAGGACGGTTCCGCGACTTCGAAGGTGCGATCCTCGGCGGAGACGAGCCGTCCATCTCCGGCTCGATCCGGGTCGCGAGTCTCGAGACGCTGCAAGAGGACCGCGATGCGCACCTTCGCTCCGCGGACTTCTTCGACGCGGAGCAGTACCCCGAGATCGCCTTTCGGGCGGCCGAGATGCCGTTCCACGGCGACGAGAGGCATTTCGCGCTCGCCGGCGATCTGACGATCAAGGACGTCACCCGCCCAATCGTGCTCGCCGGCGTGCTCCATGGCGTGGTCGTCGACGATGACGGTCGGGAGCGGGTTGCGCTTTCGCTGCGCGGACAACTCGACCGCTCGGATTACGGGCTCGTCTGGAACCGACTCCTGGACGCCGGCGGTGTCCTGGTCGGCGACACCGTCGACCTCGTCCTCGACGTCGCCGCAGTTCGCGTCGCCTGATGACCATCTGCGAGCTCGACACCGGCTGGGCCGTGAGCGAGAGCGAACGGCGGTACCTCCGCTGGGAACTGCTCGCCTGCGACGAAGTTCGCGGCGTCTTCCAGACCGACCGCGAGCACGCGCTCGCCGTGCTCTACGACGGCGACCGGTTCGGCTTCCACACCTGGGCGGGTTCGCTCGGGACCACACACGAACAAGGAGCACACACATGAAGCGCTTCTCCGTCCGGCTGTCCGGCATCGGGCTCGCGCTCGGCGCGATCGGTGCCGCAGCAGTCCTCGCCGTCAACGCCTCCGCAGGCACGAGACCCTCACACACCAAAGGACCTCAGAGGCAGAAAGAAGAGTCCGGCCAGCCGGTGATCGACTGGAACCAGCTTCTGCTCTCGATCGTGAACACGCCCGGCGCGCAGCCGGCGAACATCCAGCCGACCCGCGACTTCGCGATCGTCCACGCGGCAATCTACGACGCGGTCAACGCGATCGACCGGACGCACCAGCCCTATCTGATCGCCGTTCGCGCACCGCGGCACACCTCCGAGACGGCAGCCGCCGACGCGGCAGCCCGCACCGCCCTCGACGGGCTCTATCCGTCGCAACAGGCGACCGTCGACGCAACCTACGCAGGTGAGCTCGCCAGCGTTCCGGACGGGCCGGCAAAGGATCAGGGCGTCCGCCTCGGCAACGAGGTCGCAACCGACCTGCTCGCAATCCGCGCAAACGACGGCTCGAGCGTGGTGCCGCCGCCCTTCGTCGCCGGTAGCGCGCCGGGCGACTACCAACCGACGCCGCCCAACTTCCCGACCCCCGTCTTCACCACGTGGGGCCAGGTCACCCCGTTCGTGCTCGACAGCGGTAATCAGTTCCGGCCCGCGCCGCCGCCCGCGCTGACGAGCGACGCCTACGCGGCCGCGATCAACGAGGTGCAGAGCCTCGGCTCGGCAACCAGCGCAACCCGCACCGCCGAGCAGACGGAGATCGGCAAGTTCTGGAACCCGCCGATCCAGAACTTCTGGAACCAGATCGCCCAGGAGGTCGCACTCTCCCACCACAGCGACCTGCCGACGACGGCGCGGCTGTTCGCAGCGCTCAATCTCAGCTTCGCCGACTCCGCGATCGCGTTCTACGACGCCAAGTACACCTACCAGCTGTGGCGGCCCGTGACCGCGATCCGCCTGGCCGACACGGATGGCAACCCGAACACAGTCGCGGATCCCAACTGGCTGCCGCTCTCGGGCAACACCGCAGCCGACCCCTCCTACCCCGGGGCGCACAGCACGATCAGCGCCGCAGGCGCCGACGTCCTGGACGGCTTCTACGGCGACCACCAGCACTTCTCGCTCACCTCGCCCGCACTACCCGGCGTCACGCGCTCGTTCACCAGCTTCCGCGACGCCGCGCAGGAGGCCGGGCTCAGCCGCATCTACGCCGGCCAGCACACCCGGATCGACCACAACGCCGGGCTCACGCTCGGCCACAGCATCGCCGGCTTCGTCCTCCACAACGCACTCCTGCCGGCCCACGACTCCTCCGGCAAGTAGTCCATCCACAGACCACACTCCTCGAGCGAAAGGATCATCGTGAAGCTTCCCCGTTTCGTCGTTGCAGTCGCGGCCCTGGCCGCGATCTCCGCCGCCGCCGCGTTCTCGGTGCCGGCAAGATCGGCCGCCGCCGGCGGCCGCGGCATCGCAACCCGCTCGTATGTGCAAACCAATCTCGTCTCGGACATCCCGGGGCTTGCCGCCCACACGGATCCGAACCTGAAGAACCCGTGGGGCACCTCGGTCGGCCCGGGCAGCCCGATCTGGGTCTCCGACAACCACGCCGGCGTGACGACCCTCTACGACGGCCTCGGTAACCCACAGCCGCGCGTCGTCGCCATTCCGGCACCGGCTTCGGCCGGCAACGGCGCGGTCGGCTCCCCGACCGGGCAGGCGTTCAACACGTTCGATCCGAGCTCGCCCGACTTCGTGATCTCGAAGGACGGCGTCTCCGGCCCTGCCTTCTTCCTGTTTGCGACCGAGGACGGGACGATCGCCGGTTGGAACCCGAACGTCGACAACGCGAGCGCCGTGATCGCGGTCGACCGCTCGACTGCGACCGACGCCGCGGGCGACGTCGGCGCCAACTACAAGGGCCTCGCTCTCGTCACGACCCCGAGCGGCAAGTTCATCTACGCGACGAGCTTCCGCTTCGGCAGGGTCGACGTCTTCGACAGCCACTTCGATCTCGTCAACAGTTTCACCGACCCGACGATCCCCGCCGGCTTCGCCCCGTTCGGGATCCACAACATCGGGGGCAACCTGTACGTGACATTCGCCAAGCAGGGACCCGGCAAGGACGACGACCTGGCGCGGCCCGGCAACGGCTTCGTCGACGTCTTCGCGCCCAACGGCGACCTGCTGCAGCGGCTCGTCAGCCGCCACAAGCTCGACTCGCCGTGGGCGGTGACGCTCGCTCCGTCCACCTTCGGGGCCTTCGGCGGCGACATCCTCGTGGGCAACTTCGGCAACGGTCGCATCAATGCCTACGACCCGACGACCGGCGCGTTCAAGGGCGAACTGAGCCGTCCGCGCGGCGGGCCGATCACGATCGACGGGCTCTGGGGCCTGCGGTTCGCTCCGGCCACTCCGGGCGCCGGGCCGAACACGGCGTACTTCACCGCCGGCCTCAACCACGAGGCGGACGGGCTCTTCGGCACGCTCGTCCCGGCGAGCTAGCCGACCGGTGCCACACGACCGGGCTACGGGTGCGGTGCCTGCACGCCGCACCCGTGGCGGCGGCCTCTCGCCGGGCGGCTTTAACCATTTCGTAAGCACCGCAGGCGGAATTTCCGACGGCTCTGCGCCGTACTCATCCTCTGTGGGAGTACAGCGACTCGAGGGCGGGGACGACGGGCTCCTAATCCGGCTGTTCGGATCCTTGACGGTGGAGGACGGCAAGCGCGTGCTCGGTGCCAAGGACCTCGGTGGCACGCGCCCGAAGCAGGTGCTCGAGATCCTGGTCGCGGCCCGCGGGCACCGCGTGCCGACAGACCGCCTCGCCGAGCTGCTCTGGGGAGCGGAGCGACCGCAGAATGCCGCGGGATCGCTGCAGACGTTCGTCTCGGTCCTCAGGCGCCGGCTCGTCACCGACCGCGAGCGGGCCCGCCGGCTGGTCGTCACGGAGGCGGAGGCGTACCGCTTTGCGACCGAGCTCGTTGCGCTGGATCTCGACCGCTTCGACGATCTGGTCGACGGCTCGGCGCGCGAGCCGACATATCTCGCGCGCCGCTCGCTGGAGCAAGCCCTCGCGCTCGTGCGCGGGGAGGTGCTGGAGGACGAACCGTACGCAGGCTGGGCGCAGGACCTCCGCGGTACCTACCAGGGACGAGTGCTCGGCGCGCATCTCGAAGCTGCCGACGCCGCACTCGCCGAGCTCGACTTCGATGCGGCACTCATCCATGCCGAAGCTGCCACGGCGCTGGACACCTACGGCGAGCGTGCGCACCGTACGGCGATGCTGGCGCTGTATGCGCTGGGTCGTCAGCACGAGGCGCTCGCTGCCCATCGCGGCTTCCGGGCGCGGCTCGACGAGGAGCTCGGGCTCGGGCCGACGCCGGAGACGCGGGCGCTCGAGACGGCGATCCTCCGCCAGGATGACGTCGGTCCTCTCCTCCCTCGCCCGATCAGGCGAGAGCAGGTGAACGGCGGCAGTGGGTCGGTCCGCCTGCTTGGCCGGAAGGCCGAGCTCGAGCTACTGGAGTACTCGGTACGCGAGGCGCTCGAGGGCTCATTCGCGCTGCTGATGGTCGAGGGCGAGGCCGGACTCGGGAAGACGCGGCTGCTCGACGAGCTGTCCGCGACACTGGTCGGCGTCCGGATCGGTCGCACCGAGTGCTCCGAGCTCGAGCGCCACCTCCCTTATGTCCCGGTCGCGGCCGCGCTGCGTGAGGCCCTGGCCGGGACGCCGACCGAAGATCGCCCGGCACTCGGCCAGATCCTCCCCGAGCTGGACGCCGGCGACGCGCGGCACTTCACCGAGCTCGACGCGCTCGAGGCCCTCGTCGCACTCGTGACGGAGCATGACCCCATGGTGCTTCTCCTCGACGATCTCGAGCATGCGGACTCGGCGACGCTCGCCGCGCTTCGCTACCTCCAGCGTCGCTGCCATGGGATCGCGGCTGCCGTCGTGGTGGCGGTGCGTACTGGCGAGACGCCCCGAGACCACCCGGTGCGCCTGCTGACCCCCGACACTCTCGTCCGACTCGGGCCACTCACGGCCGAAGAGATCGCTCCGCTCGGCGTACCCGACTTGCACGCCTCGACCGGCGGCCATCCGCGGTTCGTGACAGAGGCGATCGCCGGCCGCACCCGACCCGAGCTCTCGGCCGCGCTCTCCGAGGCGCTACTCGCGGAGTGCCGCGAGGAGGGCGCCCGTGCCTATCGCGTGCTGGTCGCGGCGTCCGTGCTCCAGCAGCCGTTCGAGCCAGAGCCGCTGGCGACCTTGACCGGTGTCGACGTCATCGAGTTGGTCGAGGAGCTCGAGCGCCTCTGCGAGCGGCGGATCCTCCGTATCGACGGCTTCCGCTTTCGTTTCCGGTACGACCTGGTGCGCGAGGTCCTCCTCGCCAGCCTCTCTCCCGCGCGACTTCGCCTGCTGCAGGCAAATCTCGACCGGACGCCGGCGGCAGTTGCCGCGGCAGGGACCTCCGAGCCGGCGTGGAGCTGGTGATGTCCACGGAACGCATTCGCTCGTTCGACCAGCTCTTCGAGCGTTCGGCCGAACCGGCATATGTGGTCGACCCGGATGCTGACCGGATCCTGGCCGCCAACGCCGCAGGCTGCGCGTTGCTCGGCTACACCCACGAGGAACTGCTCCGGACCCCGATCTCCCGCGTGCACCCGGCCGAGCTGGAGCAGATGCGCGACCTGATGGACGGAGTCCTGCGCGAGGGACGAGCCTCGACGATGAAGCTCACGTGCCGGACGAAGACCGGCACGTTCCTCCCGACGGAGATGTCGCTGCACGCTTTCGAGAGCGACGGTCGCCTCTTCGTCCTCGGGCTGCTCCAGGACCGCAGCGAGCATCGCCAACGCGATCCGGGCGACTGAGCCGCCGCTCAGGTCGCGGGGAGCGGCGCGGGCGCCTGCGCGAGTCGGCGTTCCTCGCCTGGTCCGCAGTCGCGCTCGGATCGCCGTCTGAAGCGGACGCCGCATGAGCCCACTCAGCCCGCACTCAGGTCTGGCTGAGGGCGTGTTCCTACCGTCGTCGTCTCGTTACCCGACTGTTCGACGGAAGGAGAGGATCGAATGAAGAGGTTGTCCAAGCGGTGGGTCTTCACAGCCGCAACGCTCGTCCTGGTCGCGTTCGCCTCGGTGATGGTGAGCGGGGCGTTCGCCGGCTCGAAGGGCGCCTCGGCGCAGGGGCTCGGGCCGCTCAGCGGCCTGCTGCCCCCCAACCACCTCACCACCGAGAGCGCGATCCAGGTCGATCTCAGCAAGGAGACGGTGCGGTTGCCGGTGTACCCGGGGATCGCATACAAGGGCACACCGCAGGAGGAGAAGGTCTGGTACGTGCTCCTGGATGCGTCCGACGCGGGCCTGGCGCACGATCTGGGCGTCAACTACGCGCCCAAGCTGGCGAACATCGCCGTGAGCGACCCTGCGGCGGTACAGACGGTGAACCTCGAGTCGCCGACGCCGGACCAGAACCACTTCGGGCCTGCCGTGGTCGACTTCGCCGGGGCTCCGGACTTCAGCCCGACGCGGACCGCGGTCCCGGGGCCGAACGGCTTCCCGCTGGCGAGCTTCCAGCCGGGTGCTGTCGCAGGCCCGGGCTACAGCCCGTTCGTCAAGATCGCAGGATCCGACGTCGTCTACAACGCGCCGATCATCGCCACCGGTGACGGCCCGTTCGACGTCGTTCACCATTCGGACACGGGCGACCGCGTCCTGGGCGTCCACATCGCCGGCCCCTCTGCTCCGGGCCAGTTCGCGGAGTCGTGGGCCGACCTGCTGTTCGTGAAGGGCTTCGACGCAGGCCAGCCGATCATCTACCTGTCGACCGATGCCGGCCAGCCCCTCACGTCGGTGCTGGAGCGCTCGACCTACGTGCCCGCGCTCGACCAGGCGGCGTTCAACGGCGGCGACGACTTCCTCGGCTCGGCCCGCGAGCGGCTCTTCGGCTTCATCAACGGCCAGACCGGCGGAGACAACAAGCAGGCGCAGGGCTTCGTCCACCTGATCAAGGACGGCTTCGCCTCCGAGGACGCGAGTGCCGGCAACACGGCGCTGATCAACGCGCTCCGCAACGGAGGAGACCTGCTGAACGTCTTCGGCGACTTCCCCACGGAGACCGATCCCCGGCACGCCGATGCCTACAGCCCGCTCTGGGACGCGCAGCTCGGCCTGTGGACGGACAAGGCCGTCAAGGAGGGCTTGAACAAGCGGCAGATCGACGAGAACCAGGTCCTCAACCTGGCCGCGACCCGGCCCGACCTGCTCACCGGCGTCAACCCGGCCACCGGTCAGCCGCAGGCGTACGGCTCGGTCGGAGTCGACATCAACTGCGCGGTAATCGGCTTCACCCAGAAGGCGCCCACCGCCAACCTCGTGGGCAACGTTCCCAACTCGCAGTTCCCGCCCCGCTAACACGCGCGGCACCAGCTGAGAGGGCGGGCGCCGTCGCGGCGGCCGCCCTCTCGGCCATCCGTCGCGAAAGGAAGGAGATCCGCGCGATGACCGCATCTCAACCGCTCGAGACCGACATCGAGACGCGCTTCGCAGAGCACCGGACGCGCCTCGCCGCAATGTCGTTTCCGCGTGCGCTCGGCGTCGGCGACCGTGCTGTGGACTTCGAGTTGCCGAATGCACAGGGACGCCAGGTTCGCCTCGCCGACCAGCTCGAACGCGGACCGGTCGTGCTCACCTTCTACCGCGGCGCCTGGTGCCCGTTTTGCAACCTGCAGCTGCGCAGCCTCCAACAGGACTTACCGGAGATCGAGGCGCTAAGAGCCTCGCTGCTTGCGGTCTCGCCACAGCTGCCCGACGGCTCGCGTGCCATGGTCGACAAGCACGGGCTCAGCTTCGAGGTACTCAGCGACCTCGACAGCGCTGTCGCCTCCGCATACGGCATCACGTTCGTGCTCCCACCGATCGATCAAGCGCTCTTTCTCGAGGTCGGCAACGACCT
>DASXOM010000216.1:0-2495 GCA_036494245.1 Gaiellaceae bacterium
CTCGAGCATCGCCTCCTGCACCTCGGGGTTGTCGTAGTTGAGGTCGGGCTGGTGGTGGAAGAAGCGGTGCCAGTAGTACTCGCCGCGCAGCTGGTCGAGCGTCCAGTTGGACGGCTCGCTGTCGATGAAGATGACGCGCGCTTCGGGATAGCCCTCGTCCGACTCCGACCACACGTACCAGTCGCCCTTCGCGCCGGCCGGATCCGCCCGCGACTCCTGGAACCAGGGATGGTCGGCGGAGGTGTGGTTCATGACGAGGTCCGCGATCACGCGCATGCCGCGTTGGTGCGCCTGCTCGACGAACTCGCGGAAGTCGTCCACCGACCCGTAGTCGGGGTGGAGGGCGAAGAAGTTCGAGATGTCGTACCCGCCGTCGCGCAGCGGCGACTCGTACATCGGCAGCAGCCAGAGGCAGTCGACGCCGAGCCACTCGAGGTAGTCGAGCTTGTCGATCAGGCCGCGGAAGTCGCCCGAGCCGTCGTCGTTCCCGTCGAAGAATCCACGGATGTGGATCTCGTAGAACACCGCCCGCTTGAACCACAGCGGATCCCGCTCGAACCATTGCTCGGACATCAGGGCCCGATCCTTAGCAGGTGGCTCTTCCCGGGGGCGAGCTTGACGTAGTTGCGGCCGATCCGCCACGTCCAAGTCTCGCCCGTCAGCAGGTCGCGCACCGGGTAGGCCGGCGGGAGCCCGGTCGAGACGGGCACGACGCAGGTGCCGACCCGCGTTGCCTTCGAGTCGAGGTTGACGACGGTCACGACGGTGTTGTCACCCCGGCGCTTGAGGAAGGCGAAGAGCTGCTCGTTCTCGGTCTCGAGGATCGTGAGCGGATCGAGCCATTGCAGCGCCGGATTTTCCCGCCGCGCCGTGTTCAGCTTGGCCGCCAGCGGCAGCAGCGGCCCGTCGAGCTTCCGCTGCTTCAGCTCGTACTTCTCCGAGTCGAGGTATTCCTCGGACCCGGGCCGCACCGGCACGTTCTCGCAGTGCTCGAACCCGGAATAGATGCCGTACGAAGGGGAGAGGGTCGCCGCCAGGACGAGCCGCGCCTCGAAGGCCGGGCGCCCGCCCGCCTGGAGGTACTCGTGCAGGATGTCCGGCGTGTTCACGAAGCAGTTCGGCCGGTAGAAGTCGCGCCACTCGAGCAACTGGCCGAGGAACTCGAGCAGCTCCCAGCGGGTGTTCTTCCACGTGAAGTAGGTGTAGCTCTGCGCGAACCCGCTCTTGGCAAGCGCCGTCATCGGCGCGGGCCGCGTGAAGGCCTCCGAGAGGAAGATCACCTCCGGGTGCTCGCGCCGCACCTCGCCGATCAGCCACTCCCAGAACGGCAGCGGCTTCGTGTGCGGGTTGTCGACGCGGAAGACGGTGATGCCGCAGTCGACCCAGTGGAGGACGACGTCGAGCAGCGCCTGCCAGAGGCCGCGCCAGTCCTCGCTCCCGAAGTCGACGTTGTAGATGTCCTGATAGCGCTTCGGCGGGTTCTCGGCGTACTTCAGCGTCCCGTCGGGCCGGCGATGGAACCACTCGGGATGCTCCTTCAGCCAGGGATGGTCCGGCGAGCACTGGATCGCGAAGTCGAGCGCGATCTCGATCCCGAGCTCTTTCGCGCCGGCAGCCAGCGCACGGAGCTCCTTCTCGGTACCCAACGACGGGTCGATCGCGTCGTGCCCGCCCTCCTCCGAGCCGATCGCCCACGGGCTGCCGACGTCGCCCTTCGCGGCGGTCTCAGCGTTGTTCCGGCCCTTGCGGTTCGTGTGCCCGATCGGATGGATCGGCGGGAGGTAGAGGACGTCGAAGCCGAGCTCGGCGAACTGCGGCAGCAGCTTGCGGACGCCGGCGAAGCCGCCCCACGAGCGCGGGAAGAGCTCGTACCACGAGCCGAAGCGGCCGAGCACGCGGTCGGCGTCCACCGAGTACGTCGCCGACCACGCCTTCTCGGAGCGCGTGCCTGCCGGCGCGGCGAGTGCCATCTCGACCGTGAGCTCCTCGTCGCCGAGCAGGACCGCGCCCTCCGACAGCTCGCTGGTGAGGTCGGCCTGGCCGGCGGCGACCTTGCGCCGCAGCTCCTCCTGGAAGGAGCCGACGCGGTCGACCCACGCCTCGATGCGGAAGCTCCAGAGACCAGGCCGGTCGACCACGAAGGAGCCCGCCCAGACGTCGTTCCCGAGCGGCTCGAGCGGCGTCTCGGACCAGCGTGTCGCGCCCGGGCACTTATGGCGAACCGCTGCACCTAGGGTCTCGTGCCCGTCGCGGAAGATCCGCGCGCTCACCTCGACCTCGTCGCCGACGGTGCGCTTGACGGGATAGCGGCCGCAGTCGACCTGCGGCGACACCTCCTGGATCTGGATCCGCGACGGAGTCGTCTTCGGGATGGACACGCCCCCAAGTCTCACTGATGAGGAAGGATCAAAACGTGGAGCTCTCCCGTTCGGCCGGCATCCTCCTCCATCCGACCTCGCTCCCGTCCGGGAAGCTGGACCGCGAGGCGTACCGGT
>DASXOM010000217.1:0-4337 GCA_036494245.1 Gaiellaceae bacterium
GAAGAAGGTCTTCCGGCCCGAGCTGCTCAACCGGATCGACGAGATCATCGTCTTCCACAAGCTCTCGAAGGAAGAGATCATGTCCATCGTCGATCTCCAGCTCCGGCGCCTGCGCGAGCAGATGGCGATGCACGACGTCTCGATCGAGCTCACCGAGGATGCGAAGGAGCTGCTCGTCGACAAGGGCTACGACCCCGCGATGGGAGCCCGGCCGCTGCGCCGTGCGATCCAGCGCGAGATCGAGGATCCGCTCGCCGACTTCGTGCTCGGGCGCGAGCTCGAGCCTGGCTCGACGATCCTCGTCGGGCGCACGCGCAACGACGACGGCGAGCCGGGCGACGAGGTGGACATCACCTTCATCCCGGGCGAGGTCACGCCCGAGAAGGTGACGGTTCCGCCAGAGGAGCCCGTCGCTTCGAGCGACGACGGCGAAGAGCCGGTGAGCGAAGAGGAATAACCGTGTCGGCCGGAGTACTCTCCGGCCGATGCGATTCGCAGTAGCTCTCGCTCTCGCGGGTGCTGTGGTGGTCCTCGCAACCGCCACAGGTGGTCGCAGTGCGGCAGGCGGAATCCCGCGCAGCTTCAGCCCAGAGGTCGAAGGGTCGGGTTACCGTCGCTTCCACAGCAGGTAACCGTTCCGACGATCGTGTTCTCGAACGCACGAGACGGCTTCGCCTACGTTGAGGACACGACCCCTCTGTTCGTGACACGCGACGGCGGTGAGAGCTGGCGCCGCCAAGGACCCAATCGGCACGTCACCGCCTTTGCCGCTGCCGGCGGCTACGCCTATCTCCTGGCCGGCCGGCACAGGCTCGAGCGGTCGCGGGTCGGGCGAAACGCCTGGCATCGCCTGGCGCTCAGGGTTTCGCACCGGCCTTTCTCTCTGGCGGCCAGGGGGCCGGATGTCTGGTTCCTGGGGTTGCCGCGCCGGCGCCCGGACCTCGACACGATCTCGCTCTCGTCCGATCATGGCCGCACATTCTCGCCGCGCAAAGGCCCGTGCCTTTCCGAGCTGGGCGGAACGCTCGTCCCGGCTCAGGGCCGGGTGGTCTGGGCGGTCTGCCCGACCGGGAACATGGGCGAGCTCGCGCTGTCGAGAGACGGCGGCCGCACGTTCCCTGCGATCAGGTCCGCTCACGACAACGGCGGTCTGCGACAGCCGGGCCTGATCAACAGTGCACGGATCGCCGCGGCCTCCGGGCGCGTCGCAGTCCTGAGCCGCGGCGCCGACGGCGCGCTGTTGCGCACAACGGACATGGGCCGCCACTGGAGCTCTGTACCGGGGACAGCTGCCATCGAGGCAGTGCTTTGGCTCGGCTTCACCACCAAGCGAGTCGGAGCTGCCGTCGTGCAGCTGCGCCACCTGACACAGCTCTGGCGCACGACCGACTGTGGCGCAACCTGGCATTCCGTCCCGATTCGGCAGTGAAGCGGCGCGATGAACCACCTGAAAGGGGACGAGTCAACCGAGGCCGGCGGAGGATGATCTCCGCATAGAGCACAACCTCGGCTGAGCCCCGATGCGGCGGGGGCTCCCGAGGTCCCTCCCTCGAAACAACGGAAGCGGCCCCACTCGGCGGGGCCGTTTCCGTTTCGGCACGAAGTCGCTCGGATTGCGCGACGATTCGCGTCCGCCCGCGGCCGTAGGGTGGTCGCGTGGCGAAGACGGCGGCGGTTCAGTTCAGCTGCACCGAGTGCGGGTACACCGCCGGGCGTTGGTTCGGCAAGTGTCCAGGCTGCTCCGCCTTCGGCACGCTCGTCGAGGAGGTGATCGGGCGGGTCGGGCAATCCCAGGCGCCGCCGAAGCCGCTGCTCCGACTCGTCGACGTCGAGGTCGCCGAGGCGGCGCGAATCCCGACCGGGGTGCCGGAGCTGGACCGCGTGCTCGGCGGCGGGCTTGTTCCGGCTTCGGTAGTCCTGCTCGGCGGCGAGCCGGGAGTGGGGAAGTCGACGCTGCTCCTCAGCGCTCTCGCGGCAATCTCGCGCGACCGGCGGGCGCTGCTCGTCACCGGCGAGGAGTCGGTCGCGCAGGTCAAGCTGCGAGCCGAGCGGCTCGGCGGCGCGGAGACGGTCGAGATCCTCGCGGAGACCGAGCTGGAGACTGTCTGCCAGACGCTGCAGGCCGAGCGGCCCGACGTCTGCGTGATCGACTCCGTCCAGACGCTCTACGCCTCGGAGCTCGGCTCGGCACCCGGCTCGGTCGCGCAGGTGCGCGAGGCGGCTGCACGGCTGCTGCGCGTCGCGAAGGAATCCGGCGTGGCGACGATCCTCGTCGGCCACGTGACGAAGGACGGCTCGGTCGCCGGGCCGCGCGTGCTCGAGCACCTCGTCGACTGCGTGCTGCAGTTCGAGGGCGACCGCTACCACGCGCATCGAATTCTCCGCGCCGTGAAGAACCGCTTCGGCTCCACGAACGAGCTCGGCGTATTCGAGATGACCGGGGCCGGGCTCGTGGGAGTACCGGATCCGTCAGAGGTCTTCGGCCGCACCGTGCCGGGGGAGCCCGGCGCCGCAGTTGCGTGTGCGCTGGAGGGGACGCGGCCGATCCTGCTCGAGATCCAGGCACTCGTGGCACAGAGCGAGCTCGCCATGCCGCGCCGCGTGGCCACGGGCATCGACCCCAAGCGGCTCGCGATGATCGTCGCGGTCCTCTCGCGCCACGCTCGGGTGGCGCTCGGCCAGGCCGACGTCTTCGTCAACGTTGCCGGTGGTGTTCGCATCGACGAGCCTGGCGCCGACCTCGCAGTCGCGCTCGCCATCGCGTCGGCCGCTCGCCGCGTTCCGGTCAAGAACGGCGTCGCCGCGTTCGGCGAGATCGGCCTCACCGGACGGCTGCGCCCGGCGGCGCAGGCCGAGCGCCGGCTCGAGGAGTGCCGGAAGCTCGGGCTCTCGGCCGTCGTCGCCCCAGCAGGAACCGTTGCGACTGGCAAAATCGAGGTCGAGGCCGCAGAGACGCTGCGGCAGGCGATCAGGGCAGGGCTGGATGGCGACCGATCCGAAGGAGACGACTGAGCGCAGAAGCGAGCATCGCCTAGGCGATCTCGGCTTCACGCGGATCCCTGCGGAGGAAGACCCGCGCCGCAAGAACCCGGAGCTGCTCTCCGCGATCGCGAAGATTGCGCCCGGTACCGGGCTCCGCGAGGCCGTCGACGACGTCATCCGCTCGCACGAGGGCGCGCTCATCGTGGTCGGCGACCCGACCGCGCTCTCGTTCCTCTACTCCGGCGGCATCCAGCTCGACGCGCCGTTCCGGCCGCAACTCCTCTACGAGCTCGCGAAGATGGACGGCGCGATCATCGTCGACGAGGCGATCGAGCTGCTCGCGTGGGCGAACGTCCAGCTGATGCCGGACCCGACGATACCGTCGAGCGAGACCGGCACCCGCCACCGTACAGCGGAGCGTGTGGCAAAGCAGACCGGCGCGCTCGTCGTCTCCGTCTCGCAGCAGCGGGAGACGGTCACGATCTTCGTCGGGCCGGCGCGATACCAGCTCGACCCCGTCGCGGATGTACTGGCGAAGACGAACCAGGCGCTCGGGACGCTCGACACCTATCGCCAGCGCCTCGAGCAGGTCCTCACGCGCCTGACCGCGCTCGAGTTCCAGAACGCCGTCGTGCTCGACGACGTGCTCGTCGTCCTGCAGAGGGCGGAGATGATCACGCGGATGGCGGCGCGCATTACCCGCGACTGCATCGAGCTCGGCACCGAGGGCCGCTTGATCCGGCTCCAGCTCCAGGAGTTCGTCGGGGACGTGCCCGGTGAACGTGACGCGATCGTCCGCGACTACCACGTCCTGGGTGCGGACGAAGAGGCGACGAACGCCCTCACGGATCTCTCCGAGCTCAACTACCAGGAGCTGCTCGAGTTCGGCCGGCTCGCGGAGGTGCTCGGCTACGAGCGCGGCGTCAATCCACTCGACCAGACCGTCGTGCCGCGGGGGTACCGGATCCTGTCGCATCTTCCGCGCGTCCCCGAGCCGCTCGTCCGCCGGGTCGTGTCCGACCTGGGGAGCCTCGACGCGGTCGTGCGCGCCTCGCAGCGAGAGCTCGAGTCCGTCGAGGGAGTCGGGGCAGTGCGCGCCCGTGAGATCCGCGAGGGGCTTCGCCGGCTGCAGGAGCACAACCTCGTGGATCGCTACCTCCAGCTCTAGCGTTTCCGACTCGGTAAAGCCACATTTGGCGCCGAATTTGGCTTAGCCAGGCCGTTTCTGCTACACTGGCAACCTGTGGCCGGCGCATAGCAGCGTGCCGGCTTTCTTCGCGAAAGAGTGGCTTTCGAGCCGGGGAGGTCGGGCTTGTACGACGTCGGCGACAAGGTGGTCTATCCCCACCACGGGG
>DASXOM010000218.1:0-2868 GCA_036494245.1 Gaiellaceae bacterium
GAAGAAGGTCTTCCGGCCCGAGCTGCTCAACCGGATCGACGAGATCATCGTCTTCCACAAGCTCTCGAAGGAAGAGATCATGTCCATCGTCGATCTCCAGCTCCGGCGCCTGCGCGAGCAGATGGCGATGCACGACGTCTCCATCGAGCTCACCGAGGACGCGAAGGAGCTGCTCGTCGACAAGGGCTACGACCCCGCGATGGGAGCCCGGCCGCTGCGCCGTGCGATCCAGCGCGAGATCGAGGATCCGCTCGCGGACTTCGTGCTCGGGCGTGAGCTCGAGCCTGGCTCGACGATCCTCGTCGGGCGCACACGCAACGACGACGGTGAGCCTGGCGACGATGTGGACATCACCTTCATCCCGGGCGAGGTCACGCCCGAGAAGGTGACGGTTCCGCCCGAGGAGCCCGTCGCTTCGAGCGACGACGGCGAAGAGCCGGCGAGCGAAGAGGAATAGCCGCATCGGCCGGAGTAATCTCCGGTCGATGCGAATCGCGCTAGCAGCCGGTCTGACGGCTGCCCTTGCGGTAGGCGTGGCTTCGGCTGCGCGCGATAGCGCACACGGTGTCCCGCGCAGCTTCCGACCCGAGGCAGCGGCGGCGGTAGGGACGCGCGACTACTGGGTGGCTGGCGAGTACCGGTGTTCCGGCACGTGGTGCCTCGCGCTCGTCCGGTCCACGGATGCCGGCGGACACTTCAGACGGGTCGGTTTGCCGTCGCTTCCGCCGCAGGGAAGCGCGCCGACCGTTGTGTTCGCGAACGCGCGAGACGGCTTCGCCTACGTCGAGAATGCGACTCCCCTGTACGTGACCCGCGACGGCGGCGAGAGCTGGCAGCGCACAGGGCCTGCCCGAAACGTCACCGCCTTCGCCGCTGCCGGCGGCTATGCCTACCTCTTGGCGGGGCGCCACCGGTTCGAGAGGTCGCCCGTCGACCGAGACGCCTGGCAGAGACTGACACTCTCGGTATCGCACCCACCGTTCTCGCTGGCAGCGCGCGGGTCGGACGTCTGGTTCCTCGGGCCGCCGCGTCATCGTCCGGACTTCGACACGGTTGCGGAGTCGTCCGATCATGGCCGCACGTTCACGCCGCGGAAAGGCCCATGTCTCTCCGAGTTGGGCGGAACGCTCGTCCCTGCCGCGGCTGGGATCGTCTGGGCCGTCTGCCCGACCGGGAACATGGCCGAGCTCGCACTCTCGACCGACGGCGGCCGTTCGTTCCCCGCGATCCGGTCCGTGCACGATCCCGGCGGCCTCCGGCAGCCGGGCTTGGTCAACAGTGCGCGGATCGCTGCGGCCTCCGAGCGCGTCGCAGTCTTGAGCCGTGGCGCCGGGGGCGCGTTGCTGCGCACGAGCGACACAGGTCGTCACTGGAGCTCCGTACCACGGACCGCTCGCATCAAGGGAGTCTTCTGGCTCGACTTCTCCGGCCGAGTTGGAGCTGCGCTGGTCCAGCTGCGTCGCAGTACGGCGCTCTGGCGGACGACCGACGGCGGCGCAACCTGGCGCTCCGTGCCGATTCGGTAGTGAACCGGCGCGATGAACCACCTGAAAGGGGACGAGTCAACCGGGTCCGCCGCAGCATGATCTCCGCATAGAGCACGACCTCGGCTGAGCCCCGATGCGGCGGGGGCTCCCGAGTCCCTCCCTCGAAGCAACGGAAGCGGCCCCACTCGGCGGGGCCGTTTCTGTTTCGGCGCGAAGTCGCTCCGATCGCGCGACGATTCGCGTCCGCCCGCGGCCGTAGGGTGGATGCATGGCGAAGACGGCGGCCGTCCAGTTCAGCTGCACCGAGTGCGGGTACACCGCCGGGCGTTGGTTCGGCAAGTGTCCCGGCTGCTCGGCCTTCGGCACGCTCGTCGAGGAGGTCATCGGGCAGGTCGGGCAGTCGCAGGCGCCGCCGAAGCCTCTGCTCCGACTCGTCGACGTCGAGGTTGCCGAGGCGGCGCGAATCCCGACCGGGGTACCGGAGCTGGACCGTGTGCTCGGCGGTGGGCTTGTTCCGGCTTCGGTCGTCCTGCTCGGCGGCGAGCCGGGAGTGGGGAAGTCGACCCTGCTCCTGAGCGCCCTGGCCGCCATCTCGCGCGACCGGCGGGCGCTGCTCGTCACCGGCGAGGAGTCGGTGGCGCAGGTCAAGCTGCGCGCCGAGCGGCTCGGCGGGGCGGAGGCCGTCGAGATCCTCGCGGAGACCGAGTTGGAGACGGTCTGCCAGACCCTTCAGGCCGAACGGCCCGACGTCTGCGTCATTGACTCTGTG
This sequence comes from Gaiellaceae bacterium, assembly GCA_036494245.1. Lineage (GTDB taxonomy): Bacteria > Actinomycetota > Thermoleophilia > Gaiellales > Gaiellaceae > Palsa-739. The sequence continues at coordinate 2,257 of DASXOM010000218.1, forward strand.
CAGACGCTCTACGCCTCGGAGCTCGGGTCGGCGCCCGGCTCGGTCGCGCAGGTGCGCGAGGCCGCTGCACGGCTGCTGCGCGTGGCCAAGGAATCCGGCGTGGCGACGATCCTCGTCGGCCACGTGACGAAGGACGGCTCGGTCGCGGGGCCTCGTGTGCTCGAGCACCTCGTCGACTGCGTGCTGCAGTTCGAGGGCGACCGCTACCACGCGCACCGCATCCTTCGAGCCGTCAAGAACCGGTTCGGCTCGACGAACGAGCTAGGCGTGTTCGAGATGACCGGTGCCGGGCTCGTCGGCGTGCCCGATCCGTCGGAGGTCTTCGGCCGCACCGTTCCCGGCGAGCCCGGCGCCGCCGTCGCCTGTGCGCTCGAGGGCACCCGCCCGATCCTGCTCGAGATCCAGGCGCTCGTGGCACAGAGCGAGCTGGCCATGCCGCGCCGCGTGGCCACGGGCATCGACCCCAAGCGGCTCGCGATGATCGTCGCGGTGCTCTCGCGCCACGCTCGGGTGGCGCTCGGCCAGGCCGACGTCTTCGTCAACGTCGCCGGCGGTGTTCGCATCGACGAGCCTGGCGCCGACCTCGCAGTCGCGCTCGCCATCGCCTCCGCC
>DASXOM010000219.1:0-4352 GCA_036494245.1 Gaiellaceae bacterium
GGAGATCCCGTTCAGGAACGAGGCCGCGGTGAAGATCACGAGACCGATCAGGAAGAGCCGCTTCCGTCCCAGAAGGTCGCCCGCGCGCCCGCCGAGCAAGAGGAAGCCGGCGAAGACGAGCGTGTACGCGTTGATCACCCACTGCAGGCTTGCCTCGCTGAAGCCGAGCGAAGACTGGATGTGCGGCAAGGCGACGTTCACGATCGTCGCGTCGAGGACGACCATGAACTGCGCGAGGCAGATGATGACGAGTACGACCCAGGGATTCGTGGAATGGCGGCTCATTCGACTCCTTACAATCTGGTAAACGGACTCTGCAGTCCGGTTCAGGCTAGCAACGCTGCGGACCCCTACGCCACCTAGACTGGAACGAGCCCATGAACTCATCGCTTCCCGTTGCCGAGAGGCCTCGTCGGCCCGAGTGGATGAAGGTGCGCGCGCCGTCGAAGGACGGTGCGTACTTCGACGTGCAGAAGCTCGTGCACGGGCTCTCGCTGCACACGATCTGCGAGGAGGCACGCTGCCCGAACATCTCCGAGTGCTGGGGGCGCGGCACCGCAACGTTCCAGATCCTCGGCGACACCTGCACCCGCGCATGCCGCTACTGCTACGTCCACTCCGGCAAGCCCGAGTCGCCGCCCGACCCGCTCGAGCCGCTGCGGCTCGCCCAGGCGGCGGCGCAGATGCAGCTCAAGCACGTCGTCGTCACCTCGGTCGACCGCGACGACGTCCCCGACCGCGGGGCCGGCCACTACGCGGCCACGATCCGGGCGCTGAAGGCGAAGCTGCCCGAGGCCTCTGTCGAGGTGTTGACGCCGGACTTCCTGGGCGTCGAGGAGGAGGCGCTGCAGACCGTGCTCGCCGCGCGGCCCGAGGTCTTCAACCACAACATCGAGACCGTGCGGCGACTGCACGCGCGGATGCGCGGCGCGAAGGCGAGCTACGACGGCGCGCTCTGGCTGCTCCGCCGTGCCAAGGAGATCGCCGACTATCCGGTCCTGACGAAGTCCGGGATCATCGTCGGCCTCGGCGAGACGAACGACGAGGTGGTCGACACCATGCGCGACCTGCGCGCGAACAGCGTCGACGTCGTCACCATCGGCCAGTACCTCCAGCCGAGCTCGAAGCACGCGCAGATCGACCGCTGGGTCCATCCCGACGAGTTCCGCTGGTTCCGCGAGCAGGGCGAGGCGCTCGGCTTCGGCTCGGTGTTCTCGGGCCCGCTGGTGCGCTCGAGCTATCGCGCCGACGAGCAGAAGCACGCGGCTGCAACCGGCCGCGGCGCAGTCGCCTACTGAATCTCAGCGATCGCTAGCCGTTCGGCTTGGCCATCTTGCGGTAGTCGAGCGCCTCGTCGAGCACGGACTCCTCGACGCCCTTCTCCCGCGCGACCTCGCGCAGCGAGCCTCCGGAAGCGGCCGCCTCCTTGACGATCTCCGTCGCGCGGTCGTAGCCGATGTACGGGTTCAGCGCGGTCGCGGCTGAAAGGGTCAGCTCGGCGTACCGTTCGCAGTTCTCGCGGTTCGCCTCGATCCCGTCGACGCACTTCTCCGCGAAGAGCCTGCACGCGCTGGCGAGCAGCTTCACGGAGTCGAGGATGTTGCGCGCGAGGAGCGGCACGAAGACGTTCAGCTCGAAGTGCCCCTGCATCCCGCCGACCGCGATCGCCGTGTCGTTGCCGATCACCTGCGCGGCGACCTGCGTCACGACCTCGGGCATGACCGGATTCACCTTGCCCGGCATGATCGAGCTTCCCTTCTGGAGCTCCGGCAGCGCGATCTCGGCGAGCCCGGCCCGCGGGCCCGAGCCCAGGTAGCGGATGTCGTTCGCGACCTTCGTGAGCGAGACGGCGACCGTCTTCAGCGCGCCCGACGCCTCGACGATCCCGTCGCGCGCCGCCTGCGCCTCGAAGGGATCGGCGGCCGCCGAGATCTGAAGCCCGGTCTCGTTGGCGAGCAGCTCGCGGACCTTCGCCGCGAACTCTGGATGCGTGTTCAGCCCGGTGCCGGTCGCGGTGCCCCCGAGCGGGATCTGGCCGAGCCGTGGCAGCGCATCGCGGACGCGCTCGATGCCCTGGCGCACCTGGGCCGCGTAGCCGCCGAACTCCTGGCCGAGCGTGACCGGAACGGCGTCCATCCAGTGCGTCCGTCCCGACTTGACGACGTCGTCGAACTCCCGTGCCTTCGCCTCGAGCGAGGACGCGAGCCGCTCCATCGCCGGCAGCAGGTCGTTCGTGATCTCGTCGAGCGCCGCGAGGTGCACGGCCGAGGGGAAGACGTCGTTCGAGGACTGCCCCATGTTGACGTCGTCGTTGGCGTGGACGTCATCGCCCGCGAGCGTGGCGATCACCTCGTTCGCATTCATGTTCGAGGACGTGCCCGAGCCGGTCTGGAAGACGTCGATCGGGAACTGGTCGTCGAGCTCGCCCTCCGCGATCCGGGCCGCGGCGGTCGAGATCCGCTCCGCCTTGTCCGCGTCGAGCAGGCCGAGGTCGGCGTTCGCGCGCGCGGCGGCGCCCTTGATGCGGCCCAGCCAGCGCGCGACCGGCACCGGGATCGGCTCGCCCGAGACGGGGAAGTTGACAACGGCCTTGCTCGTCTCGCCTCCCCAGAGCTCCTGTCGCTCCTCGGTCTTCGCCATCACAGCGAGTGTAGGGAAGTGCAGGCGCGCGCCGGAGCAGGAACTACGCGACCGAAGGAAGCCGGTGCTCGACGCGCTCACGCTTCCGCGGGGCGCTGCGCTCGGCCTCGGTCACCTCTAGCACGGGGGTCCAGCCGAGGTAGCCACACTCGGGGCACTCCGGCGACTCGAAGTGCTTGAAGCGGTCGCGCCTGGCAACGCGGCTCGTGCCGCATTGGAGGCATTCGACGACGAGGGGGTCCACGCCAGGTCCATCGGCGCCTGTGGATAAGTCGATGTCCCCCTATCGGGGGACTAGTCCGGCAGCCGCCAGCAGCTCGTCCCAGGAGCACAGCTTCACACGCGGCCGGCCTGACTTCTCGCCCGCTGCCCGCTCCACCTCGTCGATCGCCGTCCAGCCCGCGTATTCGACGACACGGACACCGCGCTCGGCCAGCAGCGCATCGACAGCGGCCGCCGTCGCATCCGGCTTCGGTTCGAGCCGTCCCGCGGCAGCGTCCTCGAGCAGCAGGTCGACCGTCTCGGTCGCGTCCTTCTTGTTCGTGCCGATCACGCCGGTCGGGCCTCGCTTGATCCAGCCCGCGACGTAGACGCCCGGCTCGACCCGCCCGCCTTCGTTCGGGACGGTCCCGCTCTTCTCGTCGAAGGCAACGCCGGGGAGCGCGACGCCGTGGTAGCCGACGCTGCGGAAGACGAGACCGCACGCGAGCGTCTCGTGCTCGTCCGTCGCGACGGCGCGGTGGCTCGCGTCGAGCTCGTTGCGGACGAGCTCGATTCCCTGGACCCGATCCTCACCGAGGATCGCCACCGGCGAGTGAAAGAAGCGGAAGACGACCCGGCGCGGCTTGCCCTCCGGCTCTCGCGCCGCGAACTCCTGCAGAACCGCGAGGTTGCGCTCGGCGTTCGTGCCCTGCGGTTCGGCGCCTTCGAGATCGGCCGGATCGACGACGACGTCGGCGCCGGCGAGGTCGCCCATCTCGTGCAGCTCCGGTGTGGTGAACGCCGCCTGCGCCGGCCCCCGCCGCCCGACGACGACGATCTCGCGAATCGGCGAGCTCGCGATGGCCGCAATCGAGCCATCCGTCGCGTCCGTCGACGCGAGCTCCTCATGTGTGAGCGCGAGCATCCGAGCCACGTCGAGCGCCACGTTCCCGTTCCCGATCACGACGGCGCGATCGACCGAGAGGTCGAACTCCAGCCGCTGGTAGTCGGGGTGGCCGTTGTACCAGGCGACGAGCTCGGTGGCCGCCCACGACCCGGGCAGGTCCTCGCCCGGGATGCCGAGACGGCGGTCGGTCTGCGCGCCGACCGCATAGATGACCGCGTCGTACAGGCGCACGAGGTCTTCGTGGAGCAGGTCCCGGCCGACCTCGATGTTGCCGAGGAAGCGGAAGCCGGGTTGGTCGGCGATCCGCTCGAACGCGCGCGAGACCGTCTTCAGCTTCGGATGGTCCGGCGCGACACCGAGCCGGACGAGCCCCCACGGTGTCGGCAGGCGCTCGATCATGTCGACCTCGGCCGGCGGATCCGCGGACAGCAGCGCACCGGCGGCGTAGAAGCCCGCCGGGCCGGATCCGACCACCGCAACCCGCATCGCAGCGATGCTAATCGTGCTTGCCGGGATAGCGATCTTCGAGCGTGATCATCACGCGGCGGAGGAGCGCGTTCAGCTGCTCCTTCTCGCGGTCGGTCAGCGCCTTTGCCAGCAGCGC
>DASXOM010000220.1:0-6757 GCA_036494245.1 Gaiellaceae bacterium
TGCCGCCGAGGTCGACCGCGCCATCGCCGCCGCGGCCGACGCCTGGGAGGACTGGTCGCGCACGCCGTGGGAGGACCGTGCCGCCGTCTTCCTCCGCGCCGCCGAGCTCCTCGCAGGCCCGTGGCGCCAGACCCTGAACGCAGCCACGATGCTCGGCCAGTCGAAGACCGCGCATCAGGCCGAGATCGACGCCGCCTGCGAGCTCATCGACTTCTGGCGGTTCAACGTCCAGTACATGACGCGGATCTACGAGGAGCAGCCCATTTCCTCGCCCGGCGTCTGGAACCGCCTCGAGTACCGGCCGCTGGAGGGCTTCGTCTTCGCCGTCACGCCCTTCAACTTCACCTCGATCGCCGGCAACCTCCCCACGTCGGCGGCACTGATGGGCAACACGGTCGTCTGGAAGCCGGCCTCGACCGCCGCCGTCAGCGCGCACTTCCTCATGGAACTGTTCGAGGAAGCGGGGCTGCCGCCCGGCGTGATCAACCTCGTCTACGGATCCGGCGCCGCCGTCGGCGACCCCGCGCTCGCGAGCGAGCACCTCGCCGGCATCCACTTCACCGGCTCGACCCCCGTCTTCCAGGGGATGTGGAAGACGGTCGGCGAGAACATCGCCGGCTACCGCAACTACCCGCGAATCGTCGGCGAGACCGGCGGCAAGGACTTCATCGTCGCGCACCCCAGCGCCGACGCCGAGGCTCTCGCCACCGCGATTCTCCGCGGCAGCTTCGAGTACCAGGGCCAGAAGTGCTCAGCCGCCTCACGCGTCTTTGCGCCCGCGAGCCTCTGGCCGCAGGTACGCGACCGGGTCGCCGAGGAGATCGGCGAGATGAAGATGGGCGACGTCGCCGACTTCTCGAACTTCGTCGGCGCAGTCATCGACGCGAGCTCCTTCGCCACGCAGAAGGAGGCGATCGAAGAGGCGAAAGCGTCCGGCAGCGCGTCGATCGTCGCCGGCGGAAGCTACGACGACAGCGACGGTTGGTTCGTGCAGCCGACCGTGATCGAGACCACCGACCCGGGCTTCCGGACGATGCAGGACGAGCTGTTCGGGCCGGTTGTCACCGCCTTCGTCTACGACGACTCGCGCTACGACGAGACGCTGGACCTCGTCGACAAGGGCACGACGTACGGCCTCACCGGCGCGGTCTTCGCGCGTGACCTCGACGCGATCGAGAAGACTCGCGACCGGCTCCGTTACGCGGCCGGCAACTTCTACGTCAACGACAAGCCGACCGGAGCCGTCGTCGGCCAGCAGCCGTTCGGCGGCGCTCGCGCCTCCGGCACCAACGACAAGGCCGGCTCGATGTGGAACCTGATCCGCTGGGTCAGCCCGCGCGCGATCAAGGAGACGTTCGTCCCGCCGCGCGACTACCGCTACCCGTTCCTGGGGCCGGACTCCGAGTAGCAGCTCAGCCGCGGCCGGCCTTGTGCAACTGGGCGTAGACGCCGCGCGCGACCTTCGCAGGCACGCCCGGCACGCCCTCGAGCTCCTCCGGCGTCGCGGCGACCATCGCCTCGACCGAGCCGAAGTGGTTGAGCAGCGCCCTCCGCCGTGCCGGCCCGACGCCCTCGAGCTCGTCGAACAGCGACGCGAAGCCGCGTGACTCGCGCCGCTGCCGGTGGAAGCCGACGGCGAAGCGGTGCGCCTCGTCGCGGATCCGCTGCAGGAGCTGGAGGCCCGGATCGTGCCGCGAGAGCACGACCGGCTTCGCGCGTCCCGGCACGAACACCTCCTCCTCCCGCTTCGCGAGTGCGATCACCGCGACGCGAGGCAGATCGAACGCCTGCATCGCGGCGAGCGCCGCCGCGAGCTGGCCCTTGCCGCCGTCGACAACGACGAGGTTCGGCGTCGCGGCGAACGACTCGTCGTACTCATCCGCCGTCGGCCCCGCTGCGAGCCGTGCGAAGCGGCGCGAGATCATCTCCCCCATCGCGGCGAAGTCGTCCATTCCCGCCTGCCCGCGGATCCCGAACTTGCGGTAGTGCGCTTTCTTCGGCAGCCCGTCCTGGAAGACGACCATCGAGCCGACGTTGTCCTGGCCCATCGCCGTGGAGATGTCGAAGCACTCGATGCGCAGCGGCAGCGCCTCGAGGTTCAGCGTCTCGCGTAGCTGCTCGAGCGCCTCGACGCGGCGCAGCCGGCGTTGCTCGCCTTGCGCGAGGTCGCTCGTGAGCACGTGGAGCGCGTTCTCGTCGGCGAGCCGCTGCAGGCGCCGCTTCTCGCCTCGCTCCGCGGTTCGGATCGCGACCCGCGCACCGCGCCGCTCCGACAGGAGCTCGGCGAGCGCCGACAGGTCTTCGGCGCCGCTCGGCACCACGATCTGCGGCGGCACGCTCGGCGCGCTGCCGTAGTACTCGAGCCCGAACGACTCGAGGATCGTCGTCACGTCCTGGCCGCCGACGTTCTCGAGGTGGAACGAGTGCCGATCGACCATCTTGCCGCCGCGCAGCGGGAAGATCTGGACGACGGCACGGTCCCCCTCGGCCGCGAACCCGATCACGTCCACCGTGCCGACCGACTGCCGTTCCACAGCCTGCCGCTCGACGAGGTGCTGAACCGCGAACAGCCGGTTGCGATAGCGCGCCGCGTCCTCGAAGCGCTCCTCCGCCGCCGCTTCCTGCATCCGCCGCTCGAGCTCGCGCTGAATCGGCTTCACGTCGCCGGAGAGGAACTCGATCACGCCGTCGATGATCCCGCGGTAGTCCTCGACCGAGACGTAGCCGACGCAAGGGGCGAGGCAGCGATCGATGTGGTAGTCGAGGCAGGGAATGCCGCTGTGCCGGCCGGGCTTCGGCCCTTCGCACGGGCGGTAGCGGAAGACGCGGTTGAGCACGTCGAGCGTCTCCCGCACCTTCTTGGCGTTCGCGTACGGACCGAAGTACCAGACTCCCGGCCGGTGCCGCTCGCGGGTGAACATCACGCGCGGGTACTCGTCCTCGACCGTGACGGCGATGTACGGGAACGACTTGTCGTCGCGCAGCCGCACGTTGAAGGGCGGCCGGTGGCGCTTGACGAGGTTCTGCTCGAGATGGAGAGCCTCCACCTCGCTGCCCGTCACGATCACTTCGACGTCTGCAACGCGCGCCGGCAGGCTCTGGATCTGCGGTCGTCCGTCGGTCGTCCGCTGGAAGTAGGAGCGGACGCGCGGCCGCAGCGACTTCGCCTTGCCTACGTAGAGAACCTCGCCGTCCGCATCCCGGAACAGGTAGACGCCCGGCCGCGCCGGGAGCGACTTCAGCTGGTTTTCGACCCGCGCAGCCATTACGGCCACGGTAACCGAGGTCTAGACGGTTATAGCCACCTGCTCGGACGCGGCCTCCACGACGAGCCGGCCATCCTGGTAGACGCGCTCGATTCGTCCGGCGAGGTCGCTGAAGTCGAACGGATCGCCCGCGACCACGACCAGGTCGGCGCGCTTCCCCGGCTCGATCGTGCCCAGCTCGTGACTCATCCCCATCAGCTCGGCGGCGGTCCGAGTGGTCGAGATGAGCACCTCCTCGGGGCTCATGCCTCCGTCGGCCATCAACTGGAGCTCCTCGAGATTCGTGCCGTGCGGGACGACCCCGGCATCGGTGCCCATCGCCACCTTGACGCCGGCCGCGGCGGCGCGCCGGAAGGAGTCGCTGTGCGCCTCGACGACCTCCGCCGCCTTCAGGAGCACGTTCGCCGGGATGGGCGCGCCCGCCTCCGCCGCACGGCGCACGCCGTGCGGGGCGACGAGCGTCGGAACGAGGTACGCACCGTGCTCGAGCATGAGCTCGATCGCCTCGTCGTCGAGGTAGATGCCGTGCTCGATCGAGCGCACGCCGGCCCGAACCGCGCTCTTGATGCCCACGGTCGACTGCGCATGCGACATCACCCAGAGACCGACGGCACGAGCCTCGCTGACCACCGTCTCGATCTCTTCGAACGAGAAACCCGGCTGGTCGGGCGAGTCCCGCGGCGAGAGGACGCCGCCAGAGGTGGCGATCTTGATCACGTCGGCACCGTCGCGGATGAGCTCACGGACCTTGCGCCTCGCCTCGTCGACCCCGTCGACGATCGAGGACGGCATTCCCGGGTACTCGGGAAAGAGCTCGCTCTTACCGCCCGACGGCATCCAGCCGTCGCCGTGGCCGCCCGTCTGGCTGAGCATCGTCAGCGAGATCTGGAGACGCGGCCCACGGACGATGCCCTCCTCGACTGCCTGCTTGACGCCGAGGTCGGCGCCGCCGGCGTCGCGCACGGTCGTGATGCCGATGCGTAGCGTCGCGTCGAGGTTCCGGATCGCGTCGTAGAAGCGGTACGAGAACGGGGTCTGGAGATGCTTCCAGATGTCGACGTGACCGAACATCACGTGTACATGGGTGTCGAAGAGCCCGGGGAGCAGCGTCGACCCAGAGACGTCGACCTGCTCGTCGCCGTCCAGCCCGACTCCGACCTCCGCGATCTGCCCGTCGACCACTGCGACGTCGGCCTCTGCGACCGCCGCGCCCGTCCCGTCGAACACGCGTCCGCCGGCGAATACCGTCCTCACCTGGGCTCCTTTCGCTCGCTCCTGCAGGAGAGACAAGACTATCGCTGCGGGTAGCGATAGCCTCCTCGCGTGGAGCAGCCGACCCTGCACCGGCTCGAGGGGATCTCCCCGCGGGCGTTCCAGCACCCGGCCGACCGCGCGGCGACCGCCGCGCTGGCGCAGATCCCCGGCGTGGACCAGGTCGTGCGGAAGTTGACCGAGCTCAAGTACGAACGCGCGCTGCGCCAGATGCTGCTGGCGAACGCAGTCAAGATCGGGCCACAGCAGCTGCCGGACCTGTGGACGGTCTACGAGCGGGCCGGGGAGACGCTAGACATGCCGACGCTGCCGGATCTCTACACCACCTATCTCGGGTCGCCCAACGCGATGGCGATCGGTGCCGGCCGGCCGATCATCGTCGTCTCGTCGCAGTTCGTCGAGCTTCTCGACCCCGACGAGGTCTGGGCCGTCTCCGGACATGAGCTCGGGCACGTGCTGGCGGATCACGTCCTCTATACGACGACGCTCGCGATCCTGCTCCAGCTCCAGGGCGTGCTCCCCTTCCTGATCCGGCTGCCGTACCGCGCGGTCCTGGCGGTGCTGCTCGAGTGGTCCCGCTCGGCCGAGCTGACCGCCGACCGCGCAGGCGCACTCGCCTGCCGCGATCCGCTCGCCTACTGCCGCATGCTCATGGTCATGGCTGCGGGCGTGCCGTCGCGGCGCCTCGACCTCGACGCCTTCCTGCGCCAGGCGTCCGAGTACGAGGAGTGGGACTCGCGCTGGGACCGGATGCTGCGGATCCTCGCCGAACGGCGCGGAACCCATCCCTATGCGGTGCGCCGCGTCCAGCAGCTCATGGAATGGGTGCGCGGCGGCGACTACGACCGCATTCTCGGCGGCCAGTATCCGCGCCGAGACGAGAGCGATCTTCGAGGCGACGCCGACAAGGCGTCGGAGTACTACGTGAACAAGATGTGGAACATCTACCGCGACGCGAGCGATGCCAGCCAGGGTCTCCGCGACAAGGTCGACGGCTGGCTGAAGCGCGACGCGGACCCCGAGGAGCCTGAGGAGCCCGAAGAGCCCGAAGAGCCCGAAGAGCCTCGGTAGCATGTCGCGGCGTGGAAGGCCAGTACGTCGCCTACAGCTTCTACCGCGTCGATCCGGCGTGGCGGCGGCTCCCCGTGGAGGAGCGCCAGGCACACAAGGACGAGCTCGCCGAGGTCGTGGATTCCTTTGCCGAGCGCTTCGAGCATTTGCGTCCTTACAGCACCGTAGGCGTCCGGCCCGACTCCGACTTCTTCCTCTGGAAGATCACGGATCGCTACGAGTCGCTCGAAGAGCTCGGCGCGGCGCTCAACGGCACGGCCCTCGCGGGTTGGCTCGAGACGACCTACTCGTACCTCGCGACGACGAAGGCGTCGCAGTACACGAGCGCGCGCAAGGCGCGGAAGATCACGCCGCACGGCCTCCCCTATCTCGTCGTCTATCCATTCGTGAAGGTACGGCCGTGGTACGCGCTGCCCGAGGCGGACCGGCAGCGGGCGATGGAGGAGCACATCCGGATCGGCCGCGAGGAGTTTCCCGGAATCAAGAACCACACGACGTACTCGTTCGGGATCGACGACCAGGAGTTCATGACCGCGTTCGAGTGCGAGGAGCCGACCGACTTCATGCACCTGATGCTGCGCCTGCGCGACAGCGAGGCTTCGCGGTACACGGAGCGCGACACGCCGATCTTCGTCGGCCGCCATGTGCCGATCCGCGAGGCGCTCGCCGCGCTCGACGGCGCCTCGGCCCGCGTCGAGGCCTAGATGTACGTGTGCTGGTCGCGCCAGGTGCGCCACATGGCGATCCCGCAGAGCACGAGGATGGCCACGAAGGCCAGGACCTCGTAGCCGACCGCGCCGCCGTACCAGTAGACGCCGACGTCCGCGACCGCCACGATCGCGGCGCCGTAGAAGACCCAGCGGGCACGCTGCGACCAGGTCGAGATCCCCTCGCGGCGCTCGCGCCAGACGAGGAAGATGAAGTACGCGATCGCGAGCAGGAACGCGATGCGCGCCAGAGTGTTCAGCGCGACCAGCGTCTGCTCGAGATCGAGCACCACGATCACGCCGGCAATCGCCGCGAGGATCAGCATCCCTCGCAGGAACGGGTTGATACGCGAGAAGAACCGGTTGCTCATGTTGCGGTCAAGTACGCCCGCACCGCGAGCGCTCCTGCCACCAAGGTAGCGCCCGTGAACCACGCGAGGC
>DASXOM010000221.1:0-5721 GCA_036494245.1 Gaiellaceae bacterium
GAACTCGTTGCAGAGCTGGGCCGCAAGCGTCTTGTTGTGGGCGATGATGAGCGCCGGCCGGCCGACCTTCTCGATCGTCCAGGCCATCGTCGCCGTCTTGCCGGTGCCGGTCGCGCCGACGAGCGTCTGGTAGCGCTCGCCTGCGAGGATCCCGTCCCCGAGCTTCTCGATCGCCTGCGGCTGGTCGCCGGTCGGGCTGTAGGCGGCGGTTGTGCGCAGCTCGGCCATTGGGGACAGGGTATCTCCGGCCGGCGGCCGCACCGGCACCGCCTGCCGGTCAGGGCGGCCTACCTGCGGGGAGTGTGCAGGCTGCGGGCGATCTGTAGCACGGCGCGCTGGCCCAGCGGCGTGCGGATCGTGATGAAGAGGCCGCGCTCTTTCAGGAAGCCGATCGAGAATGTGTGGACTACACGGTTGCCGAGGGTCGTCAAGCCGGTCTCGACGTTGACCGAGCCTGCCGGGAGGAAGCTCCAGGGAGGTACGCGGGGCGCCTTTGGAACCTCGTAGATCGTCGTGGCACGAGTCGATACCCGTGGCTCCCATTCCGGTCCATAGAGGTTGATCCGGGTCGGGACGGCCGGCGCCGGTCCCTGCGAGGGCGGCGCGTAGACCAGTGCGAGCCCATGGATCGGCCTGGGGTTGTGCGCTCCGTAGCTGAAGTGATGCTTGCTGCGGCGAATCGTGAAGGGCCTCACCCCTCGGAGCTCGAGACCCGCCGCCGTCGTCCCGGCGGTCAGCCATTGCCCACCGACGGCGGTGCTGTGGGAGCCGGCGGCGGCGGCCGACCCGGACGCAAAGCCCGTGGCAGGCCGGACGCGGGGGGCGCTGGGGTTCCTCGGCCCATGGGTCTCGAAGTCGGCTGCGTTGTAGGCGATCGCCCTGGCGAGCAGGATGCGTTCGTAGAAGAAGTGCTTTCCGCTGTGGCCGCGAATGAGGATGGGCTTGTAGGTCTGGGCATCGATGCCGACCTCTCCCAGTTCCCGCAGCACGAACCAGTGCCGGTCTTGTCGCGGCACGACGCGGAGCCAGTCGACGTGACGGCCGTCGAAGGTTCCACGGCCTACGAGCTGGACTCTCCCGCTCTTGAGCGCTGCCCGGAAATCGGTGGCGAGCCCGGCGTAGAAGCCGTCCACCGCAGCGGCCTGCGTGTGCGGCCGGGTGTATTGCGCTCTCCAGACCTGATCGGACACCGGGCGGCCTCCCTGGGTGGAGATGACGTGGTGCCGGCCGTGCCGGCCGCGCTCGAACCACAACTCCTCGCCGACCGTCTTGACCGTCTTGCGGCCGGTCTTCAGGTCGAAGTAGACCGTGCTTGGAGGAGCCTTGATCACGATGTGGGTGACCGGCCGGCCGCCGGCAGCTGTCAGGCCGGAGCCCGATGCCGACCGGAGCTCGAGAGTCGCAGCCGCCGCCGCCGCGACGGCGACAAGGACGAGCACGGTGAGCCACCGCCGTCGCCGCGCCCGACGCTTGGCCTCTGCGATCAGCGGATCGAGCGAGAACGGCGACCCCGGGACGCGCGCAAGCATTGGCACTATTATCGCTAGCACCAGACGCTACGTCAAGAGTTCAGCTGAACGAGATCACGCTGCGGATGCCGTCCTGGGCGTGCATGAGGTCGAAGCCGCGGTTGACCTCGTCCAGCGAGAGCGTGTGGGAGATGAGTGGGTCGACGTCGATGTCGCCCGCGAGGCAGCGGTCGACGAACTGCGGCACCTGATCGCGTCCCTTCACACCGCCGAACGAGGAGCCGGCCACGCGGCGGCCCGTGATCAGGAAGCGCGGCACGACGTCCAGCGTCTCCCCCTTGCCCGCCACTCCGCAGACGGTCGCGAGGCCCCAGCCCATGCGCGCCGACTCGACCGCCTGGCGCATCACGCCGACGAGACCGGTCGCCTCGAAGGTGTAGTCGGCGCCGAATCCGCCGGTCAGCTCCAGGATCTGCTCGACGGCCTCCGGGCCGCCGGTGAGCGTGTCGGTTGCGCCCTGGCTGCGCGCGAGCTCGAGCCGGGTCTCGGCCGGATCGACGCAGACGATCCGCTCGGCTCCGCTGAGGCGGCAGCCGACGACGGCGCCGAGCCCGACGAGGCCGGCGCCGAAGACGACGCACGTCGAGCCGGGCTCGACCTTGGCGGTGTTCAGCGCGGCGCCGAGCCCGGTCGAGAGCCCGCAGGCGAAGACGCACGCCCGGTCGAGCGCCGCCTCCGGAGCGATCTTCGCCAGCGCGATCTCCGGCATGACCGTGTACTCCGCGAAGGTGGACGTCCCCATGAAGTGCCGGATCGGCTCGCCGTCGCGAGACAGGCGCGTCGTTCCGTCGGGCAGGTAGCCCCGGCCCTGCTGCTCCCGGATCGCGAGGCAGAGATTCGTGCGCGGGTCCAGGCAGTGCATGCACTCGCGGCACTGCGGCGAGAAGAGCGTCACGACGTGGTCGCCGGGCGCGAGCGAGCCGACACCGTCGCCGATGCGCTCGACGACACCGGCTCCCTCGTGTCCGAGCACCGTCGGCGAGTAGCCGGAGGGGTCGGCGCCGGAGGCCGTGTACAGGTCGGTGTGGCAGACGCCGCACGCGACGAGGCGCACGAGAACCTCGCCTGCCTTCGGCTCTTCCAGATCGACCTCCTGGACCACGAGTGGCCGGCCGAACTCCTCGAGCACCGCCGCCCGGATCTTCATGCCGGCGGTCCTACCAGTTTCTCGAACGGCTCCGCCGCGCAGAAGGCGGTCGTGGAGCCCGACGAGTCGCCTCCCTACGGCGCGTACGCCGCGATCATGGCCGCGTTCTGCGGCGGCCTGGCCGGCGCGGGGTTGCTCGCCCGCGCGCTCGGGCGCGACCCGCAAGAGCACACGACGCTCGATCTCGTCACGCTCGCGCTCGCGACGTACAAGGCGGCGCGGACGCTCGCCCGCGACGAGGTGACGAGCTTCCTCCGCGAGCCGTTCGTGGAAGGGCACGCGCACGAAGGCGGCGAGGAGCCGGTCGAGAGCGACGGGATGCGGCAGGCGATCGGGGAGCTCGTGACGTGCAGCCGTTGTGTCGGAACCTGGGTCGCGGCCGGCCTCGGCGCGACACAGATCATCGCGCCACGCTTCGGGCGGCTCCTGGCCTGGACCCTCGGGGCGGCCGGGCTGAACGACTTCCTGCAGGCCGGCTTCGCCGCGCTGACGAGCAAGAGCAACGAGATCGAGGAGCGGGTCGGCTAGGAGTAGCCGAGCTGCGAGGCGTAGGCGCGGCGGTAGATCTTTCTCAGCCGCTCGACCTTGGCGACGTAGTCCTTCGTCTCGTCGAACTGAATCCCGACGTGTTCCCTCTGCCAGCGGTCCACGTTGTCCTGACCCGCGTTGTAGGCGGCGAGCGCGAGCCGCTCGTCCCCGTACTTGGCGAGCAGATGCCCGAGGTACCACGCGCCGTAGCGGATGTTGATGTCCGGGTTCGTGAGGTCGGAGAGGCGGAAGCGGCTGCCGCCGGTGTACTGGGCGATGCCCTTCGCCGTGCCGGGCGTCAGCTGCATGAGGCCGACGGCTCCGGCCCCGGAACGGGCGACCGGGTTGAACTTGCTCTCCGCCTCGATCACCGCTGCGAGGAGCGCAGGATCGAGATCGTCCTCTTGGGCGTACACGCGTACGTTGTTCGAATAGCGGAGCGGGTACCAGAGCCGCGCGTACCACGGCGGCTCGGTGTGTTGCAGGTAGACGAACGCGCCGATCGCAGCACAGGCGACGGCGGCGACCACGATCCAGCGTCTCAGGACCGTCGTAGCTCCTCCATCACTCCGGCGACGAACGCGTCGAGCTCCTCGAGCGACCCGTCGTTGACGTAGCGGTAGTCGGCCCGCCGCACCTTCTCCTCTTCGGGCACGAGCCGATCCTCCCGGTCCGCGACGGCGCCGCGTCGCGCCTCTCGCACCTCGGGCGGTGCCGTCACGACCACGACACGGTCGAAGCGCGCCTCGCCGCCAGTCTCGTAGAGGAGCGGGATCTCGGCGACCGCGACGTCGGCCGTCTGCTCGGCGAGCCACGCATCGGTGGCCGCACGCACCCGTGGGTGGAGCTCGGACTCGAGCCACGCGAGCTCGGCGCGGTCGGCGAAGACGATCCGGCCGATCGCCGCCCGGTCGACGTCACCGTCGCGAAAGACCCGCTCGCCCCAGCGCTCCCGTAGAGCGGCCCACAAGCCCCCGTCCTCGCGATAGAGGCGGTGGACGACGTCGTCGCTCGAGATCACGGCCGCACCGTGGCGCGCGAACGCCTGCAGCGCCTCGCTCTTTCCTGCTGCGATCCCGCCCGTCAGCGCGACCGCGAGCGGCCGCTGCACTACTCGGTCGGCTCGGCCTCGTCGGAGGCGTCGGCTTCGGACGTCTCTGTGTCTGCCTCTGCCTCGGCCTCAGAAGCGGGCTCCTCGGCCTGGGCCTCGACGACCGGCTCTTCCTCGACCACCGGCTCGGCCTCAGCCGCCGGCTCTTCCTCGACCACCGGCTCGGCCTCAGCCGCCGGCTCTTCCTCGACGACCGGCTCTGCCGCCGCCGCCGGCTCTTCGACCGCTGGTGCCTCCTCGACCACCTCGACCTCCGCGACCGGCTCAGCCTCCGCGGCGGGCTCGGTTTCCTCTGCGGGAGCCTCGAGCGTCTCGGCGGCGGGAACCTCGTCGGCGAAAACCTCGTCGGAGAGCCCGAGTGCGGGCGGCTCGCCCTCCTCGCCGGGCATCGGCTGTACCGGCATGCCCTCCTCGACCCGCTTGAGCGAGAGGGAAAGGCGCCGGCGCTCGGCGTCGACCTCGAGGATGCGGACGTTCACCTGGTCGCCCTGCGACACGACCTCGCGCGGATTCTCGACGTGGTGCTGCGCAAGCTCGGAGATGTGGACGAGCCCCTCGACGCCGGGCAGGATCTCGACGAAGGCTCCGAAGGTGACGACCTTCGTCACGGTGCCCTGCACGACGTCGCCCTCCTGATAGCTGTCGAGCACCTGCTGCCACGGGTCGGTCTGCGTCTGCTTGAGGCCGAGCGAGATGCGCTGCCGCTCGCGGTCGATGTCGAGCACCTGAACCCTGACCGTCTGGCCGATCTCCAGGACCTCGGACGGGTGGTTGACGTGGCTCCACGAGAGCTCGGAGATGTGAATGAGGCCGTCCATCCCGTCGAGGTCGACGAAGGCGCCGAAGTCGACGATGTTGGAGATTGTGCCCTCGACGACGTCGCCGGGATTGAGGCGGTCGAGGATCCGCTGCCGCTGCTCTTTGCGCTCTTCCTCGAGCACGGCGCGGCGCGAGAGGACGACGTTGTTGCGCGAGCGGTTGAGCTCGATGACCTTGCACTCGAGCTCTTGGCCCATGAACTCGTCGAGGTCCTGGACGCGACGGATGTCGACGAGCGACGCGGGCAGGAAGCCGCGCACGCCGAGGTCGAGGATGAGGCCGCCCTTGACGACCTCGATCACGCGGCCGGTTACGGGCTCGCCCTTCTCGTGCGCGCCCTCGATCGCCTTCCACGCGAGCTCGAAGCGCGCGCGCTTCTTCGAGAGGATCAGCCGGCCCTCGGCGTCCTCTTTCGTGAGCACGAGCGCGGCGATGTCGTCGCCGACCGTGACCTCGTCCGCCGGGTTGATCGAGCGGCGAATCGAGAGCTCGGAAACCGGGATGACGCCCTCCGACTTGTAGCCGATGTCGACGAGCACCTCGTCCTTGTCCACGCGGACGACGGTGCCGTTCACGACCTGCCCCTC
>DASXOM010000222.1:0-8500 GCA_036494245.1 Gaiellaceae bacterium
TCAGTCGATCCAGGCGACCGAGTCGATGTCGGGCAGCTCGAACGGCAGCGAGCGCCAGAAGACGCCGCCGTTGGCCGAGACGTAGAGCCGGTTGCGCGCGGCGTAGAGCATCCGGTCGGGGTCGTCGTCCGCGATCGCCACAGCGAAGCCGGGCGGCAACCCGCCGCCTGCTTCCCGCCAGGTGGCCCCGCCGTCGTTCGACAGCATGAGCGGCGGCCTGCGCTCGACGACGGCGACCACGGTCGAGCCGGAGCGCGCAGCCGCGACGACGCGGGGCAACGCCACCTCGGGCCGCTCGACCGCCGGAACCTCCTTGCCCTCGCCGAGCAGGTCCTCGGCCTCGACATCGACGAGAAACACACCCGCAACAGTGCCGACCGCCGCGATCACGGACCTGTCCTTCCTTGTAACAGACTGTTACTAAGGAGGGCTGTTACGAGTGCGCTCGCGCGCCGGGCCGCCGAGATCGGGCGGTGTCCGCCGGCGCGCGCGTTCAGGTAGGCGACCGAGAATGCGTCGCCCGCTCCGGTCGGGTCGCCACGGACCGGCCGGGCCGTCACCCGCACGGCGGCATCGCGGGTGAGGACGAGCGAACCGCCGGCTCCGAACGTCACGACCACCTCCGGCACGCCGAGCTCGCGCAGCTCTTCGAGCTCGCCGCCGCCGAGAATCGCC
Source organism: Gaiellaceae bacterium (assembly GCA_036494245.1). Lineage (GTDB taxonomy): Bacteria > Actinomycetota > Thermoleophilia > Gaiellales > Gaiellaceae > Palsa-739. The sequence goes on from DASXOM010000222.1 coordinate 676, forward strand.
TGCGCCTCCTCCTCCGAGAGCTTGAGGATCGAGACATGGCGGAGGAGCGCGCGGTCGAAGTCGGCGTCGAGCGCGAGCGGGCCGACCCTGCGCACCCGGACAAGCCCGTGGCCGTCGAGCAGCACTCGCCGCCGGCGCGCGATCCGTTCGAGCGCCTCGGGCGGGAAGTCGCCGCGCAGCAGCGGCGCCACGTGCACCCACTCGACTCGGCGGAGCGCGCGCTCCGGCTCGTCGCCCTCGCTCCACGGCTCTCCGACGACCTCGACGCGCATCTGCCGCTGCCCGGCGGCGTCGTAGCTGAACGCGAACGACGTCGTCTCCCCGGCCGCCGCCAGCGACATCGGGAGTCCCAGGGCCGCGAGTCGCCGCAGGTACGAGCGCCGCTCGGGCTCGCCGCACTTCGCGACGACTATCGCCTCCTGCTGCATCGCCCGCAGCGCCCGAGCCGCGTACCACGGCGGGCCGCCGATCCGCTCGGCACGGCCTTCGACGAGGTCACGCGACAGAGGGCCGATTACGGCGAGCGCTCGCACGACCCGCAAGCGTAAGGCCGAGCGAGAGGACGAAGGAGAGGGCAAAGCTCGGCAGCGAGCCGCCGATCGCCCCCCGGCCGGGATGCGTGTGGTCGACGAGGTGGATCCACCAGCTCGGCCCGACGGGCGCGAGCCACTGGTAGAGACAGAACCCGGCGAGCCACGCCGCGATCTGCGCGGGGCGGACCTCCGGAGCGGCAAAGGGGTCGCGCTCGCCCGCGAGCCACTGCGCGAGCAGGACGCCGAAGAGCGGCACGAAGAACGCGCCCAGCAGGTAGAGGAAGTTCTGGTAGTTGACGAGATCGATCACGAACGTTCCGGCCGTGGCGACGGCCGCGACCGCGAGGATGAGCAGCCGCTGCGGCACGTGCGGCACGACGTTCTGCACCGAAACCGCCGTCGAGTAGATGTTCGCGAACGGCTCCTTCGTCTCGTCGATGCCGAGCGCGACGAGCGCGAGCGCGGCTCCGACGCCGCCGGTCGCGATCGCGGTGATCACGGATGGGGCATCCGCGAGCCCGCGTGTGAGCAGCAGGATGGCGCCGAGCGCGTACAGCCATACGTTCGGGATGAAGTAGCCGACGGAAGCTCCCCAGAACGCGCCGCGGCCGCTGCGCGAGAAGCGCGTGTAGTCGGCGGCGAGCGGGAGCCACGAGACCGGCAGCGCGACGACGAGGTCGACCCCCTGCCAGAAGCTGAGCCCGCCGTGCCCGGGCTGAGACCACAGCGCGCCGAGGTCGGCGTCGTGCAGCGTCCACCACGTCAGGTAGACGAGCGAGGCGAGGACGACCCAGAGCGCGACGCGCTTCACCCACACGCGGACGAACCCGATCGGGCCGAGGAGCGCGAGGATCGTCGCCGCGGCGGCGGCGGCGAGCTTCCAGACCCAGAGCGGCCCGTGCACGAGCGCTTGCGCGGCGGTGGCGATGACGAGCACCTCGAAGATCGTCCAGCCGAGGTTCTGCAGGATGTTGAGCCCGGTTGGGAGGTACGAGCCCGTGCGTCCGAGCGGGGCGTGCAGCAGGACCATCGCCGGAACGCCCGCCTCCGCGCCGATCGCCGCCGCACCGCCGAGCAGGGCGTTGCCGAAGATCCCGCCGACGAGGATCGCGAGCAGCGCCTCGGGCAGCGAGAGCGCGGGGACGAGGAAGGCGCCGGCGACGAGGACGAGCAGGCTGAGCCCGAGGCTGCTCCACAGCATCCCGTTCTCGAGGCCGCCGAGCGTGCGCAGCCGCTCGGGAACCGGCGTGATGCCCCAGGCTGGCGCTCTCTCTTGGATCGCTCCTCCCTTCGCCGGCATGACCCGGATCAGGTTCGACGGGTGTGATCTCAGCCGCGCCCCACGCGGCACCCCGGTGCTGCGAGTGTACGGCCCGTCACGCTCGGCCGTAGCGGGCCGCGCGGGCGGCGGTAGCCGGCGCGACTCCCGCATCGACGAGCTGCTGCCGCGTCTCGCTCTCCCGCAGCACCGAGAGCAGCACCCAGACGAGCGCCGGCAGCATCGTGAGCATGCTCTCGACGAGCATCACGCCGCCACCGGCCTTCTGGTCGGCGAGGTGGCTCAGCCCCCAGAGCGTCGCGTCGTGCGTGTACGGCGCGTAGTAGACGTGACTCGACCAGATGAAGACCTGCGAGAGGACGAGCATCACGAGCCACATCCCGAGGACGTACGGGATCTTCCACGGCGCGGTGAACCAGGCCTGCCCTGGCAGCGGCTCGATCAGCGCCGCCCACATCAGCATCCCGAATGTGACGAAGAGCGTGTGCTGGAGCGCGTGAATCGCGTCGTCCCGTAGGGCTGCGTCGAACAGCACCGGCAGGTGCCAGACGACGAAATTGGCCGCCCAGAGCGGAAGCGCGACGAGCGGATGGGCGAGCACGCGCAGCCGGTGTACCACGCGGACGCGCAGCAGCGGTCGCAGTAGCCGCCCGTCGAGCCCGAGCACGAGGAGCAGCGCGGCGACGTCGCCGAGCAGCAAGTGCTGGAGCATGTGGACCGAGAACAGCCGCTCCTCGCCGATCGTGTCGATCGGAGACTCGAGCGCGACGAAGAGCGTCAGCAGCCCCGCCGCGAACGCCGCGACGCGCGGCCGCGGCACCGGCCGCCCGCGTTGCGCGAGCGTCCGCGCCCGCCTCAAGTAGAGCCCGCCGACGAGCACGAGCACCGAGATCTCGAGCGGATCGAAATTCCAGCCGGTCATCCAGGGATCACGGTTTTCGGCGACACACGCTCGGGTACCCGTTTTCCGACTTGGCGACTCGGGGGACGAAGTGGCGCAGGGGACTCGCGGCAGCTGCGCTGCTCGTGCCGACCGTGCTCGCGGGGTGCGGAGGCGAGCAGGACACGCTCAACCCGCACAGTCACGCGGCGGGCGACATCGCGAATCTCTTCTGGGTGATGACGGCCGTCGCCTTCGGCGGCCTCGCGCTCATCACGGGCTTGCTCGTCTTCGCGTGGGTGAGGCGCGACCGGCGCGGCTTCGGTGCCGACCCCGCCGACCCGCATCCGGGGGAGAGGCCCGCGTGGTTCGTCGTGGTCGGACTGGGCGTCGTCTTCCCGCTGATGGTGATCGTCGCTCTCTTCATCGTCGGCAACTGGGCGATCATCCACGTGACCCAGGCACCCGCTGCGTCCAGTACGGCGATGACGGTCGACGCCGTCGGCCATCAGTGGTACTGGGAGTTCCGATATCCGGGGACGAAGGCGGTCACTGCCGACGAGCTGCACATTCCCGTCGACACGCGCGTCAACCTCGTGGCGACGACGGCGGACGTCATCCACAGCTTCTGGGTGCCCGCGCTCAACCGCAAGGTCGACACCATCCCCGGGCAGCAGAACCGGATCCTCCTCTACGCGAACAAGGCGGGCGTCTACCGCGGCCAGTGCGCCGAGTTCTGCGGGCTGCAGCACGCGCACATGGGGATGCTCGTCTTCGTCCAGTCGAAGGCGCAGTTCCGAGCGTGGCTGAGGAAGCAGGCCGCGGCGGCCGCCCCGCCCGCGACGGCGCTCGCGCGGCGCGGCGAGCAGGTCTTCCTCAACGGCCCCTGCTCGAGCTGCCACGCCATCCGGGGCACGACCGCGCGCGGTTACGTCGGCCCCGACCTGACCCACCTCGCGAGCCGCACCACGCTCGGCGGCGTGACGATCCCGGAGACCAGGAGCTACCTCTCCCGCTGGGTCGTCGACTCCCAGCACTTCAAGCCGGGGAACGAGATGCCGGACTTCCACCTGACCGGCTCGCAGCTGAAGTCCCTCGTCGCCTACCTGGAGAGCCTCAAGTGACCACGGCTGTCTACGAGGAGCGGCTCGAGCGCATGTGGCAGTCCCGGCCCGGCTTCCTCGGCTGGGTGATGACGACCGACCACAAGCGGATCGGGCTTCTCTACTTCTGGACGACGCTCGTGCTCTTCGCGGCGGGCGGCGCCGAGGCGCTGATCATGCGCACACAGCTGGCCCAGCCGAACCAGCACGTCGTAGGCCCGGCCACCTACGACGAGCTCTTCACGCTGCACGGGGTGACGATGATCTTCTTCTTCATCATCCCGATGACGACGGGAGCGTTCGGGAACTACCTGCTCCCGCTGATGATCGGCGCGCGGGACATGGCTTTTCCCCGGCTGAACGCGCTCAGCTACTGGGTCTTCCTCGCGTCTGGGATCTTCGTCTACACGAGCCTCTTCATCGGCCAGGCGCCGAACGCCGGCTGGTTCGACTACGTGCCCCTCGCGAGCGCGAAGTACGACCCCGGGCACGCGATCGACTTCTACTGCCTCGGGATCATCTTCAACGGGATCGCGTCGAGCCTCACGGCGGGGAACTTCATCGTGACGATCCTCAAGCTGCGGGCTCCCGGGATGTCCTTCAACCGGATGCCGCTGTTCTGTTTCGCCTTCCTCGCGGCCTCGTGGGGCCTGCTCTTCGCGCTGCCCTCGCTGACGGCGGACACGATCTTCCTCTTCCTCGACCGCAACGTCGGCACGCACTTCTTCGACGTCGCCAGGGGCGGCTCGACGCTCCTGTGGCAGCACCTGTTCTGGATCTTCGGCCACCCCGAGGTCTACATCCTCATCGTCCCGGCGTTCGGGATAGCGACGGAGATCATCCCGGCCTTCACCCAGCGGCGGGTCGTCGCGTTCCCGCTCGTGGCGGTCGCCGAGCTGCTCGTCGTCTTCATCGGCTTCGGCGTGTGGGCCCATCACATGTTCGCCACGGGGATGCCGACGGTCACCGTCATCTTCTTCGCCGCGGCGACCGGCGTGGTCGTTATCCCGAGCACGATCCAGGTCTTCGCCTGGTGCATGACCTTCATCACCGGCAACGCGCGCTTCAAGACGCCGCTGCTCTTCATCGCCGGCTTCATCTTCATGTTCGTCGCCGGTGGCCTGACCGGGATCATGTTCCTGGCAGTGCCGTTCGACCAGCAGGTGACGGACACCTACTTCGTCATCGCGCACTTCCACTACATCATCTTCGGGGCCGCAGTTTTCCCGATCTTCGCCGGCATGTACTTCTGGTTCCCGAAGGTCACGGGGAGGCTCTACTTCGAGCTGCCCGGCCAGATCAGCTTCTGGATCATCTTCGTCGGGACGAACCTCCTCTTCTTCCCGATGCACATCGTCGGGCTCGAGGGGATGCCGCGGCGCAACTACACGTACCCGTCCGGGCTCGGCTGGGGGCCGGACAACCTCGCCGAGACGATCGGCTCGTACATCACGACGGTCGGGATCCTCGTGCTCCTCGTCAACCTCGTCGTCAGCTACTTCCGCGGCGCCCCGGCCGGCCCCGACCCATGGCACGGCGCGACGCTCGAGTGGACGATCCCGTCGCCACCCCCCGAGTACAACTTCGCCGTCATCCCCAAGGTCTCGAGCGCCTACGCGAACTGGGACTACGCCGACCGGGAGGAGGACCGGCGCAAGCTCGCCGAGGGAGTCATGGTGCTCGAGCAGGGGCACGAGCAGTCCGTGAGCACCCCGGTCGACGGCTGGTTGGCAGAGATCGTCGAGATGCCCCACGACTCGCCGTGGCCGATCCTGCTCGCGCTCGCGATGTCGATCGTGTTCGTCCTCCTGCTCCTCCACCTCTGGACGGGCGTCTGCTTCGCGCTGGCGGGGATCGTGCTCGCGCTCCTCGGCTGGCACGGCGAGGAGCCGCAGGAGACCGAGGTATGAGCGACTACGCGGCCGGCCTGCGGCGGGGTGGTCCCGGTGTGGCGTTCTGGGGGATGGCGATGCTCGTCGCGGCCGAGGCGACGCTCTTCGGCACCTTCGTCGGGACCTACTACTACCTCCGCTTCGGGAGCGCCCACTGGCCGCCGCCCGGCACGCCCGAGCCGCGCGTGGTGGTGCCGCTGATCATGGTCGGGATCCTCGTCTCTTCGAGCATCCCGATGCACCTCGCGGCGCGGGCGGTGCGCCGGGGCCGGCTCTGGGCGACGCGCCTGCTGCTCGTCTGGGCGCTCGCGGTCCAGTGCGCGTACCTCGCCTGGGCGATCCACGACTACGTTCAGCAGCTGCACCGCTCGACGCCGCAGGACAACGCGTACAGCTCGATCTACTACGTGCTGCTGGGAGCCGACCACGCGCACGTCGCGATCGGGGTGCTGCTGGTCGTCTGGCTGCTCGGGAAGCTCGCGCGAGGCCTGACGAGGTACCGGATCGACGCGACCCAGGTCGTCGCCTTCTACTGGCATGCGGTCAACGTCCTGACCCTGATCGTGCTCGGGGTCCTCCTCTCGGCGAGGCTATGAGCATTCGAAGGCTCTCCGTGCTGCAGTGGATCGGCGTCGTCGTCGCGCCGCTCGCGTGGACCGGTCAGCACGTCGTCGGCTACGGCGTGGGAGAGGCGCGGTGCTCCGTCGCGGGCATGAGCTGGGGCATCAGCTACGACGTGTGGCAGCTCGCGATCATGGCCTGCGCGGGGCTCCTGATCCTGATCTCCGAGGCCGCGGCCGTGACCGTCTTCCTGGCAACGCGCGCGACGAACTACGGCGACGGGCCGCCCGGCGACGGGCGCTGGGGCGGCGCCGTGCCGTACAGCCGGCTCCACTTCTTCGCCACCACCGCGATGGTGGCGAACGTCCTCTTCTTCACGGTGATCCTCATGAGCGGGCTCGGCTCCGTCTTCTCGACGCTATGCGCGCAGTCCTGACCCTCACCGTCCTCGCCGTGGCCGGGCTGCTCGCCGCCGGCCCGGCCGGAGCGGCCCCGGGCACGCCGAAGGGTCCGCTCGCGGCCTATGGCTACCACCTCTACGGCGAGTACTGCCTCAGCTGCCACGGGGGCAACGCGGCCGGACGTTACGACGAGCCGTCGTCGGCGACCGGCGCCGGACCGGGTCGGGCGCAGGGACAGCAGGGCGGGATCGGCCCGTCGTTGCACGGCGTGGGCGCGCTCGCGGCCGACTTCTACCTCCGCACCGGCTACATGCCGCTGAGGCACATCGGGCTGGAGCCGCGGCGCGAGCCCCTCGTCCTGGGCGACCATCAGATCAGGGCGCTCGTCGCGTACATCGCCACCTTCGGCGGCCCGCCCATCCCGACGCCGCGCCCCGCGCGCGGCAGTCTCTCCGAGGGGCTGGCCCTCTTCACCGAGCACTGCGCCGGCTGCCACCAGATCGTCGGGCAGGGCGGCTACGTGACGGGCGCGCTGCCGCCGGCGCTCGGGCAGGCGACGCCGCGCCAGGTCGCGGAGGCGGTGCGGATCGGGCCATACGTGATGCCGAAGTTCTCGCAGCGCGCGCTCAGCGACCGGCAGCTCGACTCGATCGTGCGCTACGTCGAGTACACGAAGCAGCCGACCCGTCCGGGCGGCTGGGGCCTCGGCTTCCTCGGTCCCGTGCCGGAGGGCCTCGTGACGTGGTTCATCGCGATCCCGTTGCTGATCGGCCTCTGCCTGCTGCTCGGAAGGAGGCTCCGCGCGTGAGGCGGGTCCGGAACGCGATCGTCTCGGCCCTCGTCCTGCTCGTGGGCCGCCGCCGTCGCCGCGGGCAGGAGCCGGAGGAGACGCGGCTCGTGCCCGCGCTGCCGCCGAACCCGGCGGCGGAGCTCGCCGTTCTCGCGCTGCTCGGCCTCTCATCGCTCGCCGCGGTCGGCTTCATCCTGATCTACGCCTTCGCGGACTCGCTTCCCGCCGTGACGCCGTTGCTGGGAGCCACGATCGGTCTCGCCTTCCTCTTCCTCGCGGCCGCTCTCGTCGTGGTGGGCCTGAAGCTCGTGCCGACGGAGGAGATCGCCGAGGAGTACCCGCCGCACGAGCACGCGGGCGAGCAGCAGGTGATCGCGGAGCTGATC
>DASXOM010000223.1:0-2241 GCA_036494245.1 Gaiellaceae bacterium
CCAGATCGACGACCTGCTCGGCGAGATCCGTACGCGCGAGGCGGCCGGCGAGCGCGTGCTCGTGACGACGCTGACGAAGAAGATGGCCGAGGACCTGACCGACTACCTGCTCGAGTCGGGCGTCAAGGCGCGGTACCTCCATTCGGAGATCGACACGATCGAGCGGATCCAGATCATCCGCGAGCTGAGGCTCGGCGAGTACGACGTCCTCGTCGGCGTCAACCTCCTGCGCGAGGGGCTCGACCTGCCGGAGGTGTCGCTCGTCGCGATCCTCGACGCCGACAAGGAGGGCTTCCTGCGCGGCCGGACGAGCTTGATCCAGACGATCGGGCGCGCGGCGCGGAATGTCAACGGCAAGGTGCTGATGTACGCCGACAAGCAGACGGAGGCGATCAAGGAGGCGCTCGACGAGACCAACCGTCGCCGCGCCGTCCAGCTCGCGTACAACGAGGAGCACGGGATCGTGCCGGAGACGATCGCGAAGGGCGTCTCCGACATCGCCGAGCTGCTCCAGCTCGAGTCGCCGAACGTTCCCTCCTCCCGGCGACGGCGTGGTGGGACGAAGGTCGAGGGGATGTCACGCGAGGACCTCGAGAAGCTCGTCGTCACGCTCGAGGAGGAGATGTACCTCGCCGCCGAGGAGCTGCGGTTCGAGTACGCGGCGAAGCTGCGCGACGAGATCAAGGATCTGCGGCGCGACCTGCAGGCACTCGAGCAGACCGCCGCGTAACAAGACGCACGTGTTGCGTCCTCGTCCCGCCGCGCTAGGCTCCTCGCGTGCTGCTTGGAGGTGTCATCACCGCGCTGTTCTTCGCGTTCGTCACGGGTGCGTTGGCGCGCTTTGCGCTCCCCGGGCCGGATCCGATGCCGCCCTGGCTCACGATTGCGATCGGCCTCCTGGGCACGATCGCGGGCACGGCGCTCGTGCTCGGGATCTGGGGCCGTCACGCCTCTTCCTGGGCAGGCCTCGCGAGCTTCTTCTTCGCTGTGGCGCTGGTGGTCGTCTACAGGCGCTTCGTGCAGAAGCGGCCCCTCTGGGGCAGGGACGCCTATCGCTTCCCCGAGCGCGGCTTCGGCGTCGAGCACTATCGCGAGCGGCTCAAGAAGGCGGGTATCGACCCGGATCAGATCGGGACGCAACAGCAGTTCGGCGTTCTGCAGGCGAGACCGCCGATGCAGCCGTCGTCACCCATGGCTCACGCCCGCTCGGGCGATGCTCCGACCGACAATCCGGCGCACTATCTCGGCCTGCTCGAGGAGCTCCACGACACGGGAGTCCTCGACGACGACGAGTACACGGCGGCGCGGACGCGCCTGCTCGAGAGCCTGCGCTAACGCTGAAAGCGGCGCTCTGCGCTCAGCGACCAGTCGCCGCGCGACCAGAGGAAGGTGCGAACGACGATCGCGTCCGCATTCGCCTCGTGCAGGTGGAGCCCGCGCGCCTCGCCCAGCCGTCGGGGCCGCGGCTGCCCGAGCCCGGGCGCGATCGCGACAACCGCCGTGTGCGCCTCGTCGCCGACGACTTCGAACTCGTGCCGCTCGCTCACGGCCGCCTGGTGGATGTGACCCGCGAGGATGAGGTCGGCGCCCGCGTCCACGAGCGCGCGCAGCACGTGGTTGCGGCGGGAGACCGGCCGCTTGCGAGCCGCCCGCCAGGGCGCGCCGATCAGGTGGTGGTGCAGGACGGCCACGCGCAGCGCTCCCTCGCCGGCCTGCGCGAGCCGTTGGGCCGCCGTCGCGAGCTGCGTCCGGCTGAGCGCGCCGCCCTGGTGGCGAAACGGACGCGCCGAGTTGAGCCCGACCACGTGGAGCCCCGGCACCGATGCTGTCGGCTCGGTCGTCTCCCAGACCCGCTCGAACTCGGTCCACGGCCGCACGAACCGCGCCGGCGTGTGCGGGAGGTCGTGGTTTCCGGGGACTGCGAGCACCGGCGGACCGAGCGAGCGGAGCAGGTTCGCCGCCCGCTCGAGCTCCTGTCGGCGCCCGCGGTGGGCCAGATCGCCGGAAGCGACCACCAGCCGGGGCTCGAGCCGTTCCACCAGCCGCGCCAGCGCGTGCTCTACTTCGCTCTCCTCATGTGTACCCGCGTGGAGATCGGAAACATGGAGGAGCCGCGCGTTCACAACCGAACGAGGCTATAGATTCCTGGTATGGCCGAAGACAGTGCCGAGATCTTCGACGACCTCTACCTCGGGGTACGAGCCGGCGGCGCCCTGCGCAAGCAACGGCGCGGCGAGGAGC
>DASXOM010000224.1:0-19217 GCA_036494245.1 Gaiellaceae bacterium
GCGAGGAGCTCCTCGAGGTCGTACGGCTTCGGGAGGTAGTCGTCGGCGCCTGCGTCGAGCCCCTCGACCCGGTCGCCGATCGCGTCGCGGGCGGTGAGCAGGAGGATCGGGATGCGGTTCCCCTGCCTCCGCAGGCGGCGCGTGACGTCGAGGCCGTCGAGCCCGGGCATCATCACGTCGAGCACGACGGCGTCCGGCGTGCGCGCGTCCACGGCCGTCAGCGCCGTGTCTCCGTCCGACGCGACCGCGACCTCATAGCCGTGCAGCTGCAAGGCGCGCTCGAGCGCCTCGCGCACTGCGCGGTCGTCGTCTGCAACGAGAACGAGCATTCGCGTCTAAGTTTGCCGCGTGAGGTGAGATCCGGCTAAGCGGCGGGCAGATCCACGACGAACGCCGCTCCCTCGCCGGGCTGCGACCTGACCGTGAGGCTGCCACCCATCCGGGCCACGAGCTCGCGTGAGATGAACAGGCCGAGGCCGCTGCCGCCAACGCCGCGCGTGAGGGCGGGATCGAGGCGGTAGAACTTCTCGAAGATCCGCTCCTGCTCGCCCGGCGGGATGCCGAGCCCGCGATCGCGGACGGTCAGCAGCACGCGACCCTGCCCGCCGGCGAGCTCGACCACCACGTCGCCGCCGTCCGGGGAGTATTTGACGGCGTTGTCGAGAAGGTTGACGAGCACCTGGCGAAGCTTGTCCTCGTCGGCGATCGCGACCGCGCGGGCGCCGTTCTGTTCCAGCCGCAGCTCGATCTTTTCGGGCGTGCGCAGACGGGCCGAGTCGAGCGCGCTCTCGACGAGCGGCGCCAGGTCGGTCGCCGTGGTCGTCACGTCCACGCGGCCCTCCTCGAGCTGCCCCGCGAGGAGGATCTGGGACACGATCGCCGTCAGGCGCTCGGTCTCGCTCACGATGATCTCGAGGAAGCGGTCGTGCTGCTCAGCCGGGATCTCGATGTCGGTGCGGCGCAACGTGCGGGCGGCCCCGTAGACGGCCGCGAGCGGAGTGCGAAGCTCGTGCGAGGCGGTCGCCACGAAATCGCTCCGTGCCCGCTCCAGGGCCCGCTCGTCGCTGACGTCCCGCAATGCGTAGACGATGCCCTCGTCGAAGGCGACACCGGTGACCGCAACCCAGCGGTCACCCGACGCCGTCTCGATCGGCACCGTCACGGGACGCGCGCGCTCGGGTGCGGCGGCGTCGGCGAGCTCCGCCAGCCGGGTCAGCTCCTCCCAGGCACGTACGACCTCGGCCGGACGGCGGCCGACCGCAGCGGACTCCCGGACGCCGGTGATCGCGGCGGCGGCCGAGTTCCAGAAACGCACCCGGCCGTCGCGGTCCAGCAGGACGACGCCGTCGCCAACGTAGGCGAGGGCGAGTGCCGCTTCGGCCCGACGCTCGGCCTCGCGGTACAGTCGCGCGTTCTCGACGGCGATCGCGGCGCGCGCGGCAAGCTCCTGTGCGAGGTCGAACTCGGAATCCTCGAGCTCCCGGGACTCCGCAACGAGCGTGAGGGCGCCGAAGGAGCGCTCGCCCGAGCGGAGCGGCACTGTGATCGCACTGCGAATGGAGATGTGCTCGAGCGCCTCCGCCGCGTTGGGGTCCCGCTGCGCAGCCTCGTCCAGCAATTCCTGCGGCACCTCACGGAGGAAGATCGGCTCACCGGTACGAATCACCTGCGCGGTCAGATCGAACTCGTCGTCGATCCGGACGGTGCGCGAGCGCTCTTGCACCGCCTCGGCCCAGCGCCTGCGCTCGGGATCTTGGTGGGCGACGACGAGCTGCTCGATCTCGCCCGTCTCCTCGACGAGCATGGAGATCGAGCACCAGTCGGCGAGCAGCGGCACGGCGAGCTCGGTGAGGCGCTCGAGCGTCCGGTCGAGCTCGAGCGACGAGGTGAGCAGCGCAGTCGCCTCGCCGAGGAAGGCGAGCCGCTCGCGCAGCGTCTGCTCGGCCACCGAGAACTGGGCGCGCTCGAGCGCGAGCGCAGCCTGCCGTCCGAGCGCGATCTTGAGCGCCCGGCGGTCGGGCGGGAACTCCTGGTCGGTCGGGAAGGAGAAGACGAGCCCGCCGATCGTGCCCCGTTCACCCACCAGCGGCACGCACACGAGCCCGTGCCCCGGCTGCGAGCGGCCGACCAGCTCCGGGTAGCGCTGGTCCCGCTCCGCTTCGGAGCGGATGAAGACGCCCTCGCCGGTGCGCACCGCCTCCGAGAGCGGGAAGTTCCCGCTGACGGGGAAGCGCCGGAACGGCTCGATGAACCGCAGGTCGTAGCCGCGCGAGGCGATCACTTCGAGCCACTCGCCGTCGTCGCTCAGCGTCGCAATCAGCCCGCCTCGAGCCTCCGCCGCGCGCACGCCCTCGGTGAGCACTGCATCGAGGACTTCCTGAGGCGTGTGGGCCGTGGAGAGGGCGTCCGCGACGTACTGCAGCCGCGTCGCCGCGTCGAGCGCGCGCTCGCTGTCCCGCACGGCGCGCTCTGCTCGCTCGCGGGCCGCCCGCTCGCGCCCGAGCACCTCGCTGCCGAACAGCGCCGCCACAACGAAGACGACGAGCGCGGTCGCGCCCTCGGCGTTGATCTGGTTGCGGTCGTAGCGGTTGGCGAAGAAGTAGAAGAACGGGAACACGGACGCGGCGACCGCGACGAGGCCGCCGATCCGGCCTCCGACGAAGGTGGCAAGAATGATCGCGACCACGTACAGAAGGCCCGGAACGACCGTGCGGACGCTCGTGAAGGCAAGCAGCGTGACGAGCGCCGGCGCCCCGAGCGCGACCGCCATTGCCCTGCCCCAGTGCATCGTGAACTGTGGCCACCGAGGAGCCGCGGTCGCGTGCTCTTGCGGCGCTGCGTCGGCGATCACTCGTGCTCCGAAAGCTCGCGATTGAGTTGCCCGCGTTCTCCTCTCGCAACTCGCTCGAGCACGTCTCGCACGACTTCGGCCAGCTCGACGGGATCGAACGGCTTGACCACGTAGCCGACCGCGCCCAGCTCCTGGGCACGCAGGCGGTCCTCACGCGAGGCTCGGGCCGAGAGGAAGACGACCGGGATCTCCCGCGTCTCGTCGTCCGCGGCCAGCTGCTGGGCGACGCCCCAGCCGTCGACGCCCGGCATCATCACGTCGAGGAGCACGACGGACGGGCGCACCCGCGTGAGCACCTCGAGCGCCTCGGCTCCATCCACCGCCTCGGTCACCGCGAGCCCATCGCCTTCGAGATTGACGCGGCAGATCGTGCGGATCGAACGCTCGTCGTCGACAAGGAGGACGAGCGGCGTCGATTCCCCGGGCCGCCCTCCGCCGCTGCCGCCGCCCGGATCCGGGCGGTGCCGCACCCGGCTCCGCCACGTCCCGTGGACGAGATGCGGAGGCCGATGCGCGCGCGACGCCCGGAGTGCTTCCGATCTACTCGACCGCGTTCGTTGTACCGCCGGCACAGCGCGCCCCCCGGAGCATCGTGGATTTGGGCAAGTGTGCCCGAACACAAGCGTCTCCGCTAGGGGGCTTGGTGTTCTCGGTTCCAGTCCTCGGCGAGCTCGCGGAGGCCGGGCCCGCGGACCCGGATCGCGTCGCGCGCGTGTAGCCGCATCCGGCCGGCAAAGTCGCGGTCGCGCGACCTGAGCAATCCGCGCACCGCGTACTGCGCTCCCGTGCAGAGCGCGGCGGCGCGGGCGCCTAGCGCGGAGTGGTGCTTCTCCCAGTAACGGTGCCGGCCGCGCCACATCTCGTTGATGCGCCGCTCGGGAATCCCGGCGCTGAACCGGGACTCGTGGTGCACGACCGTCACGGACGGGAAGTACTGCGTCCGCCACTCCGCGCGGCGCAGGCGGCGGCTGAGATCCGTCTCCTCCGAGTAGATGAAGAACTCCTCGTCGAAGAGGCCCACCTCGTCGAGCGCCTCGCGGCGCACGAGCAGTGCGGCAGCCATCGCCCAGTCGACGTCCCGTGTCTCGGTTCCTCCCGACTGCACGATCCCGGCCCGGCTGAGCGTGAACAGGCCGAGCGCGGCGGTCGCGGGAGAAGGGAAGCGCCACGCGGAGTCCTGCAGGCGGCCGTCGGGATAGACCAGCCGCGGCCCGAGCGCGGCGACCCGCGGGTTCGCGTCCAGATGCGCGACCATCCGCTCGAAGCCCCAGTCCTCGCTCGTCGTGTCCTCGTTGAGTACGAAGACGTAGCGGCCGGTCGTGGCGCGGATCACGGTGTTGTGGTTGGCGCCGAAGCCCGCCCGGTGCCGCTGCTCGAGCACCCGGACGCCGGAGAAGCGCTCGCGCACGGCTGCCGCCGAGCCGTCCTCCGACGCGTTGTCGAGGACGACGATCTCCACGTCAGAGCTCGCCAGCGACTCGAGGCAGGCCAGGAGCAGCTCCCGCGAGTTCGTGTTGACGAGGGAGACGGAGACGTCCGGGGCCGAGCTCAACGCGCGAGGCCGCGCGCGACGAGCGCCTCGCGAGCGGCGTCGACCGTGTCCACTGCCTCCTGCCCCTCGAGCCACACGAGCAGTTCGCGCATCCCGTCCTCGAACGCGATCTCGGAGCGGAACCCAAGCTGCTCCTGCGCGAGCCGCGTGTCCGCGAAGCAGTGTCGGATGTCCCCGGCGCGGTACTGCTCGACGATCTCGGGCTCGATGTTCTTGTCGAGGCCGGCCGCGATCGTGTGCGCGACCTGGAGGATCGACGTTGCCCGGCCGGTGCCGAGGTTCAGCGTGCTGCCGTCCGCGCCGTCCGTGCTCAACGCGAGCGCACAGCCGCGCACCAGGTCGCGCACGTCGATGAAGTCGCGCGTCTGCAGCCCGTCCTCGAACACGAGGGGCGGGTTGTCGTTCAGCAGCCGCGACGAGAAGATCGCCGCCACGCCGGTGTACGGATTCGACAGTGCCTGCCGCTCGCCGTAGACGTTGAAGAAGCGGAGCGCGACGGTGGGGATGCCGTAGGCCGCCCCGACCGAGAGGAACAGCTCCTCGTGGTCACGCTTGTTCACCGCGTAGACGGAGGTGGGGCGCAGCGGCTTCGTCTCGGCCGTCGGCTCGGGGTCGAGCGGCCCGCCGTCGTCGCCCTGCACATCCCACTGCTTCGCGGCGAGCTGGACCTCTGGCCGCAGCCCGGGCGCGATCCCCGCCTCGCCCGTGCGTGAGTTCAGGTACTGACCCTCGCCGTAGATCGACATCGACGAGGCGACGACGAGCTTCCGGATCGCATCTCGCCGCTGGACGACTTCCTCGAGGACGACCGCGGCCCCGATCGCGTTGACCGAGGTGTACCGCTCGATCTCGTACATCGACTGGCCGACGCCGACGGCGGCGGCCAAGTGGTAGACGGCGTCGACACCCTCCAGCGCGCGCCCGACGGCCTCGTGGTCGCGAACGTCGCCGACCTGGAGCTCGACGGCGGCGTCGAGGTAGTCCGGTCGCTGCCCATTCGTGTGGACCTGCGGATCGAGATTGTCGAGGGCCCGAACCTCGTGCCCCTCCGCGAGCAATCGGTCGGCCAGATGCGAGCCGATGAAGCCGGCACCGCCGGTGACCAGGATCTTCATCGCGGCGTGAGGCTAGCAGCGCCGCCGAGCGGAGCCGCTTCCTAGACTGGCCCCATGCGGAGTCGCCGCCGGGCCGTTCTCCGCTTCGCGCTCGGCATCGCGCTCGCCGCAGTCGTCTTCGCCGAGATCCTCCCGCGGATCGCGAGCTATGGGAGCGTGGCACACCGGCTCGCGACCGTATCCCCAACGTGGGCGGTGGCGCTCGCAGCGGCAACGCTGCTCGACATCCTGACCACCGCCCTGCCCTGGCAGGCGGTTCTTCCGCGGCTGTCGTTCGTCGGGGCGCTCGCCTTCACGCAAGCCTCGACCGCGCTGACGACCCTGCTTCCCGGCGGCGCTCCACTCGGGATGGCGCTCTCGTTCGCCTTCCTCCGCAGGCTGCGCGTTGATCGGGGCGCCGCCGGCTTCGCGGTCGCCGTGACCGGCGTCTGGAGCGAGGTGATGATCCTCGTCTACCCGCTGGTCGGAGCAATCCTCGTCTTCGCCACCGGCCAGCTGTCGACGTCGACGGCCGTGATCGCCGCCGTGAGCGCCGCCTGCGGCGCGCTCATCGTCGGGCTGGCCGTGGCAGCGCTGCGGAGCGAGGGAGCGGCCCGGTGGCTCGGCGACGTCTCCACGCCCATCGCAGCCCGTGTCGCCGTGTTCTTCCACCGAACGCCGCCGAACTGGAGCGGGGAGTCGCTGGCGAGATTGCGGGCCGACCGGCTCGTGTTGCTCCGAAGGCGTTGGCCGAGACTCACCGTCGCCACGCTCGGCAACCAGCTGACCGCCTTCCTGGTGTTCGAGCTGTGCCTGCAGGCAGTGGGGATCTCGTTCGCCGACCTACCGTTGAGCGAGGCCTTTCTTGCCTGGGCGATCGGACGTGTGATCAGCTCCTTGCCGCTCACACCCGGCGGGATCGGAGTCGTGGAACTGGGGATGATCGGCACGCTCGTCGGTTTCGGGGCTTCGAACGCGCACGTCGTGGCGGCAGTGCTCCTCTACCGCGGGTTGATCGTCCTGCCGACGCTCGCCATCGGGCTCGTCGCCCTTCCCATGCTGCGTCGGCTGGCCTCAGAGCCGGCCCCCGAGGCTTCTTAGGGTCGCCCCGCTTTACATGCCGCTTACCAACCTCTGCTGCAGAGCTGACACGCTGCAAACACGATGGTGGGAACAGCTTGACGACGTTAGGAGAAAACAGGATGAAGAAGGCAATCGTTCTTGCGGTCGCGGTTCTGGCGCTGCCGACAAGCGTTGCATTTGCGAAGCCGGCGCATCCCGCCCAGGGCGGCAAGTCCAACCCGATGGTCATGTACGTCCTCAAGGGGATGCTCACGAGCTACACGCCGGCGACAGCCGACCAGGACGGCTCGATCACGATCGACGTGAATCATTCGAACTTCCACAGCTCGCTGAAGGGTCAGAGCCTGGCCTTCGCCACCACGATGACGACGCACATCACCTTCCCGAACGGCGCGACTACGCTCACCGCTCCGGCCAAGGGGGTCCTGAAGTTCAAGGCTCCTCTGCATCGGAAGGGCGACACGACCCTGGTGGCGACGCTGACGACGAACGCGAAGGCGCTGCACATCATCGACCAGGCCCACCAGTAGGGCCACCACTGCGGACGATCTGAGGCGGCCGCGTCGGGGGCGCGGCCGCCTCGTCGTTCTCGTGGACTAGCGCGTCAGCGTGACCTTCCTAAGCCCGGCCGGACTATCGAGATCGAGGCCTCGGAGGCTCGTCAGGCGCATCGCAGCCACCTGACCGGGCACCACCGCCGTGAGCGGGCTGAGCCACTCGGGTACGCCTCGCGCGAGCACGAGCCTGGTCTGAGCGCGGCGTAGTACTGCGCGGACGTCCGAGACCGCCACGAGCCGTGCACCGCGCGCGCGGAGCGGCGGCACGATCTCTTCCACGCTCGGACGGGCAGGCCCGCTCGGCGCGACGACCACGACCGGCCAGCCCGGCTGGATGGCAGCGATGGGGCCGTGCATCAGGTCGGCGGGCGAGTACGCCTCGGTGACGATGCCCGACAGCTCGCGGATCTTGAGCGCAATCTCGAAGCCGGTGCCGTAGTTGACGCCGCGCGCAACGACCGTGAGCCCGACGGCGTCGCGGTACTCCTCGAGCGCAGGCGTTTCGTGCAGGGAGAGCTCGATCTGCGCCGCGAGCGCCTCAGGCATCCGCGCGAGCTCCTCTCGCGCCGTCGCATCGTCCCCCATCTCGGCGAAGAGCAGTGCGACGGCGCCGAGCGAGTTGACGTAGGTCTTCGTGGCAGCCACCGCGTGCTCTTCCCCGGCCTCGAGCGGCAGCACGGCGTCGGCCGTCTTGGCGAGCGGAGACGCGACGTCGTTCGTGAGCGCCAGCGTCGGGCGTCCCTGCTCCCTGGCCTCGGCGAGCACCGCGACGACGTCCGGCGAGGCGCCCGACTGCGAGATGCCGATCACGAGTGCGCCGTCGAGCCGCGGCGGCTGGCCGTAGATCGTGTACAGCGACGGCGTGGCGAACATGACCGGCACGCGGTGCGCGCGGCCGAGGAGGTACTGCGCGTAACGCGCGACATTCGACGAGCTGCCGCGCGACGCGATCAGCAGGTACCGGATCTCGCTCCGGCCGAAGACCCCGGCGGCTGCGCGGGCAGCGCCCGCCTGGCGCTCGAGCAGGCGGGCCAGCGCCTGCGGCTGCTCGCGCAGCTCAGTCTCGAGCCACGACATGGCTCCGTCCCGAGCAGAGGACGGCCTGAATATCGAGCCGGTCGTCGAGGACGACGACGTCCGCCTGCGCGCCGGGCTCGAGGAAGCCGACGTCGCCGCGGGCGAGGAAGCGCGCCGGCACTTCGGTCGCCGCGCCCACCGCTTGCTCGAAGGGGACGCCGAGCGCGTGCAGGTTCCGGACGGCGTCGATCATCGTGAGGACCGAGCCGGCGAGCGTCCCGTCCTCCCGCTTCGGTGCGGCGCCGTCTTCGACGGCAACCTCGACGTCGCCGAGCTGGAAGGTGCCGCCGCTGCCGCCGTTCCCGGCAGCCGCCATCGCGTCCGTGACGAGCGCGACGCGTCCGGCCGCGCACGACCAGATCAGCCGCACGGTCTCGTCGGCGAGGTGGTGGCCGTCCACGACCATCCCGATCACGACGGCGGCGCGCGTGAGGGCTGCACCTGCGATCCCCGGATCGCGCGAGCGGAAGGGCCGCATGGCGTTGAAGACGTGGGTGACGCCGCCCACTCCGAGGTCGAAGGCATGGTGGCCCTCCTCCGCCGTGGCGTTCGTGTGCCCCGCCGCGACCGCGACGCCGCGCTCACGCAGGCGCTCGACGAGCGCGTCCGCCCCGGGCAACTCGGGCGCAAGCGTCATCTGGGTGACCCTGCCCGCGTCGAGCAACCGGTCGAGTAGCGCGACGTCGGGCGCGCGCAGGTGGACGAGCGGGTGAGTTCCGGGCCGGTCCGGCGAGAGGAACGGGCCTTCGACATGCGCCCCGAGGATCCGTGGGCCTGCTGCACCGGTCGGCATCGCCCGCAGCGCCTCGATCGTCGTCCCTTCGGCCGACGTGATGAACGTGGGCTGGTACGCGGTCACGCCGGCGAGGAGCAGTGCCTCCCCTGCTCGGACGTAGTCGTCGCTCGAGGCGGAGAGGAAGTCGACCCCGCCGTAGCCGTTCACCTGGAGGTCGACGAAACCTGGGATTGCGACGCGGCCGCGGGGGCCCTTGGCCAGACCGACCGCTACGACGCGGCCGTCCTCGACGTCGACGTCGCCGGGCACGATCTCGCCGCGCACCAGCGCCGCTTCGACTCCGAGCCTCACGTGCCGGCCGCCTTCCGGACCGAGCCCTTAGACGCCTCGAGCCGCGAGCGGGCGTTCTCGGCGTCCACGCCGGCCAGCAGCGAGACGAGCGCGACCCGTGCGTCCCCGGCCGCGGCCTTCAGCGCCTCGTCCACCGATTCCTCCGACGCGCCGGTGGCGATCACGACGTTGCGGCGGGCACGTTCTCGGAGCTTCTCGTTCGCAGGCACGACTCCGACCATCAGCCCGCCGTACGTGCGGCCGAGCCGGATCATCGTCACGGTGGAGATCGTGTTCAGGACGAGCTTCTGCGCGGTACCGGCTTTCAGCCGCGTCGAGCCCGCGAGCACCTCCGGCCCGACCACGACCGCCACTTCGTGGTCGGCCAGAGCGGCGGCCTGGCTGTCGCGGGCACTCGTGACGGCGACGCCGAGAGCTCCGACCGCGCGGGCGACCTCCAGCGCGGCGAGCACGAACGGCGTGGCCCCGCTCGCGCTGACGGCGACGACGCAATCTTCGGGCCGGAGGGTTAGCCCGGACAGTGCGTTCGTCGCCGCCGCGCGATCATCCTCATCCGCGTCCTGGTCGGCGATGACGGCGAGGACCTCGCCGGGTGGCGAGCCGAAGGTGGTGCCGCACTCGGCCGCGTCGAGGGCGGCCAGGGCTCCTGACGAGCCCGCGCCGGCGTAGACGAGGCGGCCGCCGCGCTGCATGCGCTCGACGATGGCGTCGATCGCAGCGGCGAGTAAGTCTCCTGCCTCGGCGACTGCGCCCGGGACGGTGGCGTCCTCCTCGTTGAGGAGCCGCACGAGGTCGCGCGTCGAGCGGAGGTCGAGGTCGGCGAGGTCGGAGCGCACAGCTTCAGTCGTCGCAGTCTGAGGCCGACCCGTGAGGGCGGCACTCACCGCGTCCCAGACGAGCGGCGAGTCAGGAGTCGCGAGAGACGTCATGTGACGACAGGCCTCGTACCCCCACGTCCAGAGGTCGTGGACCCCTTCTTCGCGCGCTGCCGAGATCGCAGCTTCGAGGTCGGGGATGTCCTCGCGCGTGAGGCCGAAGCTGGCCACCCAGAGCTGCGCCGCGACGCCGTGGCGGTCCGCGGTCTCGCGCAGGAACCGGGCGAAGCGGCGCACGAACGACTCGGCCGAACCGTCCCAGTGCTTCCAGTACGGATCGGTGACGAGCGTGGTCAAGCCCGGCAGCGAGGCGACCTCGTTCCAGTCGGCGAGTCCTTGCGTGCCCTCCGTCGACGGCAGTAGGCAAATCGCGTTCGAGCCGTCGCGCTCGGTGACGTGGGCAAGCATCTCGCGCAGAAAGGCGACGACCGAAGCCTCGCGAAAGGCCTGCAGCTCTGGCGTGAGCTCGCCCGGGATCGGCCCGCCGAAGCGCTCGGCACACCGATCGCAGCGGCACGTCCAGCGCGCCGGGTCGTCGACGCCGACGTGTACGGGGACGACCCACGCAGGCTCGTCCCAGAAGACCGAGTCGACGCCGCATTCGAGCGCCCAGTCGGCCCACTCCTTGCAGAAGTCGCGGTACGCGGCGCTGTTGAGGCAGGCGGCCGCGACTCGCCGTCCGTCGTCCAGCACCTGGCACTCCTCGGGATGGAAGGCGACCCAGCGGCTCTCAGCCTCGCCGCCGAAGGTGCGGCCGAGCCCCCACGGGCTCGCGAGCACGGTCAGCCCGACGGCGTGCGAGATCTCGACGATCTGGGCCATCGTGTCGCGGTAGTAGGCGAAGTCGTTCTCAGAGAACGTGTGCAGGACGCCCGAGTACCCGCGCGCCGCAAGGTCGGCCATGTCCGCGCGCACATGGCGCGGGATCCTGACGCCGAAGTATGAGCAGCCCGCCCGAGTCACAGAAGTGGTCATGACCACCTCATCCTCGCACGGCGCCCGCGGTGAGGCCGAAGGCGATCCGGCGTTGCACGAGCAGGAAGAAGATCACGACCGGGATCGCGATCAGCGTCGACGCGGCCATCAGGCCACCCCAATCCGTCGCCTTGCTCGAGCCCGTGTAATAGGACAGCCAGACCGTCACGGTCTGGGTGGAGCCGTCGTTGAGCAGCAGGCGCGCGAAGATGTACTCGTTCCAGCTCGTGATGAACGCGAAGACCGAGGTGGCAACGAGTCCGGGCGCGACGAGCGGCAGCAGGATTCGCACGAAGGCGCCGAGCCGGCTCGAGCCGTCGACCATCGCAGCTTCCTCGAGCTCCTTCGGGATGCCCATCAGGAAGCCCCGCAGGGTCCAGACCGAGAAGGGCAGCACGGCGCTGATGTAGACCACGATCACGCCGGCGAGCTTGTTCACCAGGTTGATGTGGAGGACCGGCACGTGCGCCAGGAGCACGTAGAGCGGGATGATCAGGCCGATGCCCGGGAGCATCTGAACCCCGATCAGCAGCACGAGAAACGACTTGCGGCCGGTGAAGCGGTACTTCTCCAGTGCGACAGCGGCGAAGAAGGCGAGCACCATGGCGACCCCGACCGCAATGAGCACGACGATCACGGTGTTCTTCACATCGGTCCAGAAGTACTGCTTGTGGATCGCGTTCTCGAAGTGCCGCAGCGTCGGATGCCCGGGGAACCAGGTCGGCTTCAGGCTGTTGATCTGGTCGTTCGTCTTGAACGACGTCGAGATCATCCAGAAGACGGGGAACACCATCACCGCGAAGATGGCGAGGCCGAGCGCGTTCCAGCCGAGCTTGCGCGAAAGGCGATGGCTCACGCGACCTCACCCACCCGCACCATTCGGCGCACGTAGAAGACGCTCATCGCAGCGACGATGACGAGCATCAGGATCGAGATCGCGGCACCGCGCCCGTAATCGTTCTTGATGTAGGCCTCTTCGAAGAGGTACACCCCCATCACGTAGTTCGCGGGCACGATCGCCGGCTGCTGGATCAGCAGGTACACCTGCGTGAAGACGCCGAAGTCCCACAGGATCGAGAGGCACGTGAGGAGGTACAGGATCGGCGCGATCACCGGCATCGTCACGTCCTTGAACACCCGCCACGACCGCGCACCGTCGATCTCGGCGGCCTCGACGAGCTCGTGCGGCACCTGGGAGAGCGCTGCGTAGACGGTGATGACGACGAAGGGCAGTGCACCCCAGACGATCAGGGTCGTCGCCACGGCGAGGCTCGAGATCGGGCCGCCGAACCAGTTGTGCCCGTCGTAGTTGCCGACGTGGAGCGTCGTGAGGATGTAGTTCAGCACGCCGTTCTGGACGTTCGTCATCCAGATCCACACCTGCACCGCCACTACCGGGGGCATCGCCCAGACGAGAATCAGGCCCACCGTCAGAAGGATGCGCACCGCGGTCCAGAGACGCTTGAGGAGCAGCGCGATCAGCGTCCCGCCGACGATCGTCAGGCTGACGTTGACGGCGGTGAAGACGATCGTACGCACCAGCGTGTGCGAGAAGATCGGGTCGTGCAGGACGCTGCGGAAGTTGTCGAGCCCGATGTAGACGCCGTAGCCGCGGATCAGGTCGAAGAGCTGGAAGCGCTCGAGCGAGATCCGGACGAGGTAGTAGATCGGGTACGCAAGAACCGCGACGAGGATGAAGACGACCGGTGAGATGAGGAGATACGGCACCGAGCCGTCCACGACTCGGCGCCAGACCAGCGGTCGCCGCCGAGGCCGCCCGACGGCGGCCTCGGCGGTGGCTCCCAGCGCTGCGGGGGCCCGACCGCTCAGCTAGCTACGGCTGGTTGAGGGTATATGCGATGTTCGCGCCGGCCGTCTGAGCTGCCTTCTTCACCGAAAGCTGGCCCGTCAGGATCTGCCCGAGCATCGTGCGCAGGATGTTTCCGTTCTCGACGTCGACCCAGTGCTTCGCCGTCGGGACGAACCAACTCGCCTTCGCTGCCCGGTCATTGACCGTGCCGTTGAGCAGGTTCGTGGCGTTCGGGATGTTCCCGACCGCCTGGAGCGCCTTCTCGTTCGCCGTGTTCGTGAAGTCGGCGATCCAGGCACGCGCCTCCGTCTGTGCGTTGCTCTGACCGGGGACCGCGAGGTCGGAGCCGCCGAGGAAGCCGGGCATCGACTGACCGGACTTGTGGCTTGGCATCACGAACTGGCCGGTGACCTTCGTGTACTTCTTGCCGGTGCAGCAGCTGAACCAGCCCGGCCCGAAGATCGCCGACGTCCGGTTCTGCGAGAAGACCGTGTACGGCGCGGGGTTCGCCTCGTTGAGCTTCGACGCCGACTTGGGCGACGACGCCTGGAAGAACTTCTTGTAGGCGTTGAGGCCCGCGAGCGACTTCTTCGTGGCGAGCGCCCCGTGCCACTTCCCATGCGAGAAGTTGGCGATCGATCCGCCGTAGTCGTAGACGAAGCTCAGGGCGCTGTACCAGTCCGTGCCCGCCATGTAGAACGGCGTGAAGCCCTTGGTGTGGTCGTGCGCCTTGACCTTCGTGAGCTGGGCCTCGAACTGCTTCAGGCTCTTCGGAGCCTTCTTGAGGCCGGAGTTCTTGAACAGGTCGGTGCGGTAGGTGACGAGCCGGGAGCCCGCGTAGTACGGAACGCCGTACAGCTTGTTGTTGAACATCGAAGACTTCGTCAGGCCGGCGAGCCAGTGGCTCGAGTTGTCGAACTGGCCCTTGTTGGCGGTGATGTTCGCGAAGGCTCCCGCCGCCATGTACTTCGTCATCTCGGTGTTGCCCATCTCGATCACGTCAGGCGTCTGGTTCGCGGCGATCGTCGCGTCGAACTTCTGCAGGTGATCGCCCCAGCCCTGGTACTGCACGTTGACGTTCCAGCCCGCGTGCGAGCTCTCGAACGCGTTGTTCGCGGCCGCGACGACCTGCGGCCAGCCGTTCTGGGCATCCACCTGGAGCCAGACCGTGAGTGTCTTTGCTTGCGCTGTCTTATTGCTCGCCGTGGCCGTCGCGACGACGACCGAGAGCGCGACCGCGGCGGCGACCACCGCGAATACCCGGTATCTCATGCAAAATCTCCCTCGATACGTCGACGCGCGCGCGGAGCGTCCAAAGCGTCTGTGGCCGGAGGACGAACGCTGTCCAGCGGTGCGTCGAGTGGTCTGTACCAATCGGCCACGCGCGGAATCTCCCACACCAGACCACTCTTGTCAAGGTCCGGTGTCGAGGAGGTTACGAGGGCGTCAGCTCGGAGACGATCTGGTAGCGATCGCCGCGGTAGATCGAGTGGACGAACTCGAGGGTCCGGCCGGCGGCGTCACGGCTCGTGCGCTCGAAGAGGAAGGCGGGCGAGTGCAGCGGCACCTCGAGCGCCGCCGACTCCTCCTCGTTGGTCACGGTCGGCTCGATGGTCTGAGTAGCAGTGGCGATCTCGACGCCGTATCGCGTATGGAGGAGCTCGTAGAACGAGCCCTCCAGATCGTGCGGCCCGACCCCGGGCACGACCTGGGACGGGATGTGGAGCGTCTCGATCGCCATCGAGACCCCGTCCGCCAGCCGAAGCCGCTTGACGACTACGACTTCGTCTCCGGGAGAGACGTTGAGGAAGCGGCCGAGTTGCGGCCCCGCAAGCTGGCGGGTGAGCGAGAGCGTCGTGCTTCCCGGCGCCATGCCGCGCCGGCGCATGTCCTCGCTGAACGAGGTCATCGTGAGTTGCTGGGTGATCTTGGGCTGCTGGACGTAGGTGCCGCTGCCCCGTCGGCGCACGAGGTAGCCCTCCCGCGCGAGGTCGTCGAGCGCGGCGCGAACGGTCAGGCGAGAGACGCCCAGATCCACGCTGAGCTGGCGCTCCGAGGGGATCGCGGTCCCGACGCCGAGCCGCTCGATGAGCTCCAGCACCTGCTGCCGCGTGGCGCTCTGCTTCGTCATCTTCGGCTTGGCTCCGATCGCCTCCATTACTGCAGGCGACTATAGAGGCAGTCGCGGAAGTGGTCAATGCCATTGCTTTCAGTCCGCAGATGCGGTATAGACTCCACGATCCTTCGCGTGTCCGAAATCGTCCTCGACAAAGTCACCAAGGTCTTCTCCGGCGGAGTGGTAGCCGTGGACGACGTCTCGCTCACGATCGGCAGCGGGGAGTTCCTCGTCCTCGTGGGGCCGTCGGGCTGCGGCAAGTCGACGCTGCTGCGCATGATCGCCGGACTCGAAGAGGTGACGGCCGGCACGATCGCGATCGGCGGACGTGACGTGACGGAGCTGCCGCCGCGCTCCCGTGACATCGCGATGGTCTTCCAGAGCTACGCGCTCTACCCGCACATGACCGTGCGCCAGAACCTCGGCTACGGGCTGAAGGTGCGCAAAACGCCGAAGCACGAGATCACGCAGCGGGTCACCCGTGCCGCGGGGCTCCTCGGCCTCGACGAGCTCCTCGATCGCAAGCCGGCCGCCCTCTCGGGCGGTCAGCGCCAGCGAGTCGCGATGGGACGCGCGATCGTGCGGGAGCCGCAGGCCTTCCTGATGGACGAACCGCTCTCGAACCTCGACGCGAAGCTCCGTGTGAGCATGCGCGCTCAGCTTGGGGCGCTGCACGGACGACTGGAGACGACGACGATCTACGTCACGCACGACCAGATCGAGGCGATGACACTGGGACAGCGCGTCGCGGTCATGCGGGACGGGCGGATCCAGCAGGTGGACACACCGCAGGTGCTGTACGCGCGCCCGACCAACCTCTACGTGGCCGCGTTCATCGGCTCCCCGGCCATGAACCTCGTCGAAGCCAACGTCGACGGCGGCCGGATTCACTTCGGCGGCCACGCGATTCCGCTGCCCGCAGGGAATGGGGCCCCTCACGGCCGAGTGGTCGTGGGCATTCGTCCCGAGGCGTTCGAGGACAGTGCCTTCGCGGATCCGTCACTGCCGCGCATGGACGTTACGGTCGAGGTCGTCGAGGAGCTCGGCGCCGACACGCACGTGCTGTTCACCGTCGCCGAACCGCGGGTGGAGGTGGGCGAGGTACGTGCCGCGACAGGCGACGAGGACGCCACGATCGGAGCGGTCGAGGGATCGCTCTTCACGGCCCGCGTCGACCCGGGGACGGCCGCACGCCCCGCAGCGCCCTTGCGGCTCGCCGTCGACCCATCGCGCTTCCACTACTTCGACGCGGAGACGAGCCTCGATGCCGGCCGCGAGCTCGCGGCCATCGCGACCTAGCTCCTAGGACAGAACAGGGACGCGGCCGGACGCGCAGTCCGGCGACTCGGCGGCCCCGCCCGCCTCGCGCAGCATCGCGAACGCCGCCGGCAGGAGCTCGACTCGGCGGCCGCAGTCGCGGCCGCACTCGCAGAGGAACTCTCCCGGCAGCTCGGGATCGGTCTTCTCGAGCAGGTCGTAGATCCGGTCGTTGACCTCGCGGAAGAGGAGGGAGCGCTGGCTGGGACTCACGCGGAGAGCATGCTCCTTCGCTGCGGCGAATACAACTGGGCCAGGCCTCCGGCTTACGGACGTTTTACGCGCCTGCGCTGAAGGTCTTTTGATCGTCGTTTGCGATGCCTTCGACGCGACCGTTAGGGTCGCTTCAAAGGAGGTAGTAATGGAACTGACGATCGGTGACACCGCGCCGGACTTCGAGGCGCAGACGACCGAAGGCACGATCCACTTCCACGAGTGGCTCGGCGACTCGTGGGGCGTGCTGTTCTCGCACCCGAAGGACTTCACGCCGGTGTGCACGACCGAGCTCGGCTACATGGCGAGCATCAAGCCGGAGTTCGACAAGCGCAACGTCAAGATCATCGGCCTCTCGGTCGACGCTGCCGAGAACCACGAGAAGTGGGCGCGCGACATCGAAGAGACCCAGGGCACGGCGCTCAACTATCCGCTCATCGGCGACCCGTATCTCACGGTTGCCAAGCTCTACGGGATGCTGCCGGCGGGCGTCGAGGGCGAGGCCGAGGGGCGAACTCCGGCCGACAACCAGACGGTGCGCAACGTCTTCGTGATCGGCCCCGACAAGAAGATCAAGCTGATCCTCGTCTATCCGATGACGACCGGCCGCAACTTCGACGAGGTGCTGCGGGTGATCGATTCGCTTCAGCTGACGGCCGGGTACAAGGTCTCGACGCCCGCGCAGTGGCAACCCGGCGAGGACGTGATCATCGCCGGCTCCGTCTCGAACGACGAGGCGAAAGAGCTGTTCGGGGAGTGGGAGGAGCCGAAGCCGTACATCCGGATCGTCCCGGACCCCTCGAAGGTGCCTGCCGGGACCTGATCTCAGCGGCAGAGCCGGCGCCTCTGGGCACCGGTTCCGGAGGGGCGGACTCCGGCTCCGTCCCTCCGATACCCCGTCCGGGGGAGGCCATGCGGCCCATTTAGGCCGATTTTTCGCATGTGTCTGCGGTGCCGCTTCCTTTCCGCCCTCCGGGCGACGACGAACTGTCCCCCGACGAGGTCGCGCGGCGCTACCGCACGCTGATCGAACAGCTCCCGCTCGTCGTCTACCTGGACGAGGTCGACTCGATCAGCTCGAACATCTTCACGAGCCGGCAGATCGAGCCGATCCTCGGCTACAGCGTCGAGGAATGGGCAACGAACTCCGAGCTCTTCACGCGGCTGCTCCATCCGGAAGACCGCGAGCGCGTGCTCGCCGCCCACGTGCGCACGCACGAGACGCACGAGCCGCTGAGCCTCGAGTACCGCCTCATCGCCCGCGATGGCCGAGTCGTCCATCTCCGCGACGAAGGCGTGATCGTCGTCGACGAGGACGGGAAGCCGCTCTACCTCCACGGCTACCTCCTCGACATCACGCGCGAGCGGGAGGCGGAGCAGCAGCTGAGGCAGCTCGCCCTGTACGACCCGCTGACCGGCCTGGCGAACCGCGCCTTCTTCCACGAGCGGCTCAAACACGCGATCAAGCTCCGTCACGCCGAGGGGCAGGCGACCGGGCTGCTCTATATCGACCTCGACGACTTCAAGGGGATCAACGACCGCTGGGGACACGACCTCGGCGACGAGGTGCTGCGCGAGATCGGCCAACGCATCGAGCGTTTTGTTCGCCCCGGCGACACGGCGGCGCGCCTCGGCGGCGACGAGTTCGCCGTCGTCCTGACGGAGCCGCTGACGCCGGACGACGCAGTCGGAGTTGCAGAGCGGCTGCTCGTGGAGATTGGCAGACCGCTGGAGACCGGCCCCGCGCCCCTCTACACGGGCGCGAGCATCGGCATCGCCTTCGGCAGCAACGACGAAACGCTGCTCAAAGAAGCCGACATCGCCATGTACCGGGCGAAGAACCACTCCGAGATGGGCTTCGCGTTCTTCGACCCGCAGCTCGACCGTGTCGCCGTCGAGCGGTCACAGAGGATCGGTGAGCTCCGGGAGGGCATCGCGCGCGAGGAGTTCCGGCTCGACTACCAGGCCGTCGTCGACCTCGACCGCAACGAGATCATGGGCTACGAGGCACTCGTCCGCTGGGAGCACCCGACCGTCGGCGAGCTCCCGCCCGGCGAGTTCATCCCGCTCGCCGAGGAGACGGGCCTCATCGTCGGGCTCGGCGAATGGGTGCTCACCGAAGCCTGCATGGAGGCGACCAACCTCCACCGCCTGCACGGCCGCCCGGTGCACATGTCGGTCAACGTCTCGGCGCGTCAGCTCCACCATCCCGACTTCTTCCGCCACGTCAGCCGCGCGCTCGACTCTTCGGCCCTGATGCCGAACCTGCTCACGCTCGAGCTCACCGAGAGCACGCTGCTCGCCTCCGACGAGCGCGTCTCCCGGACGCTGCAGAAGATCAAGGACCTCGGTGTCATCCTCGCGCTCGACGACTTCGGGACGGGCTACGCGTCGCTCTCGTACCTGCGGCAGTTCCCGATCGACGTCGTCAAGATCGACCGGAGCTTCACGGCGAACGCCACCAGCGAGGACGGCGACCTCGTCCTGCTCAAGGGCATCATCGACCTCGGGCACGCGCTCGAGCTCAACCTCGTGGCGGAGGGCATCGAGACCCCCGAGCAGCACACGATCGTGCGCCAGCTCGGCTGCCAACAGGCGCAGGGGTTCTAC
>DASXOM010000225.1:0-6248 GCA_036494245.1 Gaiellaceae bacterium
GCGGCGGGTCAGGTCGTGGATCGCGTCGGCGTACCAGTCGTTCTCCACGTCGCGCGGCAGCGAGCCGCAGAAGACGACGTAGCTCGCGACGCGTGAGAGGTAGTGGAGCTTGTCGGAGAGCATCTGCAGCTCGTCCGGCCGTACTGCCGGGCCCCACTCGTAGACCTCGGTGAGCGCGCCGGCCGTCGGGTCGACGACGGCGATCGAGGTGCGCGACTCGTCGGAGATGCGGACGAAGTCGCTGAGGATCCCCTCGAGGCCGAGATCCTCGACTATCCGGTCGCCGGTACGTCCCCCGGCGAGACCGGTTGCCACGACCGGGGTGTCCAGCCCTTTCAACGCCCGCGCGACGTTGATACCCTTGCCGCCCGCGGCGGTGAGCCTGCTGCTCGCGCGGTGCCGGTGACCGAACTGGAAGTTCGGGACGGTCAGCGTGCGGTCGACCGCGGCGTTGAGAGTAACGGTGACGATCACTGCCGATGCACCACGCCGAGGCGCAGGTTACTGGACACGGATCTTCTGACCGACCTGGAGGGCTGTCGGATCGATGCCCGGGTTGAGTTTCTTGAGCGTGTCGACGGTCGTCCCCGTCTTCGCCGCGATCGACCCCAACGTGTCGCCGGACACGACGGTGTAGGTCCGCGAGACCGGCTGCTTCGAGTGTTGTCCATGCTTCTTCTTCGTCTTCGAGGCGACCGTCGTGGTGGTCGTGTTCGCGTGGTGGTGCCCGCCCTGCCTGAGCCCCGCCCGGACGACGAGCGCGCCGACCGTGATCACCGCGAGGAAGGCGATCGGTGCGGCCCAGCGCGTGAGACGGCTCCGGTCCACGGCTCAGCCCGCGACGGCGACGGCGCGCAACTCGCCGGCGAGCCGCTCGGCCTCTGCCGCCGCGGCCTCCTGCCAGCGCGCGCCCCGATCCGCGTAGAGGACGCTGCGCGAAGCCGATACCAGCGCGCTCCCCGGGCCGGCCGTGAACGCGGCCGCGAGGGACTCCGTGCTGCCGCCCTGCGCACCGACCCCCGGCAGGAGCAGCACTCCACGCGGAAGCAGGCTGCGCACGGTTTCCAGGATCTCCGGATGCGTGGCGCCGACCACCGCACCGAGCGAGGACACACCGCTCGCGCCGACGCGGTCCTCTCCCCACCGATCGATGAGGCCCGCGACGTGCTGCCACAACGGCCGGCCGTCCTGGAGAACCAGGTCCTGGATGTCGGCGCTGCCGGGGTTGGAGGTCTTCAGCAGAGCGAGCACGCCGAGACCCTCGTGCGCAAGGAAAGGCTCGAGCGAGTCGTACCCCAGGTAGGGATTCACCGTCACGGCGTCGGCCATCGGTGCGAACGCAGCCGCATAGGCACGTGCGGTAGAGGGGACGTCGCCGCGCTTCGCGTCGGCGATCACGAGCATGCCCGCCTCCCGCGCGTAGCCGCACACCTCGGTGAGCGCGGCCCAGCCCTCGGCGCCCTGCGCCTCGAAGAACGCCGCCTGCGGCTTGACCGCCACCGCGATCCCGGCAACCGCGTCGACGATGCCGCGACAGAACTCGACGACGTCGAGCCCCTCCGGCATCAGTTCCGGATCCGGATCGAGGCCGACGCAGAGCGGAGCGCCCTTCCGCTCCACCGCGGCTGCGAGCCGATCCGCGAAATGACCCGACCCGCTCACGACTATCAGGATACGAGCAGCCCGAGACGAGGAGTCCCGGAAAACAAAGAGGCCGCCCGAAGGCGGCCTCTCGATCCTCGGAGGAGACTCTGGACTGTCGTTAGTACGACGACGTCTGCTTGACGGCCGACTTGAGACCGCTGCCGGCCGAGAACTTCGGAACGCGAGCCGCGGGGATGTGCACCTTCTCACTCGGGTTGCGCGGGTTGACCCCCATGCGCTCCTTCCGGTGCGCAGTCGAAAACTTGCCGAATCCTGTGAACGCCACCTCGCCGCCGCCCTTCAGCGTGTCGACGACGGCCTCGAGAAACGCGTCGACGGCCTTGCCCGCGTCGCGGTTCGACAGCTGCGCGCGGCGCGCCACCTCGGATACGAACTCCTGCTTCGTCACTCTGCTCCTCCAGTCGTAGATCGCTTGCTGGGCCTGAACGACCCTACCAACTCAGTGTTTGCGGCTCAACCATGCGGTTTTGCGGGGGTTTTCGCGCTCT
Organism: Gaiellaceae bacterium; assembly: GCA_036494245.1. Classification (GTDB taxonomy): domain Bacteria; phylum Actinomycetota; class Thermoleophilia; order Gaiellales; family Gaiellaceae; genus Palsa-739. The sequence goes on from DASXOM010000225.1 coordinate 2,154, forward strand.
GGAGCAGGTCTCCTGCCCGGAAAAGGGGCCGCAGACGCACGGCGTGGTGCGCGAGAGCGTCGGCTCCGCCCTCCTCCCGGTCGATCACGCAGACGGCCGTACGGACGACGAGACCGGCCTCGCGGACCGCCGAGATCGCCTCGACGAGCGCCCCTCCCGAGGTCACGATGTCCTCGACGAGGCACACGAGCTCGCCTTCCTCGAAGGCGCCCTCGAGCCGGTTCGCGGTGCCGTAGCCCTTCGCCTCGTCGCGGACGATCACGAACGGGAGACCGCCCGCCAGCGAGCCGGCCGCGGCGAGCGGCACGGCGCCGAGCACCGGCGCGGCGAGGCGCGCAGCCTCCGGCTCGTGCTCGCGAACGGCCCCGGCGATCCGGTCACCGAGTGCGGCGAGGATGTCGGGCCGCGTCTCGAAGCGGAACTTGTCGAGGTAGTAGCGAGAGCGCTTGCCGGAGCGCAGGACGAAATCGCCTTCGAGGTAGGCAGCCGAGACGATCGCCTCCCGGAGCTCCGCGTCGTTCATGACTTTCGCGCTGCCACCAGGACTTGCCGGGCCAGCGGCAGCAGCCGGGCAGCTTCCGGCGAGCCGGCTCCAAGGGTGACGAAGGAGCCGTCGTCGAAGTAGACGTCGAGCCGCTCGCGCTTCCCGCCCAGCCAACGCCGGTACGCAGCCGTGCCGGCGATCGCGCCGCTCGCGAAGCCGGCCAGCGCGACCGCCTTACGTTTCATCGACTACCGCTGCGAGACAGCGCTTGAGGTCGTAGAAGACGAGGCCGGGCGTCGCCTGTTCGCGGGCGACGGCCACGATCGCCTGCCCACCGTCGGCTACCGCGAACAGGTCTCCGCCGGCAAGCTCGGCGTGGAGCCGGGTGACGCGGCCCTGGTCGCTCCGGAACGCCGCGGCGGCGTCGAGCAGCTCCTGCACCGCACGTGCGAGGACGCTTGCGCGCGCCTCGGGAACGCCCACGGATCCGGAGAGCTCGCCGTCACCGGCGACCATGGCGGCTGCCTCGATCTGCGGCGAGATCTCGACGAGATCGGCGAGAGCAGCTGCCGCGTCCATCGCTCCGACGGTATCAAGGTGCAGACTCTTTACCCGTGCGGATCCGTCGGCGCCAGCTCGTGCAAAAGTTCTTCGCCGATCGCGGCACCCATCTTGCCGCGATGGTCGCCTACTTCGCGCTCCTCTCGTTCGTCCCCCTCGTCTTTCTCACTCTCTCGCTCTTCGGTCTCGCTCACCGCGCCGAGGCCTCGGACTTTTTCATCAAGGAGCTCAAGCGCGCCTTTCCGGGGACGTCCCTCAACAGCATCATCAAGCTCGTCCACCAGGTGCAGGATCACGCGGCAGCGCTGGGGATCATCGGTGGGATCGGCCTGCTCTGGTCGTCGCTCTCGCTCTTCAGCGCACTCGAGTCGGCGCTCAACATTGTCTACGGCCTCCCGAACCGCCGCTTCCTGCACGGCAAGGGGATCGCAGCGGCCTTGATGGCGAGCGTGCTGACGACGCTCTTCGTCAGCCTCGTGGTCGGCGCGTTCGGGGTGAGCGTCCTCAAGCACCACCTGCAGTTCGCCGACAGCTCCGCGGTCGCCTACGTCGCCTCGGTCGGCGCATCCCTGGTCGGGGTCTTCGTCTTTCTTCTCGCCGTCTACAGCTGGCTGCCGAACACGAGGGTGACCGTCCGGGACGCGTTGCCTGGGGCGATCGTGGGAGCGATCTCGCTCGAGGCGTCGTTCCTGGCGTTGCCGCTCTTCGTCGACTTCGCCGACCTGAACGTGACGCTGCGGACGCTCGGGGGAGCAGCGATCCTCCTTATCTGGATGTACGTGATGGCGAACGCGATCGTGTTCGGCGCCGAGATCAACTGGTGGTGGCGGGAGCGTCGGCGCGAGGCGGCGGTGCCGCTCACGGTACGCGAGCAGGCGCCGCCGATCTAGAACCTCTAAAGCACATCGAGCAGCGCGCGGGCCGCGCGGGCGCGGTGGGAGTTTTCGGCCTTCCACTCGTCGCCGAGCTCCGCGACCGTGCGCTCCTCGCCGCCGGGCAGGAAGATCGGGTCGTAGCCGAAGCCCTCGCTTCCGGCCGCCTGTTCGGCGATGCGCCCCTCGAGTGTGCCGGTGCCGCGCAACTCGCGTCCGTCCGGCGAGATGAGGACGAGCTCGGAGACGTAGCGCGCCTTGCGATCCTCGACGCCTGCCAGCTCGCCGAGGAGCTTCGCGATCGCAGGCGCTCCTTCCGGCGCGTACCGCGCCGAGAGCACACCGGGGCGGCCGCCGAGCGCATCCACCTCGAGCCCCGAGTCCTCCGCGAGCACCCAGCCGGACGCATGCTCGCGACCGAAGGCAGCCTTGATCAGCGCGTTGTCGTAGTAGGTCGCCCCGGTCTCGGGTGGGTAGTCGTCGCGGCCGAGCGGCTCGATCGCCCAGCCGGGCAAGAGCCGCTCCAGCTCGCGTGCCTTGTGGGCGTTGCGAGAGCAGAGGACAGCGTTATGGGAGCTCATGGGCGACCGCTTCGGCCTGAAGCGTCCCGATCTCGGCGATGCCGCCCGCGGCCAGCTCGAGCAACTCGTCGAGTGTCTCCCGCGCGAATGGGTCTCGCTCGGCCGTCGCCTGCACCTCGACGAGGCGCCCGTCACCGGTCATCACGACGTTCATGTCGGTGTCCGCGCTCGAGTCCTCGGAGTAGTCGAGATCGAGTAGCGGCGTGCCCTCGACGACCCCGACCGAGACGGCGGCGATCGAGTCGCGGAACGTGCGCGAGAGGCCGAAGCGGTCGAGTGCGCGCATCGCCGCGACGTACGCGCCGCAGATCGCCGCGCAGCGCGTGCCGCCGTCCGCCTGGAGGACGTCGCAGTCGAGCCACAGCGTCCGTTCCCCGAGCGCCTCGAAGTCGGCGACCGCCCGGATGGCGCGGCCGATGAGCCGCTGGATCTCGACGGTCCGTCCCTGCTGCTTGCCGCGGGCGGCCTCACGCTGGACGCGCTCCCCGGTCGAGGCCGGCAGGAGCGAGTACTCGGCGGTGATCCAACCGCGGCCCTGCTTGCGCAGCCAGCGAGGCACTTCCTCTTCGACCATCGCGGTGCACAGCACCTTCGTCCGCCCCTGGGTGATCACGACCGAGCCGTGCGGGTTCTCGAGGTAGTCGGGCTCGAACGTGATCGCGCGAAGCTGATCGGGCTTCCGCCCGCCCTCGCGCGCGCTCATGCGGCCGCCCCTTCAAGCGTCGCGACGGTGACGTGCTCCACTTCGCGAACCGGGAGCTGGAGGAAGCGACGGCCGAGCTCGCGAAACGCCTCCGGATCGCCGGTCGTGAGGAAGCGGTACGTGCCCTCGCGATCGCGCTCGTTCTCGACGCCCTTGCGCGCGAGCGTCTCGGCGACCTCGCGCGCCGTCTCCTCGGCCGAGAAGACGAGCTTCACGTCGCGCCCGAACACGCGCTCGAAGATCTTGCGGATCAGCGGGTAATGCGTGCAGCCGAGGATCACGGTGTCGACGCCCTCGGCCTGCAGCGGGGCCGCGTACTCGCGCACGGCCCGCTCGGTCTCCTCGCCGTACGGGTCGTCGCCCTCGATCAGCGGCACGAGCTGCGGGCACGCAACGGAGTACAAAGATATGCCGGCGTCGTACGCGTGGACGAGCTCGGCGTAGCGGCCGGCCTCCACGGTGGCGGCTGTGGCGAGAAGCCCGACGCGCTGGTTGCGTGTCACCTGCGCTGCCGCGTGCGCCTCGGGCGTGATGACGCCGACGACCGGCACGCTGAGCTCCTCCTGGAGCCGAGGCAACGCGGCCGAGGTCGCGGCGTTGCACGCGACGAGGATGAGCTTCATGTCCTGCTGCTCGAGATAGGCGCCGATCTCACGGGCGAAGCGGCGGATCTCCGCCAGCGGCCGCGGGCCGTACGGCAGGCGTGCGTGGTCGCCGAGGTAGACGAAGTCCTCGTTCGGCATCGTCACGAGGCACTCGTGGAGGACGGTCAGCCCTCCGACGCCGGAGTCGAAGACGCCTATGGGCCGCGGATCCATCGCGCCCATCGTAAATGCGCGCTAGCGTTCGGTCCGTGGGTCGGGTCAGGGTCGTGGTCGCAGTCGCCGCGGTGGC
>DASXOM010000226.1:0-23109 GCA_036494245.1 Gaiellaceae bacterium
AAGGTCGTGATCCCGGACACGGCGCACGGCACGAATCCGGCCTCGGTGACGATGGCGGGCTACGAGCTGACGCCCGTCCGCACCGACGCGCGCGGGAACATCGACGTCGACGACCTGCGCGGCAAGGTCGACGAGCACACCGCGGCGCTCATGCTCACGAACCCGTCCACGCTCGGTCTCTTCGACGAGAACATCGAGGAGATCGAGCGGATCTTCCACGGCGCCGGTGCGCTCATGTACTACGACGGCGCGAACCTCAACGCCGTCTGCGGGATCTCGCGGCCCGGCGACATGGGCTTCGACATCGTGCACATCAACCTGCACAAGACGTTCTCGCAGCCGCACGGAGGAGGCGGCCCCGGTGGGGGGCCGGTCGCCGTGCGCGACAGCCTCGAGCCGTTCCTGCCCGTGCCGGCGGTCGTGCGCCGGGAGGAGGGCGGCTTCGGGCTCGACTACGACCGGCCGCAGACGATCGGCAAGGTGCGCGGCTTCACGGGGCCATTCGGCGTGTTCGTCCGCTCGTACGCGTACATCCGGATGTGGGGGCCGCGGCTACGGGAGATGTCCGAGGTCGCCGTGCTCAACGCGAACTACGTGCTCGCGCGCCTCAAGGAGGCCTACGACCTGCCGTTCGACCGGCTCTGCATGCACGAGTTCGTGGTCTCTGCGAGGAGCCTGAAGAAGCAGCACGGCTGCACCGCGCTCGACGTCGCCAAGCGGCTGATGGATTACGGCTTCCACCCGCCGACGATCTACTTCCCGCTCATCGTCTCCGAGGCGCTGATGGTCGAGCCGACGGAGACGGAGGCGAAGGAGACGCTCGACGCCTTCTGCGACGCGATGCTCGCCATCGCCCGCGAAGCGGCGGAGGAGCCGGAGCTGCTGAAGGAGGCGCCACACCACCGGCCCGTCAAGCGGCTCGACGAGGTGCGGGCCGCGAAGCACCTCGTCGTCAAGTACGGCTTCGGGGAGCACTCGCAGCCTGAGGCCGAGCCGGCACCGGCGTCGACCCAGGCGCCGAGCGGCGTCTGACCCGCGGCGCGGCCGCGAGCTGCCCGCAAGCCGCTTCGATGTCCCGCCCGCGCGTCAGGCGCACGGTGACGGGCACACGTGCGCGCTCGAGCTCGTGGCGGAAGGCGGCGATGCGGTCGCGCGAGGAGCCTGCAAAGAGCCCTGTCGGGTTGTACGGGATGAGGTTGACCTTGAAGTGGTCGCGGCCGAGCAGCGCCGCGAGCGCCTGCGCCTGCTCCGGCGCGTCGTTGACGCCTGCGAGCATCACGTACTCGACGAAGACGCGACGCCTCGTCGCCTCCGCCTGCCGGCGGCACTCGGCGACGATGTCCGCGACCGGGTACCGCTCGTTGACCGGCATGATCCGCGACCGCAGCTCGTCGTCAGCCGCATGGAGCGACAGCGCAAGGCGGATCGGCTCGTCCACCTCGTCCACGAAGCGCCGCAGGCCCGGGAGCCAGCCGACGGTCGAGACCGTCGTCCGCCGGTGCGTGATGCCGAGATCCGGCAGCCGCCGCGCCGCCGCGAGCACCTCGTCGAGGTTGAGCATCGGCTCGCCCATCCCCATGAACACGCAGTGATTGACCTCGGCCAGCCGGCGGAAGTGGAGCGCCTGGTCGAGGATCTCGGACGCGGTGAGGTTGCGTCCGAACGCCATCGCGCCGGTCGCGCAGAACGTGCAGGTCAGTGGGCAGCCCGACTGCGAGGAGACGCAGAGCGAGCGCCGGCCGTCGCGGTAGCGCATCAGCACGGCCTCGACCGGATGGCCGTCGGCGGTGCGGAACAGCGTCTTCACTGTGCCGTCGCGGGACTCGCGCTCGGCCTCCACCGAGAGCGTCGAGAACGGAACGGCCGACTCGAGCTCAGCCCGCAGCGCGCGAGGCAGGTTCGTCATCGCGTCGTAGCCCGCCGCGCCGCGCGCAGTCCATTCCCACACCTGTCGCGCACGGAAGGCGGGCTCGCCGCCCTCGCGCAGCGTGTGTTCGAGGAGTTGTAAGTCCATCGGACTACGGTAGCGTCCTCGGTCGTGATCGACCTGCGCTCCGACACCGTCACGAAGCCGACGCCCGGGATGCTCGCGGCGATGGCGGCTGCCGAGGTCGGTGACGAGCAGGAGCGCGAGGACCCGACGACCAACGAGCTGCAGCGCCGGATGGCGAGCCTGCTCGGGCACGAGGCGGCGCTGTTCCTCCCGACGGCGACGATGGCCAACCAGGCGGCGCTGCGCGTGCTGAGCCGGCCCGGCTGCAAGGTCGTCGCCGAGGAGCGGACCCACGTACTCATCTACGAGTGGGGAGGACCGGCGATCCACTCCGGCCTCGTCATGCAAGGCCTCGTGGCCGACGCGGGACGGCCGACGCCGGAGCAGATCGACGAGATCGACGAGTTCGGCCCGGGCAGCGTGCTCGTGCTCGAGAACACGCATCGCAGCTCCGGCGGTCGGATCTGGCCGCTCGAGGACTTCAGCGCGGCGGTCGACGCCGCCCGCGCCCGCGGCGCCGCCGTCCACCTCGACGGGGCCCGCCTCTTCAACGCCGCGGTCGCGGCCGGCATCGAGCCGGCCGCCTGGGGCCGGCTCGCCGATACCGTCACGATCTGCTTCTCGAAGGGGCTCGGCTGCCCGTTCGGCGCGATCCTCGCGGGCCCAGCGGAGACGATCGAGCGCGCCTGGGAGGGCAAGTTCCTCTTCGGCGGCGCGCTTCGGCAGTCGGGCATCGCCTCGGCCGCGATGCTCTACGCGCTCGATCACAACGTCGAGCGGCTGGCGGACGACCACGCACGGGCGCGGCGGCTCGCGGAGGGGATCGGGATCGATCCCGCGACCGTGGAGACGAACTTCGTCTCGATTCCCGACGAGCCTGGGCTGCGCACGCGCCTCCTCGAGCGCGACGTCCGGGTCGGCGGCCTCCGACCGGGCTGGCTGCGCGCCGTCACGCACCTCGACATCGGGGACGAGGACATCGAGCAGGCGATCGAGCGGATGCAGGAGGCGCTCGCCGTTCATGTCTGAGATCCCGGAGCGGCTGGCCGCGCGCCTCGAGCGGCTCGTCCGCGCCCAGCAGCGCGAGAAGCGCATGCCGAGCATCAGCGCCGCCGTTCTCCGCCACGGCGACCTGGTCTGGCAGAGCGCCGTCGGCGCCGCCGACGTCGAGGCGGGTCACGAGGCGACGCCCGACACGCAGTACCGCATCGGCTCGATCACGAAGACGTTCACCGCGGCGGCGATCATGCAGCTGCGGGACGCGGGCAAGCTCGACCTCGAGGACACCCTCGATCGGCATGTCGAGGGTGCTGCGCACACGCCCTCGATCCGGCGGCTGCTCTCGCATGCCTCGGGCCTGCAGCGCGAGACGCAGGACGACTCGTGGTTGACCTTGCGGTTCGCGCCCCCCGACGAGCTGCTCGAGACACTCGCTCAAGCAGAGCTCGTACTGCCGTCCGGAGCGCGATTCCACTACTCCAACCTCGCGTTCGCGCTGCTCGGAATCGTCGTCGAGCGCGTCTCCGGGGTCCCGTACCAGGACTACGTCCGCGAGCGCCTGTTCGATCCGGTCGGCCTGACGCGCGTCAGCTTCGAGCCCGAAGCGCCGGCGGCCAAGGGCTACCTCGCGCAGCCCTACGCCGACGGCGTCTGGGACACCGTGGGCGTCGAGACCGGCGCGTGGGCATCCGCCGGCCAGTTGTGGGGGACGGCCGCCGACATCTGCCGCTGGGGCGCGTTTCTCGCCGATCCAGACGAGTCCGTGCTCGCCTCGTCGAGCGCCGAGGAGATGCGCACGGTGCAGGCGATCGCCGACCACGAGCGCTGGTTGTCCGGCTACGGCCTTGGCCTCGGGCTGACCCGCGACGGCGACCGGATCCTGGCCGGCCACGGCGGCTCGATGCCCGGCTTCATCGCGGTGCTCGCGTTCTCGGCGAAGGAGAAGGTCGCCGCCGCGGCACTGACGAACGAGAGCGAGGCGGACCTGGGCGAGCTCGGGACTGCGCTCGTCGCGACGACGGTCGACGAGTGGCCGGTCGCGCCCGAGGCCTGGCGCGTCGGCGAGCCGCCGCCCGACGACGTCGTCCCGCTTCTCGGCATCTGGTTCATGGAGGCGGCGCGACTCGTGTTCAGCTGGCGGGAAGGAAAGCTCGAATCACGCTTCGACGGGATGCCGGACTGGCGGCCGTCGTCGGTCTACGAGCGGGAGACGGACGACCGCTGGCGCACGGTCTCCGGCCCCGAGCACGGCGAGGCGCTCCGCATCGTGCGCGGGGCGGACGGCTCGGTGGAGCAGATGGTCTGGGCCGGCTACCCGGTCACGCGCGAGCCCGGTCCCTGGCGCGCGCCCGCGGCCTAGCCCCTACTCGTACTGCAGCGCTTCGAGCACGTTCAGCTTCGAGGCGCGGCGTGCGGGCCAGATCGCGGCCAAAAGACCGACGACGATCGCCGCGATCACGAAGTAGACGATCGACAAGTACGGCACGGCGAAGACGATCCCCTCGCTGGAAAGCGCATGCGTGACGAGGATCGCCAGGAAGAACCCGACGACGATCCCGAGCGCTGCTCCGATGAGGGACGTGACGATGCTCTCGTGCCGGATCATCCGGCGCGTCTGCCGCCGCGTCAGGCCGACGGCGCGCAGCATCCCGATCTCCCGTGTGCGCTCGAACACCGTGAGGACGAGCGTGTTCACGATTCCGAACAGGCTGACGATCACGGACAGTGCGAGCAGGACGTAGAGGAGGCGGACGATGCTGTTGATCGGCTTCTCGAAGTTCGACTTGAACTCCCCATGCGTCTGGACCTTTGCGTCCGGGAAGTCGGAGGTGGCCGCGGTGAGCGCCTTCGTGTTCGCGTCGGTCACGCCGCCCTTGATGTTGACGAACGCCATCTCGTTCTCCGGGTCGACGTAGTTCGCGTCGAACAGGGCGTTCGAGATCGTCACCGTGCCGAACGGCGACCCGCCCTTGGGGAGCTTGAAGACGCCGTCGACCTTGAGGTGCAGCACCTTGCCGGTCGGGGTCTCGACCGCGATCGGGGTGCCGACGTGCAGGTCGTGCTTCTTCGCGTACTTGTCGTCGACGAACGCGCCGGTCTGGCCTAGCTCGGCCGGCACCGCGTTCGAGCCTTCCTTCCAGTCGAGATGGATCACCTTCGTGAGCTGCGGGTCGACGCCGGTCAGGTTCTGGACACTGCCGAACACTTTCCCGGAGCCCGCTCGGATCCCCGAGACGACCGTCACGCCCGGCGCCTTCGCGATCGCCTTCTCCGCCGAGATCGTGAGCGGCGTGAACGTGTCCTGAGAGGTGAGCGCGTAGTTCCCCTTGAAGAGGTCGTCGACGGCACTCTCGAACGAGGAGCGGATTCCCTGGCCGAGGATCGCGACGAAGGTGACGAGCGCGAGGCCGATCATCAGCGCCGAAGCCGTCGATGCCGTCCGCTTCGGGTTGCGCATCGCGTTGTCGCGGGCGAGTGTGCCGGACGCGCCGCCGAAGCGGGTCGCGGGCCAGCCGAGCACGGAGGCGAGCGGCCGAACCACGCGCTGAGCGTTCGCGGCCACCCCGAAGAAGAGCAGCAGGATGCCGACGGCGAGCGAGAACAGGCGTGCCCCCGTGGCCAGGTTGTGGCCGAGGACGCCGTACGCGAGCAGCAGGACTCCGACCAGGAGCGTCGCCCCGGAGACGAACGGCGTCCAGCGCGCGAAGCGTCCGGGCGGCAGCTCGGCACCCTCGCGAACGGCTGCGATGGGAGGCACCCGCGTTGCGCGCCGCGCGGGCCTCAGGCTCGCGATCAACGTGATGAGCGTTCCGACGACGAGGCACACGACGACCGTGCGTGTCGCGAACACGGTTCCGGCCGTCGGCAGGTCGATTCCGACCAGGACGAAGACCTCGTTGAGCCCCTTCGCGAGCGCCAGGCCGAGGAAGAGACCTACGACCGACCCCAGGATCCCGATCACGAGCGCCTCGACGATCACCGAGCGCAAGATCTGGCGCCGCGTGGCGCCCAGTGTGCGGAGCGTCGCGAACTCCCGAGTCCGTTGCGCGATCGTGATCGACAGGGTGTTCGCGATCACGAAGCTGCCCACGAAGAGCGCGATGCCGGCGAACGCGAGCAGGAAGTACCGGATGAAGCTCGTGAAGGCGTTGACGCTCTTCTTGTCCTCCTTGACCTGAGCAGCCGTGTTGCGGACCTGGGTGTCGGCCGGGAGAATCGGCTTGATCTCGCTGATCAGCTGCGAGGTCGGGACGCCTGCCTTCGATTGAACTCGGATGATGTCGAGCTCTCCTTCTCGGCCCAGGAGCTTCTGGAGGGTCGGCAAGTCGAACACCGCCAGCGTTGCACTACCGATCGAGACGCCGGGGAGCGTCACGATCCCGGCGATGCGGAACTCCTGTACCGGCCCGTTCTTCTGCGCGCCGATCGTGTCGCCGACCTCGTAGTGCTTGCTCGAAGCGACACCTGTGGAGACCGCGATCTCATGCGGCCCGCGGGGCCAGTTCCCAGCGGTGAGCTTGAGCGGGTTGAAGCGCTGGTCGCCGTCGGGGTTGATGCTCAGCGCGAGGCTTCCCGCGCCGTGCGTCGAGATGACCTTGTTGTCGCGGCCGACGAGCTTCGTCTGGTCGTCGGTCACGGATCCCTCGGCCGCGTTGACGTCCGGCAGCGCCTGCACCTTGTTGAGCAGGTTCTGCGAGAAGCCCGGCGCCTGCACGCCGTTGCCGTTGTCGTTCGTGAAAGCCGTCTTGGCGCTGATGACCGCGTCCGCGTTCTTGTACGTCTGCGTGAAGATCGACGTGAACGCGTTGTTGATCGTGTCCGTGAGGACGTAGGTGCCGCTGATCATCGCAACGCCGAGGATGATCGCGAAGGCGGTCAGAAAGGCGCGGAGCTTCCGCCCGGCCAGGCCCTTCAGCGCGACACGGAGCACTAGTTCAGGCCGCTCATGACGGCGAGCACGTCGGCCTGGCTCGCGCCGCGCAGCTCCTGTGCGATCAGCCCGTCGCTAATGAAGAGGACGCGGTCGGCGATCGCGGCTGCGCGCGCTTCGTGCGTGACCATGACGGTCGTCTGCCCGTAGGACTCGGTCGAGTCGCGCAGGAGTTCGAGGATCTCCCCGCTCGTCTTGGAGTCGAGGTTTCCGGTCGGCTCGTCGGCAAAGAGAATCGTCGGGCGCGTCACGAGGGACCGCGCGATGGCGACGCGCTGCTGCTGGCCGCCCGAGAGCTCGGACGGCCGGTGGCTGCGCCGGTCGTCGAGCCCCATCTTGGCGAGCAGCTGGTCGAGCCATGCCTTGTCCGGCTTCTGGCCGGCGATCGTGAGCGGCAGGACGACGTTCTCCTCGGCGTCGAGCATCGGCAGCAGGTTGAAGAACTGGAACACGAAGCCGATGTGCTTGCGCCGCAGATGCGTCAACTGCGAGTCGTTGAGGTGCGTGATCTCGGCGCCGGCGATCATCACCGTCCCCGAAGTCGGCTTGTCGAGGCCGGCGAGGATGTGCATCAACGTCGACTTGCCGGAGCCTGAAGGCCCCATCACGGCGACGAGCTCGCCGGAGCTGACCTCGATGTCGACGCCGCGCAGTGCCTCGACGGCGGTCTCACCTTCGCCGTAGACGCGCGTGACGTCGCGTGCCTCGACCGCGGCATGCGCGGGCACGTCGAGATTGCCTTGCGGCTGTTCCCTCACGGCCATGTCATCGAGGGTAGACGAAGTTAGCGCGAGAGGGAAATGCCTTCACATCATCTTCACCGGCCGCCGACGAGATAGAAGCCGACGACGGCTGCCGCGTACGCGAGGCAGAGGAGAAATCCTTCGCGACGGCTCGAACGGCCGTCCAACACGGTGGCCGTGGCAACGGCCGCGGCGGCCGCCATCACGACGAGCTCGCTCCAGCGGAACGAGAGCGCCAGATGGTGCGTGAAGAAGAGGGAGAGGAGCGTCACCACCGGGACGACGAGCAACCCGACCTGGGCGCTCGAGGAGATGGCGATCTCGCTGGCGAGCCGCATCTTCCCGTTGCGCGCGATGACGATCGCGCCGCCGTGCTCGGCTGCGTTGCCGACGATCGCCACGATCACGACGGAGATGAAGAACTCGCTCAGGCCGACCGCGGTCGCGAAGGCGTCCAGCGAGTGGACGAGGATCTCGCTCACCCAGGCCGTCGCGGCGGTCGCCACGGCGAGAGCGGCGAGTGCAGCCGGCAGCGACCAGGTGCCCTCGCTCGGGTCGTCGCGCTCGCTGTCGCGCCTCCGGTGGCGGCGCAGGTTGCGCCCGACGACGGCGAGATAGAGCAGCAGGAGCACGATCGAAACCGACACCGAGGCGACGACGACCGCGCTTCGTTGAGGCGCCCCCGCATGGCCGAGCGCGGTCGGGAGTAAGAACGCGATGACTGCGGCTCCCACGAGCCCGAGCTGGACGAGCAACGAGCGGCGGTCGAGCCGCGCTCCGTCCGGGCCTGCGATCTGGGTCACTCCGTACACGAGGAGGAGATTCGAAATCACGCTCCCCGCGAGGGAGCCGAGCACAACAACCGGTAGGTTCGCGCCGACGGCGAAGAGCGCAACGATCAGCTCCGGCGCGTTGCCGAAGCTCGCGTTGAGGAAGCCGCCGATGCCGGCGCCCGTGTGCTCGGCCGCGTGCTCGGTTGACTCCCCGATCAGCCATGCGAGCGGGATCAGAGCGATCGCAGCGAGCACGAAGAGCGTGACGTCGCCGGCTCCGGTGAGCCGGTCGACCGCGATCGTGACGGGCGCGACGACGAGTGAGGCCCAAAGAAGCTTCCGAAGCACCGGGCAAGCCTAAAGAGCGGCTCCGCGGGCATGAGGAGGCGTGTGCCTAGCGCTATCGCCGCTCTCTGTCAAGTCTTGCGCAGCCTTGCCTCCGTGCGAACAATGAGGTCATGACGCCCGAGCAAGCGACTGCGACGCTCCCGCTGCACCCACAGGACGAGGTGGAATGCAGGGGTTGCGCCGTCCACTGCGAGAAGGTCGTCTACCCGTCGGCGTGCCTCCAGCGGTCGTGTCCCTTCGTCTATGCCTACGAGGAGCACGGGCACACGTACATGGGGTGCCTGCAGAACGTGTTCGAGGCGGAGATCGACGTCGAGATGCTCGCGGCCGCCGAACGGACGCGCGAGGGCTTCGGCGCCGTGCGCGCGTTGCGCAGGCCGCTGCCGATGTGCGAGGCGGCGGTGCAGTCCACGTTCTCCCAGCGCGAGAGCGAGCTCGGCTGCATCAATCCGGAGTTCGGCGAGCTGCCGGCAGGCTCCCCGACGTTCCGCGTGTTCGCGCGAGTCGCCGACCTCTAAGAACTCGCATCGAAATGAAGCACGGGCTGCCCGGCCGCGCTGGTCGGCACGATCCTGCGTCCTCAGTCGCGCAAATAGCGCTGCTATTCGCGCTCCCTGCGTCCTTGTCTCGCACTCGACCATCGCACCCGGTCAGCGCGTGGTCATTCCGAAACGAGTTCTAACCCGCTCTCGCAGCCGCTGCAGCACCAGGACACCCACGGCCGGCCCGGCCGCGGCGAGGAAGAACGCGAGCCGCCAGCTGTGGGCGGCAGCGACCGCAATGACGGGAGGGGCGCCCGCGACGACGACGCCGAGCAGCGTCTGCTGGAAGCCGAGGGCGGCGCCGGTGCGCGCGGCACCGGCCGCCTCGGCGGCGGCCGCATAGGCGAGCCCGTTCCACGACATGCTCAGCACACCGGCAACGAGGAACAGCGGGATGAGGAGCGCGAGAGGCGCGGCGACGGCGGTGGCAATGCAGGCGGTGAGCAGCGCGAGCGCGACGCCGATCGTCCGTAGCGGGCCGAGCCGGCTGCCGAGCCGGTCGGAAATCGTCCCGGAGCCAATGCGTGCGCCGACCGCGAGCACGTAGATCCCCGCCAGGACCGCGCCCGCCGCTTCCTTCGACAGCCCGCGCTCCTCGTGGAGGAAGAGGACGACGAACCCGGTGATCCCGATCTGGGCGAGGAGAAAGAGGCCGGTACCCGTCCCGAGCCGCCACATGAAGCGGTCGCGCAGCGGCTGCGTCACGTCGCCGACCTCCGGCTCGCCGCCTCTGCCGCCGCGGATGAAGACGGCGGCGATCACCGCTCCCGTCAGGGACGCGGCGGCGAGGAAGAGGAACGCCGTGCGCGTGCCGCCGGACGATCCGAGCACCGGAAGGACCGCGGCACCCAGCGCCCCGCCGATCGGGATCGCCGTCTGGCGGATCCCGAGCGCGAGCCCCAGCTCGGTCGAGGGGAACCACGCCATGATCGCGCGGCCGCTCGCGGCGTTGACACTTGCTCCGAGGGCTCCGACGCCGACGAGGGTGATCGTGACAGTTGCGAAGCTGCCCGTCGTGGAGGCGACGGCGAGCAGAGCTGCGGCGCCCGTGAGTCCCGTCGCGATCACCCAGCGCTCGTCGACCCAGTCGGCCACCAGCCCCCAGGGCAGGAGCGTGAACAGCATCCCGATCCCGACCGCCGCGAGCACCACTCCGGTCTGGGTCAGGCTCAGCCCGTACTCCGACTTCAGCGTCGGACTGAGCGCCGGTAACCCGACCGACGACGCGGAGAAGCTCGCCTGCGCTAGCGTCCCGGCCGCGAGCACGACCCAGCGATAGCGCTGACGAGCCACGTCTCGAACGTACACGGCCGGTAGCAGCTACCGGACGTGGCCGGAGTGGTCAGTGCAGCCAGCGCGCCCGTAGCTCCTTCGTCTTGCGGATCTCGTTCGCGTCCGGGCCACGGTTCTCGGGTCCCGCGGTTTCGAGCACCGCCGGCAGCCCCTGCAGGCGCGGATTGGAGAGGAACACCCCGAGCTTCTCGCCGAGCTCTCCCTCGAGGATGTTCGCGTGCCGGTCGCGGTTCGAGCCGAGCGGGGCGGCGGCGTCGTTGACGTGCAGCGCTCGCAGCCGGTCGAGGCCGATGGTGGAGTCGAGCTCGTCGAGGCAGGCGTCGAGCGCGGCCGGATCGGTCACGTCGATGCCGGACACCCAGAGGTGGCAGGAGTCGAGACACACGCCGAGCCGTGGATGCTTGTCGAGCCGCTCCCAGAGAGTCGCGAGCTCCTCGATCGAGCGGCCGATCGTGCCGCCGGCGCCGGCCGAGTTCTCCATCAGCAGCCAGGTCTCGTCGGAGCAGAGCTCCAGCACCTGCTCCATCGCGGGCACGACGCGCTCGAGCCCGGACTCGAAGCCGCTGCCGAGATGCGAGCCGACATGGAAGACGACGCCGTCAGCTCCGATCCCGCAGGCAACCTCCATCGTGTTGCGCATCGCGGCGACCGACTTCTCGTAGACGGTGTCGTCCGGCGCGGCGAGATTGCAGAGGTAGAGCGCGTGGCAGACGACGCCGCCTGTCCCGGCTGCTGCCCGCTTCTGACGGAAGCGCTCGAAGCTCGCCGGGTCGTGGTTCGTCGGCCGCCACGTCCGTGGGCTCTGGGTGAAGACCTGCACCGAGTCGGCGCCCAGTTCGACCGCGCGGTCGATCGCCTTGTCGATCCCGCTCGCGGAGGAGATGTGCGCGCCGATCAGCACCGCTGCCTACGCTATCCGCATGGCCGTGGTCGTCAGGATGGCTCCGAGCCCGACCGGTTTCCTCCACGTCGGCGGGGTGCGCACGTTCCTCTTCAACTGGCTCTTCGCCCGGCATCAGGGCGGCCGGAACCTCCTCCGGATCGAGAACACCGACACGAGCCGAGAGGTAGCCGAGGCGGTCGATCAGATCCAGGAGTCCCTCAGCTGGCTCGGGATCGACTGGGACGGCCCGCTCACCTTCCAGCTCGACCGGATGGATGACTGCCGCCGCGTCGCCGACCAGCTCGTCGCCGACGGCAAGGCCTACGAGGACGAGGGCGCGATTCGATTCCGGATGCCCGACGACGGCGTCACCGCGTGGGACGACGTCGTACGCGGTCGCATCGAGTATCCGAACGACAAGCTCGAGGACGTGGTCATCGTCCGCTCCGACGGCCGCCCGACGTACAACTTCGCCTCGCCGCTCGAAGACGTCTGGGACGGGATCACCCACGTCATCCGCGGCGACGACCACATCTCGAACACGCCCAAGCAGCTCAACATCATCCGCGCCGTCGGCGGAGAGGTGCCGGTCTACGCGCACGCGCCCAACATCTTCGGCCCGGACGGGAAGAAGCTTTCGAAGCGGCACGGGGCCACCGGAATCGACGAGTTCCGCGCCGCCGGCTACCTCCCCGAAGCGCTCATGAACTTCCTCGCGCTCCTCGGCTGGGCGCCTGACGGCGAGACGACGGTCATGTCCGTGAGCGAGCTCGTCGAGCGCTTCACGCTCGAGCGCGTCAGTCCCAGCCCGGCGCAGTTCGACTACGCGAAGCTCGACTGGATGAACGGCGTCTACCTCCGCGAGCTGTCGCCGCAGGAGTACGCGCACCGGCTCCTCATCTGGCTCGGGGAGAACGGCTACGACTGGGACGCCGAGCTCGTCACCCACGCGGCGCCGCTCGTTCAGGAGAAGATCGCGAGGCTGGCGGAGTTTCCGGGCTTCGCGGGCTTTCTCTTCGGCGACGTGGAGCCCGATCCGGCCGACCTCGACGGCGGCGTGTCGATGCTCGCGGCGGCCGACGAGGCGCTCGCCTCGCTCGAGCCGTTCGAGGCCGGCGCGATCGAGACGGCGCTGCGGGCGGCGGCCGACGGTCTCGGCCTGAAGCCACGGCAGGCGTTCCAGCCGGTCCGTGTCGCGGTGACAGGCTCGAAGGTCTCTCCAGGCCTGTTCGAGAGCATCGAGCTGCTCGGGCGCGAGACGACCCTCAGCCGCCTACGGGCGGCGGCCGCCGCCGCGGGGTAATCGCGTCGGGTGGCAGCGGCTTCGGCCGTGCGAGCGGATCGAGCGCGCGCTGGAACGCGAGCCACGCCTCGCGCCGGAAGCGCTGAGTCGGGTGGGGCAAGCCGGCGGGATCGGCGCTCTGGATGCCGCGCCGCCCGCCGCGACCGGGCTGCGGGTAGTCCTTTGCCACTTCAAAGGCGTAAACGACCGCCCGCGGGGCGCGGGTACGGAGCAGCACGGCGGCCGCAGTTAGACTCGCGGCGAGATGGGGGGTAGCAGGGGTCATGCGGCGACCCGGGTCCTCGTTGTCGACGACGAGCCGTCGATTCGGCTGCTCTGCCGCGTCAACCTCGAGCTCGACGGGCACGAGGTGCTGGAGGCTCACTCGCTCGCCACCGCGCGCGCGGCGTTGGCGGAGGAAGACGTCGACGTCGTCGTGCTCGACGTCCATCTCCGGGGCGAGCGGAGCGATCAGCTCGTGGCGGAATGCCTGGCGCAGCGGCCACCGATCCCGGTCGTCCTCGTCACCGGGTCGGTGGAAGTCACGGACTCGGGGCTGAGCGACGCCGACGCAGTCCTGCCGAAGCCGTTCGAGCTCGAGCAACTACTCTCGACCGTGCGCGACCTCGCGCACTCCCACGGATGAGCGCGACCACCGTTCGCACGCCACAGGAGTACGAGTCGCGTCTACGCGACTACTACCGGGACGAGGGCGAAGAGGTTCGTGCCGTCAGGGTCGGCGAGAAGGAGCGCTCCGAGCTGGCGGCGATCGTGGCCCGCTACGCGGACCTCTTCACGCGGCCGCAGCTCGAGTTGCTGCGCGAGGCTGAGGAGTCGGCCGAGGGTGACGAGCGCGAGCAGCTCCATCGCCTGCGCAAGACGTGTGAGCGGGGGCTCGTCGAGTCTGTGATCGCCGGCGACCAGGACGCACTCGAGAACGCGTTGCTCGGAGCGCGGCTCAGCTTCGACGGTGAGGAGCTTCCCCTGCGGTCTGCCGACGCGAAGCTCGCGGTTCTACCCGACTATGCGAAGCGCGAAGAGCTCGGTGAGCTGGCGCAGGAGCTCGATTCGAGCTTCAACGAGCAGCGACGTGAGCTTCTCGTCGCCGGCGAGGAGCTCGAGGCCGAGCTCTCGGGTGAGCACGATGCGGTCGCCCGCAACGAGGCCGAGAAGCAAATCTCCCTGAGCAAGCTCGGGACGGTGCTGCGCCGCGCGGCGGACGACGGCGCCGCGGAGTTCGAGCGGTTACGCGGGCACTGGTTCGAGCGTTTGCTCGGGCCCGAGCGCGACGAGCTGCCGACCAGCGCGCATCTGCGCTGGCTGCGACGACTGTCGCCGCTCGAGTCGACGTACACCCGTGAGCGTTCCCTCGAGGTCTGCCTCGAGACGGTGCGAGCGCTCGGGTTCGAGCTCGAGGCGATCCCGAACATCCGCCTCGACCTCGAGGACCGGCCGCAGAAGAGCCCGCGGGCGTGCGTGATCGCCGCCGACGCGCCGCAGATCGTCCACCTGATCACCCGCGCGCAGGGTGGGCTCTCCGACTACCAGTCCTTCCTCCACGAGGCGGGCCACGCCCTCCACTATGCGGGTGTCGGGCCCGGGCTCTCGTACACCTTCCGCAACGTCTCGCGCGACCATGCGCTGACAGAGATCTACTCGTACATCGTCGAGGCAGTCACGCGCGAGCCCGGCTGGCACGCGCTCCACTTCGGGCTCTCGGACGCAGAGGCGGAGGAGAACGCCGAGGCGACGCGCTTCCTCCTGGTCCTTCTCTACCGCCGCTACGCCGCGAAACTCCGCTACGAGCTCGGCTTCTGGGCGGCGTTTCCGACCGAGCGTGGAGAGTCGTCCCGCGACTACGCGCCGCTGCTCACCGAGGCGACCCGCCTCCGCTACGACGAGCGCGGGCACCTGTCGGACATGGACGCCGCCTTCTACTCGGCCGACTACTTGCGAGCCTGGATCCGCTCGGCGCAGCTCAAGACCTACCTCCGTCGCGAGGTGGGCGACGACTGGTGGCGGAACACCCGGACGGGCGAGATCCTGCGTGGGCTGTTCGCCGAAGGCACGCGGCCCTCGAGCGAGGAGGTCGCGCGCCGGCTCGGCTTCGACCCGCTCGACACCGAGCCGCTCGTCGCCGAGCTGACCGGGGTCTAGCCCCGGATCACGGCCGTCACGAGCGGCAGCAGCTTCTGCCTGTTCCGCGGGCGCTCCATGTCGGCGCGGACGAGCTCGTCGAGCTCCATGGCGACGAGCAGGATGATCGCCGCGATGTAGAAGTAGGTCGCGAGGAAGATGAACACCTCGAGGCTTCCGACCGCGGTGCGGAAGTTGGCTACCCCTCGCACGTAGGCGCCGAAGATCAGCGTCTGGCCGATCCAGCCGACGACGACGAGCACCGAGCCGAGGCTCGCCCAGCGCACCCGTCGATGCTCGGCCGGCCCCCAGCGGACGATCAGCTCGAACGCGACCGCGACGAGGGCTGCCGCCGCCGGCCAGCGCAGGATCAGGATCGGGATGCTCCAGCTCCCCGAGACGTGTCCCGCCCAGACGATGGCGATGGCTCCGAGCATTGCCGCGAGGACGAGGACCGCGAGGCCCCACGACAACGGGAAGCGGATCCAGAACGGCCGCGAGTCGGTCGTCTCGTAGATCTCGTCGAGCGCGCCGATCCCGGCGCGGATGATCCCCGACACCTCCCAGATCGCGAGAGCCGCAGCGAGCGCGAGCAGTCCGGCGGTCGAGGACGAGAACACGCGGTGCACGGTCTGGTCGATCCCGTCGAACACGTGGGGGAGGACCTTCGGCTTGATTTGCGGAGCGATCGTCTGCTTCCACAGCTGCTCCTGGTGCGAGGCGCCGAGGATGCCGAGCGCGAACAGCGTGCACGCGACGGCCGCGATGAACATGCGTAGCGCGATCGCGCTCGCGTACGTCAGGAGGCTGTGCTGGTCGAACAGGTCGACCCAGAGGCCGACGATCTTCTTCAAGCTGCGCCAGCGACGCTCCACGCAGCCTGGAACGTTCCCGGGGCTGAAAACGGTGCGCCGGCTAGTGGAGGCTGCCGAGACCCTGCTGGGCGAGCATCGTCGCGTCGAACACGGCGCTGCTCGGCGGCGCCGCGATCGAGACCTTGGCGCCGTAGTCGTAGAGGTTCATCGTCATGGCCACGCGAGAGTTGCCCGATGGTGTCTCCAGGTCGGAGGCGAGCCGGACGCGCCGAACGAGGCCGTCCTTGCCGATCCAGACGTGATCGGTTGCCGTCTTCAGCCGACCGGCGATGTCCTTGAGCGTCGGGCTCGTCAGCCCCTTCGCCTGCAGCGCCTTGGCCAGGTCGATCTTGACACGGTAGTGCGTCGTGGCGACGCCGTCGATGGTTGCCGGGCCGAGTCTCTGCACCTTGGCTCCGTCGGCCTCGAGTATCCCGAGGAGATCGTTCGGCTGGAGCTGGCTGCCGGACATCAGCTGGCCGAGGTCGAGGCCGGCCGACTTGCCGAGCTTCGTGAGGTCGAGCTTGACCCATTGCTCGCCGCCGGGCAGCTGGGACGAGAGGAAGCCGAGCTTCACGTAGATGACGTAGTCGCCGTCCTGCTCGAGCGCGATCTCCTTGAGGTTGGCGTGCTGGAGCTGCGGCGCCAGCTGCCCGATCATCGAGCCGAGCCTGAAGCTCATCTCGGCGCTCGTGCCGTCGATCACGCCGGAACCGCGCATCCCAAGCCGATGTCCCCGGGCGTTGACCGCCAGGTTCAGGCGCACGCGCGCCGCACCTGCGTTCTGCGTCTTCGTCGCAGCGGCTGAAACAGGGTCGAGCTTGAGCGCGGTGCTGGTGCTCCCGCCACCGCATCCCGCCGTGACGGCAGCTACCGCGGCAAAAGCCAGCGCGGCTGCGATTCCTGTCCGACGACCCCGGGGCATGGCCGCATTGTAGTTCGCGCCCTGCGCTTGTAGGGGTGTCTTCGTGTCGGAAATTGGGGGCGACCGCGATGGCCGTGGCGATCGCCCCCTGCGAGGAGCGGGACGGCCCACTGGAGGACTTGGATGGCCGCCCCTTGTCGGTGCTCTCTCTACTACTCGAGGCGGCGTCGTTCGGATCTCGTAAGAACTCGGTAAGTCGGTAAGCGATCCAACGAACCAGATTGCCGGGGCGAACGTCTTAGTGTTCGAGGGGCGGGCCCCGGAGAAGGGGGCCGCGACCGAGGCCCGCCCCCTGCGAAGATACGCTCGCGCCGCCGATTGTGAAAGGGGTCGGCGCGGCGACGTCCGCGTTTTGCGGTCATCGTCGGTGCGGAAGGGCCGGGATGTCCGGCGGTCGGAGCCGTAAGTTGCCGCGTTCGCGGTTGATGAAGAAGAGGAGGACGGCGATGAAGGCGGCGAGGTCGAGCCCGATGCCGAGCACCCAGAACGTCCACTCGGTGTTGATCACATTCCTGACCAGGAAGTTGAAGTTCTGGCCGAAGAACCCGGTGAGGAACGAGAGCGGCAGGAAGAACGTGGCGACCCACCCGAGCTGCTTCATGGTCAGGTTCATCTTGTTGCCGACCGTCGACTGGTAGAGGTCGGTGGTGCCCGAGGCGAGGTCGCGGTAGTCGTCGAGCTGCTCCGAGACGCGGATCAGGTGGTCGTAGATCTCCCGGAAGTAGCGCTCGTGCTCCGGGGTCATGCCGGGAAGCTCGTAGCGGCCGGACAGGACCCCGGCGAACATGTCGCGCTGCGGATTGACGATCTTCCGCAACTGCACGAGCTGCCGCTTCATCGTGATCGCCTGCTGTAGCGACGCGGGCTGCGGGTCGATGAGGATCGTGTCCTCGAGCTCGTCGAACCCGTCGTCGAGCTCGGACAACTGCGGCAGGAAGCTGTCGACGAGGTCGTCGACGACGAGGTATAGGATCCCAAGCCCTTCCTCGTAGCGCTGCAGCTTCTTGTGCGTCTGGTTCCGGAGGTCTTCGAAGACCGAGCACTCTCCCTTGTGCACGGTGATGAGCCACTTCTCCGAGTAGAAGCAGTGCACCTCGATCGGCCTGAGCCCGCTCCGGCGCTCGGGGTCGTCGACGGCACCGAAGACCACGAGCTCCGTGAAGTCGTCGTAGTCGTCGATCTTGGGCCGCTGGCCGAACTTGCGAGCGTCCTCGAGCGCGAGCGGATGCAACTTGAAGACGTCGCGCAACAGGCCGAAGTCGGCCTCCGTCGGGTGGTCGATGTCGAGCCAGAGGAAGACGCCGTCCCGCAGTCGCGACTCGACGCCTTTGGGGTCGACGTTCGGCTCGACGGTTCCCCTGGCGTCGATCAGATGGGTGGACAAGCTGGGCCGAGCGTACTGCGATGGTCGGACGAGCGTTTCAGGCCTCGCGCTCGAGCTTCGCGATGCGACGCTTGAGGCGAGCGATCTGCCGCTGGGTGGTCATGCGACCCCAGCTGAACGGGAAGAGGCGCATACGGGATTCGAACCCGTGTCGCCGGAGGTCCGGCTTCCTGAGCCTCTTCGCCGCAAGCTCAGTGAGCTAAGGCTCCAAAGCGATGTGAGGACACGGCGTGAGGACGGGTGAGGCGCTCAACGCGAAGGCGCAGGACTACGAAGTTCTCGCCGCGTCGGAGGTCGAGCGGGCACCGCTTGGCGACACGGAGGGCCATATGGCTGCCGCCATTGCGCTAGCAGCGGTGGCGATCGCGCTCCGCGAGGTGGCACTGGCGCTGGACGAGGCCGCGTGAGCGGGGACATGCAACGTCGACCGAGGGCCGCGTTGGGGCGGCGGGTGGTCGGTGGCGACTCGTTGGAAGCGGCCGTCGGCTGGCGGTAGGCGGCTCGCGCTCGAGCGGAAGTTCGGCGCGAACGTCGGTCACTACGGCGGCGCCGTTTCGCTGCTCACGCTGACCCCTCCTGGCCAGGATGTTCTTCCGTGGGGCAACGAGGAGCGCCTGGTGGCTGGGTGTGTCGGCGACGGGAATGCGGAGTACTCGCGGCTGGTCGAGTATCCCTATCGGGAGGTCTGGAACTGGTCTGCTCAGGCGCGGGCGTCGCGGCTGTTCGAGGCGGCGCAGCGGGCTGCTGATCGGTTCATTCGTCGCCAGTGGGGTGGCGAGCTGCCGCGTCAGATCGGCAATGTCCGCTCTGAGCAGAAGCGCGGTGTCTGGCACTTCCACTGGCTGCTGCCGATGGGGAGCGAGGTCGAGCGGGCGTGGTCGCGCTGCGTCCGGCGCTACTTCGAGAAGGCGTGGCGGCAAGAGATCGAGCGCTGGTCTCCCGAGGAGCGCTGGCAGATGATCTGGGCCGAATACCGGGGCGAGAAAGTGCCGCGAGGGTTCTACGGGTTCGGCTTCGTCGACCGAAAGACGGGGCGGCACTCGGCCTCGAACCGAAAAGCAGCCCGGTACATGGCAAGGAACGCGGCCGGCTACATGGCGCACAATGTCGCCGGCAACGGGCGGCACTACGTCTCGGCGCGGCTTGTGCGAGAGACCGGCGTGACGATGCGGGCGCTTCGGGCCTGTAACTGGCTGTACGTCCGGCGCAAGTTGATCTCAGCTGGCGAGCTAGAAGACGCGTGGATCCCCGGCCACTGGACGCACGAGTGGACCGCGCAGGTGCTCGCGGTGCTGGCGGTGGTCGATCCCCGGCGAGGGCCCTGAGTACGCAGGGTGCCACGGCGGCGGCAACCCGCCGATAGGCGGGACCGGCGCCGCGGCTTCTGCGCGCGACGACTCGGCGGGGATCGAGGCCGCTCACACCGTGACTCTGCGTGGCCCTGGCGGGCCTGTCAGGTGAGAGGACGCTCGCCCAGGCGACGGCGCAGGCGCTAGATGTTGGAGTTGGCCTGGGGCAGGCTGGCCGATATCGGAGGGATGGAGGGGCAGCGCGGACCGACCAACAGGGGACCAAGTTGGGATTGGTGGGCTGTGCGTTCTGGAATCACTGCGACCCTGGGCGTCTTGATCATGTACTGGGGGCAGTGGTGGGGGTTTGCCTTGCTCGCCGTCGGGGTGTGGGGCGGCAAGCGTTCGTACGACCGTTACCGCAGCCGCGACTCGGCCTAGCGCTCAGGGCGTCATTCCGCATCACTGGCCCAGCCGACAGGCCGCGCCCCCGGATCTGGTCCCGCCTCAGCGCTACGGTGTGCGCGATGCCCGCAGCGTCAGAAGGTCACTACTGGTCGCTCGATGTGCCGGGCCTTACAGGGGCCGAAGCACGGCAGATCGTCGAGTGGGTGGAAGCCAACAGCGCCGGTTGGTTTGGCAAGGCGTCGCCCCTTGATCCGCGCGAATGGCTCACCCTTCACCTTGACCGGGAGTCGGCGAAAACTTTGCACGTCGCGCTCACCGGGATAGATGAACCGAACGGCAGCGGCCAGGGCCTAACCGAAGCGATTCGCGAGTGGCTGCAATGGTCGGCCGCTGACTCAACCGCTCGGGGGTCATAGCGGAACACTCGCCCAGTCGAGGGTCGCCGAACCTAGGCGTCTGCTCAGAGCCGAGCGTCGCTATCCATACCGCGCCCGCTCCTGTCGGCCGGTGAGCCCGCATATGTTCAGTCCGAGCTTGCGAGCGAGCCGATTGAGGCGCCGATCGAGCGCGGGGGTCAGCTGCCTGGCCTTTAGCACGCCAAGTCGGTATTGGCCGGTCTCGAAGTCATGAAGGAGCGCGTGGAGGTCGCGACTGCCCCGTCCCACGCCACGCAGCAAACGCCTATACATGCCCGCGTCGTTGGGAGGCGGCACTAGCGTCCGGAGGCTTGCTGTTTGCCGGTCGAACGCCGCGGTGTAGATTCGCAGGTGCCTCGTCACCGCTCTCAAGGTCTTCGGCGGCTTCTTAGAGAGGGGCGCGTCCACGCGGTAGTAGCGAGCGCAGATCGCATTACCTGCTCGATCAAACTGCGCTTGCGTGAGCGGCGTGGGGACCGTGGGGGTCGTCAACACCGGACTGGCGTTCGCCGAATGATTCGTCATGCGTAGGCCCGCGAAAATCACACCCAAGCCAATCACCACGACTCCGACGAAGAGGCACAGCGGTTTCACGATCAGGTGTATCGGCATCGCCCCAATGCATCTTTAGGCGATGGTCATGGGGCCGCTTGGAGTTCCTCTGCAAGAACCGCTCAGGCGTCATTCCGGAACACTGGCCCAGGCCACGTTGCTTTAGCTCGGCTACGACGGGCTAAATCTCGAACACGCCTGTCACTCGAAGCGCGTGCGGCGGTCCGTCTTGAGGCGGGTCGGTTGGCCATCGCGGCTGGTGATCGTTCAAGACGCTGAAGCGCAGTCGGGAACCGGCGGAAACGTCGTGGCCGTCGGCCAGGCCGGGTGGGATGGACAGCCACGCTTCAGCGCCCTCATCGCGAATCACCGCCCAACGGTCGCGGACTTCCGTGATGTCGCCTTCGATGACGCTGTGCGAGCCAGGCAATGCCAAGACCTCCTCTAGCGACTGGGGCGGGTAGACCGGGATGGGTTCGTGACCATCGCGGCCGGGCCACGAAAGAGGCCACGCTGACGGCCAGAACCCAACGCAGTCGCGCGCGGTCAGACCATCCCTCGACGGAAACTCACGACTGCGCTCCAGCAGCAGTTCGCCGCGTCTCTGGTGCGCATCGCGAGATGCCGCCTGAGCAACCTCGGTCGCATGCGAACTCTGGTGCGGATGAAGGCCCGCCTCCCATGCGTCCGCACTCGCGGCAACGAGGGCCGTGAGGCTCGCCGCGACGACCGGGATGCCCTGGTTGCCGTATGACAGGTCGATCACCGCCGAGCGAGGCCTCGGCTCGGACTCGGCGACCACGGCCGCAAAGGTCCAGCCCTCCGAGGTGATGACCGCCCACCCAGGACAAAAGGCGTCGGCACTCTCCGCGGCTCCGGATTCGATCCCTGCCCTCTGACGCGTCTCGGCGAGAATCTCTGCTGCGCTCAGCGAAGGACCGACATCGAGAAGTAGCCACCACCGCGGACAGCCGTCGATGACCCGGAGAAGCTCGATCAGCTCGTCGGGCAGATGTAAGCCTTCGAATCCCTGGACGAGCGACTCGATGTCTCGGTCGCTTGCGCCACCGCGAAGCTCCACATCTGGCTGAGATCGTGCGAATACCTCGCTAAGCCTGCTCGCCTCCTCCGCCATACCAGTCCGTGGCACGCTCGTAGCATCGTCAGAATCATCGCCGCTCTCAAGGGCGTCCCGCCCCCAGGGGTCATCCCGGAACACTGGCCCAGATCAGCGTCCTCTCCCCTAGAGTCGGTGAACGTGGCTGACGAGTGGGCGGATTGGTGGCGGAAGCGCGGCGACGAGAGGTTGTCGCTCCTGCTGTGGGCTGTCTGGAACCCGATTGGCCCGGTGCCCCTGAACGAGTACGCGAACTACACCGGTCAGGTTGTGAGTGTGCTTCGTCGTGCCTACGACGACGGTCAGGAACTATGGCCATCCGGTTCAACGTGGGGGGACGGGCTACAGGAACGGCGAAACGAGCATGCCGCCGCCTCTGTCAAGGAACTTGCGAGCTTGCTGGACGGCTTTCGGTGTGACCGGATGGGCGGTGCCTCGAATCCGGATGCCGATCGAGCAGTGGCGAAGACACTGACCGAGTGGTACAGGTGGGAGATGGAGGCACTCACGACGCCTGGTTAAGGTCCCGCGCCTCGGGGGTCGGTAAGACTCGGCTGGTTGGTCTGTCTGGGGGCATTGCCAGCCTGGTTGTCGCCGTGTCGGGTGTGACTCGTCAGGGGTTTGGCCGCGTTGCGTGTGCCTTGCGAATGAACTGTCCGCCCGTGCGCGGCGGCGCCGGTCTGGCGTCCGCTTTTGGCTTGATCAGGAGCTTGTCCGCCCTGGGGGCGTGACTCTTTACCGACCTGCCGTCGCGGTTTGCCTCGCTTCAGACCGGCACCACCGGACCCTGCGAACGGAATCGGAGGATCGGTCGGATGCTTGCAGACGAACTGGACTACGTGATCGGTGTGGATACCCATCGCGATCAGCACGTCCTGGCAGTGGTGAGGGCGCCTGCGGGTGCTGTGATCGCGAGGAGGGCGATCGGCGCGGACGGTCGCGGCTATCGGGAAGCGCTCTGCTTCGCCGAGCAGATGGCCGCGGGCAAGCGGGCCTGGGCGATCGAGGGCAGCGGCAGCTACGGAGCGGGACTTGCCCGTTATCTGAGCGAGCACGGCGAAGCCGTGCTCGAGATCAGCCGCACCCTGCGGGCGGAGCGACGGCTGGCCGGCAAGGACGACTCGCTCGACGCGATCCGCACCGCGCGGGCAGCGCTGGCCAGCGACACGCCCGCGCGTCCCCGCTCGGGCCAACGCCGCGAAGCACTGCGGCTGCTGCTGATAACCCGTCGCAGCGCCGTC
>DASXOM010000227.1:0-13470 GCA_036494245.1 Gaiellaceae bacterium
AGAGCCCTCTGACGGACTCGAACCGTCGACCCCCTCCTTACCATGGAGGCTTCGCGCTTGCGCGGCGGGACCTCCGATGAGCGCTTCACATAGCCGTTTCCCTGCAAATCAGCGGGCTCACCCGGGACAAGGACGCTATTCCCAAGCCGCCTTGAGTTGACCCGACGGACCCTAAACCTGTCCCCTTAACCTGTCCCCAGGACTGCGCCCACCGGCCGCGAGTTGGACCTACGTGCTGCCGTCTCCTTCTCGCTGCTCCATCGCCCGGGTGACGCGTGGGTCGAGCGCAAGGTCGACGGCCTGGTCGAGGGTGAGCTCCCGTCCCTCGGCGCACGCGTCGGCGAAGGCTGTGTCCGTGAGCTGCGCGCGAATCCGTGACGTCGTTTCGTCGTTAAGCCGATCTACGTCGAAGCGGCGTCTGCTGACCTCGTCGGGCACGATGGTAGAGCTCGCCAGGAGCCGCGCGGCGGTCACGGCGTCGCCGGCTGCCGCGAGCGCGGCCGCCAAGCGGCAGAGATCGACGCCGGTGTCAAGGACGTCGCCGAGCTCTCGGTGAATGCGCAGGCTGTGACGAAGCAACGCGATCGCCTCGTCGACGCGCTCTTCCTCCATCGTGTAGTCGGCGAGGGCGCCGAGGCTGCTCGCCTCCATCCGCTGGTTCCCCGTCGAGCGAGCGCAGGCGAGGTTCTGTTCGTGGAGCGTACGCGCCTCGGCGGCCTCGCCGAGGGTCTCGTACGCGAAGGCGAGGTGACGTGACGCGAGCAGCGCGCTGTGCTCGTCGCCTAGCGCACGGAACGCGCCGATGCTCTCGTCGTAGAGCGCGCAGGCGCGCTGGCGGTCGGGCGCGAGGTTGCCGAGCATGAACGTCGCGTAGGCCGCGCTCCAGCGGTCTCCGAGCTCGTCGGCTACGGCGAGCGCCTCCTCGGCCCACGCCGTCGCCGCGGCCTCCTCGCCGGTGTTGGTGGCCATCACCGTGGCGCCGATCAGCGCCTTCACGCGAGCGGGGGTCGCGGCTTTGCCGGCCGCCAGCGCCTGCTCGAGACGGCGGCGTCCTTCGCCGAGGCGGCCTCGCAGGTACCAGAACCGCCACAGCGCCCCTGCCAGCCGCTCTAGGAACTGCGCCTCGCCCCGCGCCTCCAGGCGTTCGAGCGCGGCGCGCAGGTTGTCCTCGTCGAGCTCGAGCCGGTCGAGCCACGGACCCGGCGCCCCGCGCAGGTGGGGCTCTGCCTGCTCAGCGAGCGTGAGGAAGTACTCGACGTGGCGGCGTGCAGGTTCCTCCGCCGCGCATTCACGCTCGAGCAGCTCCCGCGCGTACTCGCGGATCGTCTCGAGCATCGCCTGCCGCGGCTCGGCGTCGCCAGAGGAAAGCTGCACGAGGCTCTTGTCGACAAGCGCCGCCAGGCGCTCGACCGCGCCGCCGCCGCCGCAGACCGCCTCGGCAGCCTCGATCGTCCAGCCGCCGGCGAAGACCGACAGTCGGGCGAAGAGGTCACGCTCCTCCGGCGTCAGGAGCTCGGCGCTCCAGTCGAGTGTCCGACGGAGCGTCTGGAGCCGCGGCGGCTGGTCGACTGGGCCA
Organism: Gaiellaceae bacterium; assembly: GCA_036494245.1. GTDB lineage: Bacteria > Actinomycetota > Thermoleophilia > Gaiellales > Gaiellaceae > Palsa-739. Next base: position 1,577 of record DASXOM010000227.1, read on the forward strand.
TCCGTCAGGAGCTCGAGGCGCTCGCCTAGTCGCGCGAGCAGTGCCTCGAGCGGCAGGACGTCTGCGCGGGCGGCGGCGAGCTCGACCGCGAGCGGCAGGCCGTCGAGCCGGCGGCATATCTCGGCGACCGCGGCGCTGTCCGCTCCGCCGCGGTCGCCGATCGCGCCGACGGCCTCCGCGCGGTCACAGAAGAGCGCTGTCGCCGCGGCGCTCTCGAGGGGCGGGACGCGATAGAGATGCTCGCCGTACAGCCGTAGAGGCTCGCGGCTTGTCGCGAGCAGCTTGAGGCCTGCCGCAGCCGAGAGCAGCGTTCCTACCCCGGGCGCGGCGGCGATGACGTGCTCGACGTTGTCGAGGAGCACGAGCGTCCGCCGGTCGGCGACCCGATCCGCGATCAGATCCCCGGGCGGCGTACCCTCGGTCTCGCTGACTCCAAGCGCTCTCGCAATCGTCGGCACCACCAGCTCCGGGTCGGCGAGCGAGGCGAGCGGGACGAAGAAGACACCGTCGGAGAAGTGCGCCGCAGCGGTGCGCGCGACCTCGAGCGCGAGCCGGGTCTTGCCTATTCCGCCCGCGCCCGTGAGCGTGAGCAGGCGCACATCGTCGCGCAGGAGGAGGCGCCGCGCTTCGGCCAGCTCCCGCTCGCGCCCGATCAGCGGCGTCGCCGGTGTCGGCAGGCGAGCGGCGACGACGATGGCGGAGGGCGTGGCAAGCCCGGGATCCTGGTTGAGGATCTGGCGCTCCAGCTGCTGCAGCTCCGGCCCCGGCTCGATTCCGAGCTCGCCGAGGAGGGTCGAGCGCGCGTGCCGGTATGCCTCGAGCGCCTCGGCCTGCCGGCCTGCGCGGTACAGCGCGAGCATCAACTGCCCACGGAAGCGCTCTCGCAGGGGCTCCTCGGCGATCAGTCGCTCGAGCGGGGGGACGACGTCGTCGTGGCGCCCGAGCGCGAGTTCCGCGTCAATCTCGAGCTCGAGGGCGCGGAGCCGCAGCTCGTCGATGCGGGCCGCCTCGACGCGCGCGAAGTCGTCGTAGCGGAAGTCCTGGAGAGGGGCACCGCGGAAGAGCCCGAGTGCCTCGGTCAACAGGTCTGCCTGCTCCTGCGGCGGTCGGCCGCGGGCATCGGACAGGAGCCACTCGAAGCGATGGAGGTCGAGCTCGTCCTCTTCGAGCCGGAACGTGTAGCCGGACTCGTGAGTCGCGATGCGGTCGCGCCCGAGCAGCTTCCTCAGCGTCGCGACATGACCCTGCACTGCGTTGCGGGCCGTCGGCGGCGGCCGCGCGCCCCAGATCGCGTCGACGGCTTCGTCCGCCGTGACTATCTCTCCGGCCCGGAGCAGCAGCAGCGCGAGTAACGCCCGCTGCTTCCGGCGCCGCGGCGCGGCGTCGCGCCCGCCGTCTACGACTTCCAGCCGACCAAGGAGCTCGAACTTCACCTCGAAGCGAATTGTCGCAGCGCATCCGCGATGAGCAAAGACGTCACGGGCGCGTCAGCGGCGCGTCAGCGGCGAGTCGCAGCCTGGCGGTGTCAACGGAAGAGGAGGTCTCCCAGATGGGCGTTCCGGAGCTGTCTGCGGTCGAGCAGCAGATCGTGCTGCTCGTCGCCCAGGGCCGGAGCCGCCGCGCGATTGCCGACGAGCTGGGTTTCAGCCTCAAGACCGTTGACTGGCACATCGCGCGCGGCCGCCGCAAGCTCGAGCGGGCGGCGATGCTGCACGACCGGATGCAGCGGGAGGCGGATCCGATCGCCGAGGGCGTAGGCCTGGAAGCGCGCGGAGCGATCGACAACCAAAGGAGGAAGACATGACCAGCATCAAGGCAATCGTCGGATTGCTCCTGGCCGTCGTTGCGGCGGTCGGGGTCGTCGCGTTCGGGGCGGCGCAGGCGTCGGCGTCCAGCAAGCCGATCGTGATCCCGTACGCCAAGACGTGCGACGAACTCCTCGGTCATTGCCTAGGTAGCGCGGGAGACGGCGGAACGCTCGAGATGCAGGTCACGAGCTTCCGGGGCACCGGAAAGGGCGGCCAGCTGACGCTGACCGAGTGGATCACGGTCGGCGACATCTCGTTCACAGCCGAGATGGTAGGAACTGTCAGCCCGGCCGGGTTCATCGTGCTGAACGGCACGGTCACGGAGGGCTCGTTCGCGGGCGCGCAGGTCCACCAGCGAAGCAACTTCACGGGCCTCGTGGGCGGCGACCCGCGCTACGACACGTGGACCGGACAGCTCCAGCTCATGCCGCCGAGTGCGTGAGAGGGATCACGGAGGAGGCGGGGAGGGGCCGGGCTGGATGCCGGCCCCTCCACGGGGGTGTCGCTGTGGAAGTGGTCGCGGTTGTTCTGCTCACGCGTCACCGCGCAGCGGAGCTCTCCACGGGTAAAAGGCTTGGTCGCAGTGCAGGGGCGGGGAGTTCATCCACTCCCATGCTGGACCGATCACGGTCGCTTGCCCGGACTTCCCCGACTGTTCCTGGGATGGGCCGCACAGCTTCAGTCAGCTCGTCGGTGTGATCGTCGGCTGCTCATCACCTCCCTACTACGGAGGTGCTCGATGAAGTCCGGCGCCTTTGCTCGAGCCAAGAGTCCAGGGCTGCTGAGATGTTGGGGACAGTTCTTGGGGACAGGTTGAGGGACGATCGAGCGAGTGGCGTACGCCGCTGAGGCAACAAAAAAGGCCATTTGCTGGCCTTTTGAAAGCCCGCTGACGGACTCGAACCGTCGACCCCCTCCTTACCATTCAGCGGCGGCGCGGGAACCGAGGGCACGGGCGGAAAGCCGCGGGCACGAAAATCCCGCAAACGGAAGGGATCGAGCAAGAACGAGTAGTCGCGCGTGGACGCGCGTGCCCGCGTTGCTGTTCCCTCAGTGTTCCCTCGGCGGTGGGCCTCAGCCGCCGAGCGGGAGCCGGCGGATCCGGATGCGTTGCGGCTCGAAGACGGCGACGGCGCCCGCTTTGAGTTCGTCTGCGACTGCGTCGAGGTTCGCGAGCAGAAGCGTCGCCTGCTGCTCGGGCCGCCGTTCGGTGCTTCGACGGAACAGGACGACGGAAGGACGGTCGGCGCTGCGGGTCGCGAGGAGCGTGGCGAAGTCGGTGTCGGCCGACACGAGGATCCGGTCCTCCGCGGCCGCGCGGTCGAAGATCTCCTCGTCGGCTGCTGCTTGAAGCCCGTAGTCGCGGACGTGTACGGCGTCGTGTCCGGCTGCTCGAAGCTTCTCAGCGAGCCGAGGCGAGAGCGCGTTGTCGATGAGGAACCTCAACCGGCGGCGAGCGGGAGCTCGCGCTCCTGCACCGCCTGAGCTGCGTAGCGGAGCGCCTCTTCGACGTCGGCGGCCTCGAGGTCGGGGTATGCGGCCAGGATTTCATCCGTTGCCATGCCGTCGGCGACCATCCCGACCACGGTGGCGACGGGGATTCGAAGGCCGCGGATGCAGGGGACGCCGCCCATCTGCTCGGCACGAACGGTGATCCTGTCGAACGTCATTCTGGCCTCCTCTTACGATCAGAGTACGCGAACGAGCGGCGCAAAGCCCTATTGGTCCTGCTGCTTGGTGATGCCTGGTCGTGCGCGGCGAGCCCGAGTGCTGCCGTACCACTGTCCCGTCGCGACACGTCTCGAAGAGCGACTAGCGCGAATCTTCTCTCGGCCGTAGCTTCCTGCTCATGACGATGGACGTCTGGAGCAGCCCGACGGCGCGTGTCGCCGCGACCACCGTCTTCGCGCTCGCCAACGAGCAGCCTCTGCTGCGGCCGGCGTCGAGCACGGCTGCCGCGCGGATCGCTGCGGCGCTTCCTGTCGACACCGAACGGGTGTCGAAGGCAGTAGTCGAGGAGCTCATCGCAGGCATCTCCGAGGCTGAGGCGCGGCGGCTCGCAGGCCTCGCCGACCAGCTGGCGCCGCCAGCCTGGCGTGCGCTCGTATCGGCGGTTGGAGCCGAGCATGCCCGTGAGCCGTTGCTGGCCGGAGTGGCGACGGCCGCGCTCTCAGAGCTCCTGCCGCCGCCGCGGTGGCTCGTCGTCAGACGCGAAGCGACCGTCGAGACGGCGCCCGGGCCGCTGAACGTGCTAGCGAGCCTCCTGCATCCGGAGAGCGTGTGGTCGAAGGAGGAAGCGGGCGCGGCGCAAGCCCTGGTCGGCCCTCTTACGCCGGAGCGCGCGGCGGAGGCCGTCTTCTCGTTCGCGCGAACCGAGCTTGCTCGGTGGCGGTTGGAGCGGGTGCGGCTGATCGCAGCTCCGCTCGCTTGCCTGCTGCCGCTCGCCGGCGCGCCCCGAACGTCGGATCACCTGCTGAAGGCGATCGAGCTCGTCCGGCGGAGCCGTCGTGGGCCTGAGGAACTGTGCTGTCTGCTCCTGCTCACGTATGCGATGCGTCTCGACGGGGTCATACCGATCGTACCGTCGCAAAACTGACGTGCCGCTCTGCCGGCGAGTTCGAGCTCGTCCTATGGACGCGGGACTTCGTCGATCGCCCCCACATCGGAAGGAACGAACTGACTCGCTGGTCGTCGCGACCAGAGCCTCGGATACCGTTGCTGCCGCAGCCGCGATGAACCAGGAGATTCAGCTGATCAGTGACGGCGACGGCTTGGCGGTCATTGGCGACTCGACTGCTGTGGAGCGCTTCCTCGCCACGGAGGAACTGCCGTCGGAAGAGCTCGAACTGCATCGGATCAAGGCCGCGCTAAGCACCGGTGCCGCGGCTGCACAGGTCGGCTCGGAAATCGCGGCAAACTCCGGGCGCTGGGTCAAGCTCACCGCGGAATCCGCGCAGAAGGTCAAGAAGTACGGTCTGACGCCCACCAAGACACCGGGCGTCGAACACGCGATGATCGGCAAGCCTGGCGAGGTCAAGTCGTGGCTACAGATCACGACGAAACCCGGAGCCATGCTCACGAACCCGGCGATGCTGGCGGGTGTCGCTGGGATCATGTCGCAGCTCGCGATGCAGCAACAGATGGCCGAGATCACGGCCTATCTCGCCACCATCGACGCGAAGCTCGACGACGTTCTCCGTGCGCAGAAGGACACGGTTCTGGCTCAGACAATCGGCGTCGGGCTGCAGATCGACGAGGCCATGACCATCAGGGATCACGTCGGTCGAGTCAACGACGTCACGTGGTCGAAGATCCAGGCCACGTCGGGGACAATCGCCGACACACAGGCCTACGCACTGCTCCAACTCGACGCCCTCGCCGACAAGCTCGAACACAAACAAGATGTCGGCGAGCTGGCGAAGGCGACCAAGGATGCCGAGCGCACGGCCCGTGAGTGGCTCGCGGTCCTAGCCCGCTGCTTCCAACTTCAGGACGCGATCTCGGTGCTCGAACTCGACCGCGTACTTGAGACGGCACCGGACGATCTCGACGGGCACCGCATCGGTCTGCAGGCCGCGAGACAGCGTCGACTCGACGCCATCTCGTACACCACCGGGCAGCTGATGGCACGGCTGGAAGCTGCTGCAGGCACTGCCAACACGAAGGTGCTGATGCATCCGACCAAGTCGCGGGCGGTCGTGGAATCGAGCAACCACGTCGGCGCCTCCGTGACCGCATTCCAGGCCAGACTCGGAATCGAGCAGGAGCGCACACCGCTGGAGGCACGTCGCTGGACGGACGCCGCGATCTCCGCGAAAGACGCGGCGCTGGAAACGGGCAGCGAGGGCATCGATACCGCCCGACGACTCAGCGGCGACGCGAGAGACACTGCGGTTGGACTGGGCACGGAAGGTGTCGGCGTCGCGAAGCGACTCGCGAACGACACCGGCGACGCCGCCAGGTCGGCAACCGACAGGCTGTCCGGCAAGGTCGCCAAGCGTATTCGCCGGAAGAGCGACCCCGGCTCCTGATCGCCATCTCCGGCTAGTTGGGCGGAAAGGGATATGCACCTGCGCGCGTGGCCGCCAGATCTGTAGCGGCAGTTCTTGAGGCAGCAGTGGCGGAGGGTTCCTCCCGCACGCTGCCACCGAGATAGGGCGCGGGGCGCGCGCCCAGCTCAACCGGGATCAGCCCGATGCGGAGTGCCCGTCCAGCTTGCCCTTGACCGCCTCTCGATCAAAGAAGGGGTCAAAGTGTTCCCTAATGTTCCCTCAGCGGTCCCTTGCGTGTCTAGATTGGCAACGGAAACACGCAAAAGATGCGGTTTTGCAGGCTATTCGCAGAGCCCTCTGACGGACTCGAACCGTCGACCCCCTCCTTACCATGGAGGTTTCCTAGTGTGTCGCGAGTCGGAGGCGAAGCGCTTCCCGCCTCGTTTTCGCTGCATTTAGGCCGTTTGCTTTGCCCGGCCTACCCTCCTCGAGATGCCCTGAGCCTCCCGGCCCGACCCCGAACCTGTCCCCAAAGCCTGTCCCCAAGGGGGAGGTAGGTCGCCAATGGCGCCGCGGCCGCTCCACCCCGACGGACTCGCGCCGGGAGAGTCCGCGCGACGTGAGTGGCTCGCGGATCACGGGACGCGTCGGGATCGGGGCCGACGGAGTGCAAGCAGATCAGAGCCGCGCGGCCGCGTAACGTTGGCGTGGGTTAGCGGCGAGCGGCCTGATCGCGGAGCGGCAACTCGACGTGCAACGACGTGCCCGCACCCGGCGGGCTCGTCAGACGCATCGTCCCCCCGATCGCCTCGACGCGGTCCCTCAGACCGAGCAGTCCCGAACCCTCGACCGGGTCCGCGCCACCACGCCCGTCGTCGCGAACCTCCAGACGGAGAGCGCCGGCGTGAGCGGCCACCGCGACGTCCACAACCGCGATATCCGCGTGCTTGGCTGCGTTCGTCAACGCCTCCGACACGACGTAGTAAGCAGTCACCTCGACAGGTTCCGGAAACCGCCCATCTGCTCGGACGCCGAGGTTGACGCGAAGCGGCGACCTGGAAACGAGTCGCTTGAGCGCCGGCGTCAGCCCATCCTCCGAGAGCCCCGCCGGATGGATTCCAAGGGCGATCTCGCGGAGGTCATCGAGCGCAGTGGTGAGTCCGTCTACGACGCGGCCCAGCTCGCTTCGGTGCTGCTCAAGCTCCTCGGGAACGGTCGCCTGCGCCGCGCGCAACGCGAGCGCGAGCGAAACCAGTTGCTGCTGAGCGCCGTCATGCAGGTCGCGTTCAATCTGGCGCCGGGTCGCGTCGGCCGTGGCGACGATTCGTGCGCGTGAGGCGTCCAACTCGGCGCGGCCCTCGGCGTTGGCGATCGCCGTCGCGAGGAGCTCCGTGAACTGCGCCAGCCGGCCTTCGAAGTCAGCCGGCAGCGGCTCGGTTTCGCGCGAGCCTACAGCCATGACGCCCCACAGAGTTCCGTCGACGACGACGGGCACGCCGACCGCGGACTGCGCACCTACGGCATGCGCGGCGGCCGCGATCGGGCCGTGCGCGGGCCGGGTGTAGTCGGCACGTGCCGGGGCGCCGGTTCGGCAGACCTGCGCGATCGCGCTGCTGTCACCCTCGACGGGCCAGCTCCTCCCGATTGGGTCGAGGTAGCCGTCGGCAGTTGCAAGCACGGTCGCCGTGCCGTCGGCGTCGTAGCGGAGCAGCACGCTGAGGGGGGCGTTGAACATCCGTGCCACCTCGACTCGGACAGCGTCGAAGACCCGGTGCGGAGTTGCTCCGTCGGCGACGAGCGTGGCCACCCGTCGCAGTGCTGCCTGTTCGTCGGCGAGCTGCTCGAGCTGCTCGTGCGCCTCGCTGTTTGCGATAGCGGTCGCGAAAAGCTCGGCGAATTCGGCCACTCGCTGCTCGGTGTCGCCGGGCAGCGGCTGCTCGCTCTTCGAAGCGACGGCCAACATGCCCCAGAGGCGGCCCTCCACGGTGAGCGGCGCTCCCACTGACGACTGAAAGCCCAACTTGCGGGCGTCCTCCTGCGCCTCGCCTTGCGCGTCTGCGATGCGGTCGACGCGTCCGGGCCGGCCGGTCTCGAGGATCAGGCCGGAAAGGGAGCCTTCGAGTGGGTAGCGCATGCCGAGGGTGCTCATGCCTCCCTCGGGCGTCCAGCCGCTCACCGTGGTGAACGTCCCGTCTCCCTCGTAGCGCATAAGAGCGGAACCGTCCGCCCCAATCAATGCCGCCACCTCCGCGCTTACGGCCTCGAACACCTCCGCCGGTGGCGCCCCCGCTGCAACTAGCGTCGCCACCCGCCGCAACGCCGCCTGCTCCTCCGCCAGCAGCGTCAGCGCCTCGCCGCTTTCGGCGTTCGCAATCGCCGTCGCCAGGAGCTCGGTGAACTCCGTGAGCCGTTCCTCCGTGCTGGGAGGCAACGACTGCTCAGTGGCCGAGGAGATGCCCACCAACCCCCAGGGCCGACCCTCGACGAGGATCGGCGCGCCAACTACCGAGACCCAACCGAGATCGCGGATGACGGCCGGGAGCGAAGGGAAGGCCTGAGCGTTCACCTCGACCCGCCCAGGCCGGCGGGTCTCATCAATGAGGCTCCCGACCGTACCCCTGACGAGAGGGTAACGCGCTCCAACGGGGACGTACCCGTCTGTTCGGCTCCACTTGCCGATCATTGTCAGCTCGTTGTCCGTCTCGTAGCGGCTCAGAGCTGCGGCATTCGCTCCGGGAAACAGTTGACCGATTTCAGTTACCACGGCCTCGAACACTTCGGCCGGTGGCGCGCCCGATGCGACGAGCGTCGCGACCCGCCGCAGTGCGGCCTGTTCCTCCGCGAGCCTCGTGCGCTCATCCTGGGCCTGGCTGTTGGCGATCGCGGTTGCCACCAGCTCGGTGAACTCCGCGAGCCGATCCTCGGCATGGTCGGGGAGCGGCGCGTCCGGCGACGACATTCCCATCGCTCCCCAGACAGAGCCGTTGACGACGATCGGGGCTCCCGCAGTCGCGTTGGGGCCCGATTCACGAGCTCCGGCACCAAGTGCGCCGGGAAGGTCTGTGTAGTCCTCGACCCGAGCCGGACGGCCGGTCTGTTGTACCTGCGCGACCATCGACTGGCCGTCGAGCGGCCATCGTGTTCCCGGCTGGAGCACGTAAGGACGGTCGCTGCAGGTGGCGATGACCGTCGTCAGGCCGTCGCTGTCATAGCGATAGATCCCGACCATCGGCATGTGCATGACCTGTGCTACTTCCTGCGCGACCACTGGGAACACCTCTGCCGACGGCGCGCCCGACGCCACGAGCGTCGCGACGCGTCGCAACGCGGCCTGCTCCTCGACGAGTCGATGAGGCTCGTCGCGCGGATCCGCCGGTGGGGCGGATGTGCTCATTCCGTCACGGTAGCCCATAATCGTTGCTATGAGCACAAACGCGACCCGGGTCGTGCTGGCGGACGACGAGGTTCTCATGCGCGAGGGTCTCGCCGGCCTGCTCGAGCGTTTCGGTTTCGACGTGGTGGGTCAGTGCGGGAACGCCCTCGAGCTGATCGACTTGGTGCAAGAGCTTCGGCCTAACCTCGTGATCGTCGACATCCGCATGCCGCCCACACACACGACCGAGGGCCTCGAAGCCGCCGAGGCGATCCGCGAGAAGTTTCCGGATACCGCCGTCGTCGCTCTCTCCGCGCACGTGCAGGTCGAGCGCGCGACCGCGTTGCTCGCGAGTGGAGAGCGGAGCGGCTACCTGCTCAAGAGCCGGGTCACAGACGTCGACGATTTCGTCGACACGCTCAAGCGGATCGTCAAGGGCGCCTCGGTGGTCGATCCTGCACTCGTACAGGAGCTCATCGCTGCGCGCGGCGCCGTAGACCCGCTCGACGTCCTGTCGCCGCGCGAGCGGGAGGTGCTCGCCCTGATGGCCGAAGGCCGCTCGAACGCAGGCATTGCTCATACGCTGTGGATCACCGAGTCGACCACCGAGAAGCACGTCCATGCCATCCTCAGGAAGCTCCGTTTGCCTGCGGGCGAGGACGATCAGCGCCGTGTGCTCGCGGTGGTCACGTACCTCAACGCCCGCTAGCGTCCTTAATCGGTTGCGGCGCCGGCAAGGCGCAGCACCGCAGACGCCGACAGCTGAGCCTTGGGAATGAATCCCGCCGCCGGGCTCGCTGCGATCTCCTCGGCGTACTCGCTCTGCGCGTACGTGGAGATCAGGATCACCGTGCCGCTCAGCCGCCGTGCGAGGTCAAAGCCACTTTCGTCACCGAGCCGGATGTCGACCAGCACGACATCCGGCCGAAGCTGCTCCTCGAGTCGCAGCGCTTCGGCGCTCGTCGTCGCAACCCCGACAACCGCCACGCCTTCACGTTCGAGCAGCAGGCGCGCCGCGTCGAGGAAAGGTTGGTTGTCATCAACGATGAGGCAGCGGATCTGCACCCGGTCAGCATCTCTTGAGGCGCGCCGGCGCGCAGCGCGGCCGGCCCAAATCTCACCCATGGTCGCTCGCCGCGCGCACGTAGCACATCCCGGCAGCCCGGAACCGCTGCTAGCGGGTAACCGCGGTAACGATTCGCGGCTCGCCGCGATGCGCTGCGCTGACTTCGCCGCGACGCTGTCGTGGTGACACACGCTGTTCTTTCTCGGCTAATCAAGGAGCTCTCATGGCTCTCATGCGACTGATCATCGGCGGCCTGACAACCCCGTCGGCCGCGGCGTTCTCGGCTTCGGGTAGCGCGGCCCGTTCACCAGCCGGAGGCGACGGCTAGTGGCAACGAAGACGCGGGTCGACGCCGCCGGGCTCGCAGCCACAGAACGCAAGCGTGGAATGACGAGCTCGCTCGTCAACCTACGCGTCAACGGTGCCGACCGTCTGCTCGACCTGGAGCCGCGCACCAGTCTGCTCGATGCACTCCGTGAGCATCTCGAGCTCACCGGTTCGAAGAAGGGATGCGACCAGGGAACCTGCGGCGCGTGCACGGTCTGGGTCGAGGGGCGGCGTGTTCTCTCCTGCTTGACGCTTGCAGTGACCTGTGAAGGCCATGACGTAACGACGATCGAGGGCATCGCCCCCGATGGCGAACCGCATCCGATGCAGCGCGCGTTCGTCGAGCATGACGCGTTTCAGTGCGGCTACTGCACACCCGGCCAGATCATGTCGGCAATCGCCCTGATCGAAGAGGGCAACGCGTCGACCGACGAGGCAATCGCAGAGTTCATGAGCGGCAACATCTGCCGTTGCGCTGCGTATCCGAACATTCGCGCGGCGATCCGCGAGGTGCGCGATGCAACCGCTTAGCTACGCGCGCGTCAGCGACGTCGAGTCGGCGATCTCGCTCGTCGCCGGCGATCCCGGCAGTTCGTTCCTCGCCGGCGGGACGACGAAGATCGATCTGCTGCGCCTCGCTGTCGAGCACAACGACCGTCTCGTCGACATCAACGACCTCCCGCTGCGCGACGTGGAGGAGTTGCCTGACGGGACGATCCGCATCGGTGGTCTGGCCCGGATGAGCGACGTCGCCCGGACGCCGATCATCAAAGAGCGCTTTCCGGGCGTCTCGGAAGCGCTTCTGCTGGGCGCCTCAGAGCAGCTTCGCAACATGGCTTCGATGGGTGGGAACCTCTGTCAGCGCGTCCGCTGTACCTATTTCCGCGACAGTGTCTCACCGTGCAACAAGCGCGAACCAGAGACCGGCTGTTCGGCACTCGAGGGTTTGAATCGCGGCCATGCCATTCTCGGCGGCAGTGAGAGTTGCATCGCCACGCACCCATCGGACGTCGCTGTCGCACTGGTCGCGTTTGACGCTGTCGTACACACCGCCAGCCTCGGCGGGCGGCGAACGATCGCAATCGACGACTTCTACCTTCTCCCGGGCGAGACGCCGCAGCTTGAGCATCCGCTCGCCCACGGCGAGCTGATCACGGCGATTGATCTCCCTCCCTCGCCGCTAGCGGCCGAATCCCTGTACCTCAAGTTCCGCGATCGGCAGTCGTACGAGTTCGCATTGGTCTCAGTCTGTGCGGCGCTCGAGATCGAAGACGATATCGTCGCGGATGTCCGATTGGCGCTTGGCGGGGTTGGCACCAAGCCCTGGC
>DASXOM010000228.1:0-7085 GCA_036494245.1 Gaiellaceae bacterium
GAGGGCGAGGTCTTTCACGTCGTAGCGCTGCGTCGCTGCCATCTGTTCCTTTCGTTATGCGGCGAGAAGTCGTTCGTGCTTGCGTTGTTCCCACTCCACCCAGGACGCGTCCTCGACGTCGGCGAGCCAGCCGTCGATCGCAGTGCGGAGCTCGGGCTCCCGGCGCAGCCGCGCCGCGAAGGCGATGTCGCCGATCCCGAGGCCGAAGCGGCGCCGCAGCTCGGCGAGCGAGCGGAGCTGGTTCAGCTCGCGCAGGCCGTAGAGCCGATAGCCCGCCGGCGTGCGCGACGGGACGACGAGCCCGGCCTGCTCGAGGTAGCGGAGCATGCGCGCGGACCAGCCGGTGCGTGCGGCCGCGTGCGAGACGTGGAGCGCATCCATCTGCCCGACCTTAACAGAGCCGTGTCAAGCCTCGCCGCGGAGCCGTGCGACAAGCCGGTCGAGTGCGGGCTCGTCGGCCCCCGCGCCCACGAGGAGGTTGCGGATGCCCTCCCGCCCCTCGATCTCCTCGAGAACATCGACGAGCGTGCGGCCCGGCGGCCGGACCACGCGTTCCCGCCGCGCTCGTTCCTCCTCGTCGGCCGACTGCGCGAGCCAGCTCGCGCTGCGCTCGACGAGATGCACATCGCTCAGCGCATGGTCGGCGGCGATCGCATCCGGCTCCGCGCCGGCGAGCCACAAGGCCATCCCGCACGCGATACCCGTCCGGTCACGGCCGCCGGCGCAGTGGACGGCGACCGGAGGCTCCGAAGCACCGAGCAGGGTCAGCGCCTGCGCGAGCTCGGCGCGATAGCGGTCGGCGAGGCCGAGGTAGGCCTCGCGCATCGTCGGCCATTCCCACGCGGCCGCTACGGGGCGCGGATCCATGGCCAGACGCACGACGGGGACGGGCAGGGCGTCCATCGCATCCTCGTCGTCCTCGCGCTCGGGACGAAGGTTGACGACGAGCGAGACGCCGTAGCCAAGCAGCGCTTGCCGGCCCGCCGCAGTCAGCAGGGGGAGCGCGTCGGCCCGCACGACGACGCGGTACGCCGTCTCGCCGCCTCCGGCGAGCGGCAGCCCGCCGAGGTCGCGGACGTTGACGCAGCCGTCCCAACGCAGGACGCGGTCAGGCGTCGCTGGTGCCTTCGCGTCCGTAGCGGTCCTCGAGCCGGACGACGTCGTCGAGATGTGGCGTCGAGACCTCGAGAATCGTCGTGTCCTCGAGCGCCGTGACCCGGTGCACGGTGCCGGGCGGGTAGTGGAAGCACGCCCCTGCTGTGACGACCTCCTCATCCAGCGCCTCCTGGCCCGCCTCGCCGAGCTCGAGCCGCGCGCGGCCACTCCGCACGTACCAGCTCTCGTCCTTCTCCCGGTGGAACTGCAGCGAGAGCGACTCGCCCTCCCGCACAAACAGCACCTTTCCGACGTAGGCGTCGGCATGCGCCCAGATCAGCTCCCAGCCCCACGGCTTCTCGACCCGCCGCGCCTCGAACGCGAAACGGTCGAGGGAGCCGTAGTTCGGCGAGTCGAGGCTCACGCGAGCTGCTTCCGCGGCCGCCAGTCGGGATGCTCCTCGATGAACTCGGAGGCACGGCGGAGATCCTTCGGCGTGTTCACGGTCAGCCAGACGCCCTTGTGCCGGTGCGCGTGCAACCGTCGCTCCTGCGCGAGCTGCGGGAAGGTCGATTGCTCGTGGTCGCCCTTCTCCGGCAGGAGCGCAAGCGCGTCCTCGCCGAGCACGTAGACGCCCGAGTTGACCCAGTGCTCGAGCAGCGGCGCCTCGCGAAAGCCGGTGATCGTCCCGTCCTCCTCGACCTCGACGACGCCGAACGGGGAGCGAACCTGGGCGACGACGATCGTCCCTGCAGCGCCGCTCGCCTCGTGCTCGGAGAGGAGCGCGCGAAAGTCGACGTCGAGAAGCTCGTCGCCGTTGAGGGCGAGCACCGGCCCTGCCTCCTGTCGCCGGCTGGCCGCGAGCCGGAGGCCGCCGCCGCGACCGAGCGGCTCCTGCTCCCCCGCCGCCTCGACCTCGGCGCCCAGTCCGGCGAGTGCCTGGAGGAACGCCTCCTCGTCTCCGGCGCGGCAGGCGACGATCACGCGCGTGACGCCGGACTCGACGAGCCGGGCCACTGCGTAGGCCGCCAGCGGCAGGCCTCCGACCGGCACGAGCGGCTTCGGCAGCCCCTGCGCCGCCTCGCCGAGCCGCTCCGCCTTGCCACCCGCAAGGAGGAGTGCCTCCATCAGGCGGTCGACTCGCGGTCGCGGGACGGTTGGGGGCTCCCGTTTACGCCGCCCGGCGTTGCTCGGGTCGGGCGGCCGATCGCCTCGTACTCGAAGCCGGCGGCCGCCACGACAGCGGGGTCGAGATGGTTCCGGCCGTCCACGATGAGCGGCCGCGCCATCGCGTCACGCACCTCGGCGGTCGGGAGCTCCTTCAGCTCCGGCCACTCGGTCACGATCACCGCGGCGTCTGCGCCGCGCACGGCTTCGAGCACCGAATCGCAGATCTCGACACCCTGGAGGTCGGTCGGCCGCGCCACCGGATCCCACGCCCGCACGTCCGCGCCCTCGGCGAGCAGCCGGTAGGCGATGACCCGGCTCGGCGCCTCGCGCATGTCGTCGGTGTTCGGCTTGAACGCGAGTCCGAGCAGCGCGACCGTGCGCCCGCGGAGGCTGCCGAGCCGCTGCTGGAGCTTCTGCACGACCCGCCGCTTCTGCAACTCGTTCACCTCCCACACCGCCTGCAGGAGCAGGAACGGGTAGCCGGAGTTGCCGGCGAGCTGCTTCAGCGCGGTGACGTCCTTCGGGAAGCAGCTGCCTCCGAAGCCGATTCCGGCGCGGAAGAAGTGCGGCCCGAGCCGGTGGTCGAGGCCGACGCCGCGCGCGACCTCCACGACGTCGGCGCCGACGAGCTCGCAGACATTCGCGATCTCGTTGATGAAGCTGATGCGCGTCGAGAGGAAGGCGTTGGACGCGAGCTTGACGAGCTCGGCCGATGCGACGTCGATGCGGAGAAACTCCGTCTCGATCCCCTGGTGCAGCTCGACCACGCGCTCCGCGTCTTCTGGCTCGAAGGCGCCGACGACGACGCGATCGGGGTGCATGAAGTCGGCGACTGCCGTTCCCTCGGCCGTGAACTCGGGATTCGAGACGTAGCCGACGTTCTCGAGGCCGCGCCCGTCGAGCCGCGCGCGCACGTGCTCGCCCGTCCCGACCGGGACGGTGCTCTTCATCACGAGGAGCGGGCGGCCTGCCACGCCGTCGGGTATCTCGTCGACGACCGTCCAGACGGCGGTGAGGTCCGCGTCGCCCGAGTAGGTCGGCGGCGTCCCGACCGCGACGTAGAGAAAGTCGGCGCCTGCGACGGCTTCCTGCACGTCGAGCGTGAACGAGATCCGCTCCCGGCAGCGCTCGAGCACCTCGTCGAGCCCGGGCTCGTAGATCGGCACCTCGCCCGCCTGCAGCGCTTCGATGCGCTCGGGCAGCACGTCGCGCACCACGACCTCGTGGCCGAGATCCGCAAAGCACGCGCCGGTGACGAGGCCGACGTAGCCGGCCCCGAAGATCGCGATCCGTGCCACGGCCCTAGGGTAATCCGCTTCTCAGCGACGCAGCGGCTTGAGGCTCTCGGCGATCGCGAGCATCGTCGAGTTCGACAGCTCGTTGAGGATCGAGTTCGAGACCCAGTACGTCGCCTGCGGAGTGACGAGCGCGATTCTCTGGACGGCGCCGCCGGTCGTGTAGACGAGGTACTTCTGGCCCTTGTGGACGAGCGTGAAGGACGGGTTGTCGAGGATCGGCGCGGTCTTCCAGGTGCTCTCTTCGACCTGCCAGTACTCGGAGGTCTGCCCCACCTCGAACGTGAGCGCGACCTCGTGCTGGTTCTTGAGCGGCTTGAACGCGCGGACGCCCTCCTGCGCCGACAGCTGCGAGTACCGCGCGACCTTGTGCGGCACCATCAGCGGGAAGTGCACCTCGTCGTAGACCTGCCGTAGGCGCGGCGCCGTCATGCTCTGGCCGTCGCTCACCTGCGGCGGCGTCTTCGGCTGCACCTTCGGTGGCTTGGGGATGGTGAGCGTGCCGGGGAAGCTCGTCCCGACCGTGACGACCGTCAACGGGTTCCCGGCTCGCCCCGCGAAGCCCGAGATGAGGGGCGTCATCTGCTTCACGCGCGCGTGTGGGCCGAAGAGCGGCCGAAGCTGCTGCGCGGCCTGCTGCCCGTTCGCCTGCACGGGGTCGTAGTAGACGGTCGTGTTGCTGGCCACCCTCGGCGCGTTGGCCTGGTCGCCTGCGGGGAGCGTCTTCGTCGTGTAGCCGTGCACCGCGAGCCGGTACCTGGTGTTCTCGGCCTGGCCCGCGACCCTCCCCGCGTTGAGGACGAGCACCGAGATCTGCGACTTCGCCAGCTTGTGCTGCTTCGTCTTCTTCTTCGGGGTCTTCGGCTTGCCGCCGAACTGGGTGTTGACGGCCTGCGCCTCGCGGACGTCCGGGTTGAGGAAGCTGTGCACCGCGGTCGTGATGTTGCTCGTGTCGGTCGTCAGGACGTCGGCCCCGCCGATCACGCGGTTCTGGAAGTCGTTGACCGGGATCGCGTTACGGAAGAGGTGGCCGGCCGGTAGGCCATAGAGGAGCCCGAGGTACGACTTGAGCTGTCCCGGAGTCACGTTGCCGCCGCCGCCCTGGGCGATCTCGACGTTGTTCTTCAGGTCTCCGATCAGCTTCGGCGCATCGAAGATCGAGAGACCCGTCTTGACCCGGCTCTTGAGGGCGTCGAGGAAGAGCTGCTGCCTGCCGGTGCGGTAGATGTCGCTGTCGGTGTGGCGATAGCGGACGTACGACAGCGCCTCGGCTCCGTCGAGCTTCTGGTAGCCCGGGTGGAGGTTGATCGCCGAGGTGCCCGTGCCCTTGCCGATGAAGTAGCGGCGGTCGACGTTCATGTAGATGCCGTGCAGGTGATCGACGATCTGCGTGAAGGCGTGGAAGTCGAGCGTGATCAGGTAGTTGATGTCCAGGCCTGTCAGCTTCTCCACCGTGTCGAGAGTCGCGGCCGGGCCGTTGCTGCAAAGCGACCAGGCGGAGTTGATACGGCTCTGCGTGTAGACCGTGTCCCCGTGGCAGTAGATGTTGATGTATAGGTCGCGCGGGAAGGACAGCAGCGAGAGCGTGTTGTTCTCCGGGTCGGCCCGCATGAGCATCAGGGTGTCGGAGTTGGAGCCGGCATAGGGATTCGGGCCCTTGGGCGCGCCGCGGACGTCGTAGCCGGCGACGAGCGCGATTGCCGGCTTCGACGGAGGCGGGACTGTCTTCAGATCTCCGTTCGTCTGTGTCTTCTTGAGCACCCCTGTGTGCGCCGAAACGGCGCTGAGAGTCTCGTGCGTGTAGAGATAGGCGCCGCCGGCAGCGCCGGCTCCGACGACGGCGACCGCGAGCACGAGCCAGCCGAAGCCGCGCAGGATGAGCCCGACCATCGACCGCCGCGGCGGCTCGGGTTGCTTGTAGCGGACGATCGGACCGAAGAGCGGTGGCCCGCCGGAATGGCCGTTGCCGTTGAGCCCGGCGGCCTGTCCGATTCCGCGTTTTATCGTCGTCCGCATGCGAGATCGGCGCCACCGCGGCGCCGGAAACCGAGAATAGCTCAGCTTCCGGAAGAGGCCGACACGATCCTCATCTCTTGCTCATCTTCCGCCGGTTCGTAGCCGAGATTCGGTCTCAACCACCGTTCGACCTCGTCGGGGGAGACCCTCTTCCGCGCCGCGTAATCGGAGACCTGATCGCGGCCGATCCGCCCCAGCGAGAAGTAGCGCGCGTCGGGATGCGCGAGGTAGATGCCGCTCACGCTCGCCGCCGGCGTCATCGCGTAGGTCTCGGTGAGCGCGAGGCCGGCCTCCTCGGCGCCGAGCAGCGCGAACAGCTTCGCCTTCTCGCTGTGGTCCGGGCAGGCGGGATACCCGAACGCGGGCCGGATCCCGCGGAAGCGCTCGGCGATCAGCTGCGCGGGCGGGAGCTTCGGGCCCGTCTCGTACCAGGCGCGGCGCGCGACCTCGTGCACGTACTCCGCGAAGGCTTCGGCGAGCCGGTCGGCAAGAGCCTTGACCATGATCGCGGAATAGTCGTCGTGCTCTGCTGCGAACGAGGCGGCGAGCTCGTCCACGCCGAGACCGGCGGTGACGGCAAACGCGCCGAGGTGGTCCCCGTCGGGAGCGAAGTAATCCGCGAGGGACCGGTTCGGCCGCGAGTCGCCGTAGTCCGACTGCTGGCGCAGGAAGTTGAAGCGCGTTCCCTCGCCGACGAGGACGTCGTCTCCCTCGGCGCGCGCGGGCCAGAATCCGAACACCCCACGCGCTTGTAACAAGTTGTTGCCAACGATCTCGTCCAGCAGACGCTGCGCGTCGTCGAAGAGCTCCCGCGCCGCGGGCTGCTCGAGGATCGCCGGGTACTTTCCCTTCAGCTCCCACGCGTGGAAGAAGAACTGCCAGTCGATGTACTCGCGCAGCGTGGCGAGGTCCGGCTCGACGAGGCGCCGGCCGGTGAACTCCGGCACGGGCAGGTCGTCGAAGGCGACGCGCTGTCGGTTCTCGCGTGCCCGCGCGAGCGGCAGCAGCGGCTTACGCTCCTTCTCGGCATGGAGGTCGCGCAGGCGGTCCTGGTCGGCGCGGTTCTCGCTGTCGAGCCGCACACGCCGCTCGGCATCGAGCAGATCGGACACGACGCCCACGACGCGCGAGGCGTCGAGAACGTGCACGACCGGCTGCGAGTACGCCGGCGCGATCCGCACCGCCGTGTGCTGGCGTGACGTCGTGGCGCCGCCGATCAGCAGCGGCAGGTCCATCCCGCGCCGCTCCATCTCGCGCGCGACGTCGACCATGTGGTCGAGCGAGGGCGTGATCAACCCGGACAGCCCGACGACGTCCGCCTCCTCCTCGACGGCCACCTCGAGGATCCGCTCGGCCGGCACCATCACCCCGAGGTCGACGACGTCGTAGTCGTTGCAGCCGAGGACGACGCCGACGATGTTCTTGCCGATGTCGTGGACGTCGCCCTTCACCGTCGCGAGCACCGCTTTGCCGCGAGCGCGCGGAGCGCCACCGGCGGCGGCTTGCTCG
>DASXOM010000229.1:0-1755 GCA_036494245.1 Gaiellaceae bacterium
CGAGAAGCCCCGCTATCGGGCGCTCGCCTCGATCGATCCGCAGGAGCTCGCGGAGTTCCAGGCCGGGATCCGCAAGCGCTACACCGACGAGCAGATCGTGGCGGAGATCCTCGCCTGCGCCGAGAGGCTCGGGCGCTCTCCGACCATGCGCGAGTTCGCGGCGGACACCGAGACAGCCGTCCATCCGCAGACGGTGATCGAGCACTTCGGATCCTGGAATGCCGCGAAGCGCGCCGCCGGCCTCGTGCCGCGCCGCTTCGCGACGCGTGAGGAGTTGCTCGGCCTCCTCCGCACACTCGGCGAGGAGCTCGGCCGTCCGCCGACCGCACGCGACATCGACGAGCACAAGGGCCGGCTCCCCTCGAAGTCGCTCTACTGGCACACGTTCGGCTCGCTGACGACCGCCCTCCGCGAGGCCGGGTTCGACGTCCCGGTGGGGGAGGAGAGGCTCGAGCGTGCCGTCGACCAGGGCGTTGCGCTCGCCGAAAAGCTCGGACGGTTGCCGAAGTTCGCGGACTGGGGCCAGGCGCGGCGAGAGGACGACTCGCTCCTGACGGAGTGGCAGGTCTATCGGATGTTCGACGCGCGTCGCGGCGCGTGGTCGACGTTCCAGTTCCTCGTCCGCCGGCGGCTCTCGGAGCAGGGCCGGGACGTTGCGAGCGACGGAACCCTGGAGAGTTAAGCGGCGGCCGCGATCACGGCGAGGCGCGCGAGGCAGTAGGCGCTCTGGCCCGGAGCCCGCACGGCCGGCAGGGTGCGCTCCTCGACGTAGCTGCGATCGGGACGGAAGCACACGCTTCGGGCGACCCGGCCGTCCTGGAGCTCGAGGAAGGTGCCGTCCTGCACCTCGCTCATCTTCAGCTGCACACCCGTGTACTCCGAGACGATCTCGAGCGCGGCCCGGGTGGAGGCGAAGAAGACCTCGTGGCGGCCGCGGCCGAGCCAGAGCGGCCGGCCGATACCGCGGGCGGCGAACAGCGTTCCCGGCTCGCGCTGGTCGAGCCAGGCGCTCGCCATCGAGCCGGCGAGCGACTCGAGCGCACGTGGATCGTTGTGCGAGTGCGCGGCGAGGGCGAAGATCGCCTCCGAGTCGACGGACATCCGCGGCTCGGAGCGCGCGCAGGAGTGGGAAGCGAGCAGCTCGTCGTCGTTCGTGATGATCCCGTTGTGGATCCCGACGACCGGGCCATGGCGGACCGGGTGGTTGTTGGCCGGGATCGAGGGATGGCCCTTCGTGTAGTCGCGAACGTGGATCAGGAGCTCGTCCGCGTGCGGCGGCACCGAGATGCGCTCGAGCAGGCGGCTCGCGGCCGTGCGCTGCTTCGTGACCACCGGATACTCGTCCTGGCCGCCCCGATATGCGTACCCGACTGCGTCGGCGCCGCGATCGGCGATTCCGGCGAGCAGCGCTTGCGCAGCCAACGTCCGGTCGACGCCGCTCCGCAGTGAGAAGCTATATCCGGCGATTCCGCACATTTCTTCCTTGGAAGACCTTTCTCCCTATCGGTATTCGAACCCTTCCACCGTAGGCCAAGTCAGTTAGGGCTTTCTAAAGGCAAAACCGGACGGAGCCGATAAGAGCCGCGATGGAACATTCGTTTGCGGCTGAGGGCCCGGCCTCTGAGAGCGCGCCGGCCGAGGACCCCCTCAAGCTCTACGTGCGCCAGATCGGCGGCGGCGCGTTGCTCACACGCGAGGAAGAGCGGGAGCTCGCGCGCCGGAAGGACGAAGGCGACGAGCTGGCGAAGCGCAAGC
>DASXOM010000230.1:0-5105 GCA_036494245.1 Gaiellaceae bacterium
GCCGTCGTAGGAGAGCCGGATGCGCGCGCCGCACCTCCACGACACGCTCCGCCGCTTCTGCCTCGGCGCCTTCGCCGTCTTCACGCGCGAGCTCGAGGACGGCGTCGACCTCCCGTTCGCCTTCGAGGAGCACGGCACGTACGGCCGGCCGACGCTCTACGAGTACCGCCCACTGGTGCGCGGCTTCGTCGAGGCGCGGGCCGAGCGGCTCTTCGCTCGGGTCGACGTGCAGGACGCCGTCGCCGACCTGCTGCGCGAGCCGGCGGCCCGGATCTTTGCCCACGCGCACGAGGGCGAGACCAGGGACGAGGCGCGTGCGGTCTACCGCAGCGTGCTCGTGCCGCTTCTCGTGCGCACCGCCGAGGGCTGCGGCGGCTTCGACTGGGACGACTCCGCCTTCGCGCGCGCGTACGAGGAGCTCGAAGGCTCGCTCTACGGCGAGGGCCATGCGTACGGCGCAGTGGCGCCGCTGATCGGCCTTTCTGTCGGCACGCAGATCGAGCTCGGCGACGGGATCCGCGTACGGGTGGCCGCCACGGGGGAGCTCGCGGCGATGTGGCCCGAGGCCGCGGGGTTGCTGCCGCGGAACTTCGGCCGCGAGCCGGACCGGATCTGCGTGCTCGAGCTCGAGCGCTCGCTCGCGAGTGGGACGAACGAGGCGCCCGATGCTCCCGGCGAGCTCGCGGACGCGGTCACGGCGATCCGGCTCGCCACCGCGGCTCCGGTCGCCGCGGGGCCGGTGCTATTCGAGCGGCTCGACTGGCGGCCGTACGGGATCCGTCCCGTTCTGCCGATCGCGGCGACTGCTCCTCCGGGCGAGCCGACTCGGCTCGATCCCTTCCGCGCCTCGGTGGCGAGCGATGTGCGGGTCCGCCTCGCCGTAGCGGACGACGATGCGCGCCTGGGCGACGCTCTCGACCGCTGGGAGCTGGCGCTCTTCCAGTCCGAGCCGTTCCGCGGCGAGCAGCTCCGCCATGCGCTCGAGGCTGCGCTCGGCGAGGGTGACGGAGCCTGGGCAGCCGCGATGCGCGGCGCGGCTCTGCTCGGCGGGACGCCGGCGGAGCGCGCCGACCTCGCCGAGAAGCTGCGCGAGCCGACCTGCGAGCTCGTGCGCCGCCTGCTCGTCGCCGTTCTCCTGCACGACGACCGGAGTGCGCTCGTCCGCGAGCTCGACGAGGCGCTGCTAGGCGCCACCGGCGCGGTCCCAAGCCTCCAGAAGCGCGCGAGCTAGACGGCACAGACACGTCACGAGTTGCCGCCTACCTTCGAGGCATGGAGGAAGCGCGAGCGGTCATGGCCCGGCTGGAACGAATCGCGGTGCTGGAGCGCGAGGGCGCCGGTGTGCCGCCGCTCCTCGCCGAGCTGCGGGAGCTGGTGCGCGAAGCGACCGAGTGGGCCGAGCGGGAGCGCGATCCGCGTGCTCGGGCTGCGGCGGCGGCGCTCGTCGAGGCGGGGAGTGACTCGTGAGGCTGGTAGTCGCCACGGTCGCCTTGATCGCAGGGCTGGCGTTGTCCCCGGCGGTGGCCCTCGCGGCGCCATCGCCGGTCACGGCCTGGTACGTCTACGGCTCGTCACCTTCCGGGCTCGCGTCGTATGCGTACGCGCGCGGCTGCGACTTCGCCAAGAGCGAGCCGGGCAGCGGGCTCCGTCTCCTGCTGGTCGACTTCGGTGCCGCACGGAAGCTGAGCTCGAGCACCTGGGGAGCGATCGACTTCAGCAACACGACCTTCTCGAACTCCGACATCCTGGCCGCCCTCAAGCGAGCCGCCGACGGGTACCACAACTGCCACGTCAGAGGCTCGGTGGACATCCTGTATGGCAACAGCAACTACCACATGTCCGACTCCGGCATGTCGAATACCGACGCCTGGTACGCGGGGTATCACCAGTCGGACCGCTCCCAGGATCTCTTCGACTACCAGACGTCGAAGGGCTACGACAGCCAGACATCTGACGCTGCGTCCGACATGGAGCCGAGCTGGGACGGACCGCTGATCACGAAGCAGCTCGTGAACGGCGACGCGGGGCAGGGCTGGGCCCTCTACTACGACTTCGGCTCGGCCGACGGTTGCCCGCAGAGCGGGAGCAGCGACGGCCCGTGCAACAACGGCTGGCACGCCAGCGACGTCGGTTACGTGTCGTTCCACGGGCTGGCGATGTCCCTCCCGGAGATCTACTACAGCGCCCTCGCGAACCAGTGGACCGTCGTGCGGAAGCTGTGGAACGGGGACGGCGACTACTACTTCGCCGGCGTGACGGCGTCGACCGGCGTCGGACTGACACCGACGGGGGCGTGGAACGCCCTCAACTCGCTGAACAGCGGCCTCGTCGACTCGGAGATCGCATGCTTCGGCTGCTGAGCGTGAAGAGAGCCGTCGCGGTGCTCGCCGGCCTGTCGCTGGCGGCAGGAGGCGGGATGGCAGTGGCGGCTGCAGTCGGCGGCGGAGCCCCAGCCGACAAGGCTGCGGCGCTCGCGCGTCACGTCTCGGTCGCCACCACCGACTCGAACACGGAGCAGGTGGCGCCTCCCGAGTGGAAGCCGGAGCCGATCCCGGCACGGATGCTCAGTCCCGGGGTGCCCGTCCCGATCGCTCCGTCGGTCCTGCAGGTACGGAACGGCTGGCTCGTGAGCGACGGCAGGACGCTGGTCGCGGTCTATGCCGGCGCCGTGGGCGACGACCCGTCGTCGGCCGGGCGGCTCGTGATCGTTCGCCAGGACCTGGTCGACGGGAGACAGACGGTGCACACGCTCGACGCGGGACCGACCGGCGCGCTCGCAATCACGGCCGCTCCCCTCGGCAGCTCGGTCGAGACGTCGGCGCAGACGGGGAGCATCCTCCTGCGGACTGACGAGGGCCGAACGCTTCGCCTCGACCTCGCCGCGGGAACGGTCGGTAGCGGATGACTTACGTGTGCTTACGCGACCCTCACGAACCGCCGCTACGTTGGGCGCCTATGGCCGCCCCGATCGAGTGACTCAGCCTCGTACTCGTTCAGCCGATAGCACCGTTGCTACTGCGGTGATGCGGCTTTTCTCCAACCGGAAGATTCAGCTCGTCGTGAACGGGAGCTTCGGGCTCGTCCTCCTGGCCGTCGCAGTCGTCAGCATTCGCCACTTCGTCGGTGCCGGGTGGCCGATTCACCACGCCGACCCGCTGCTCGTCACCTGCGCAGCCCTCCTCTTCCTCGTTGCCTACGCCTTCAAGGCGTGGGGGTGGCAGCGGCTCTTCCAGGCGAGCGAGCGGCCCACGGCCGACGCGCTCGCCTTCGCAGGCGGCGCCGCGTGCGTCGGCGGGATCGCCCTGCCCGGCCGGGTCGACGACGCGGTCCGCATCGCAATCGTGAAGCGCTATCCGGGCACGAAGGCGAGTATCGGGACGCTCGGCCTGAGCCTGATCGTGCTCGGGCTGCTCGACAACGCGGCGCTCACGCCGATGGCGTCGGTCGCCGCGGCCGGCTCGAGCCACTGGACGACGCGTGCCGGCTTCGCCGTCGTCGCCGCCGCGGGGGTCGCCGCGGCCGCGGTCGTCGCCTTCCTGCCCCGCATCGCCCGCCTCCCGTTCGTCACCCGTCGCCGCTTCGGCCGCTGGCTCGCCCAGCACACCCACTACACGAAGGAGGCGTGGGCAGCCTGGCTCCTCATCTCGATCTCGTGGACACTCCGCGGCGTCGCGGTCTTCCTGCTCCTCAACGCGCTCTCGATGCCGGGCTCCTACGTGCTCGCGCTCGCGTTCCTCGTCGCATCCGCGGCGTCGGCGGCCTTGCCGATCGCACCTGCGGGGGCGGCAACGCAGGCGGGTGCGGGCGCGGCGATCCTCGTGCTCGGCGGCTTCGGCACGGCAGACGCGGTCGCGTTCTCGATTGCCGCTCAGGCGCTGGTCATCGTGACGGGCGCCGCGGTGATGCTCCTCATCGCCTCCTGGCAGCTGGCGCTTCGGCTGAGCGCCTCGCGCGCGGCACGCGCCGCGGCGGCCGCGGTCTAACCCGCCGCGCCTGCGGCCTCCGCGCTGCTCTCGACGAAGTCCTGCTGCCGCACGAGCACGAAGGCGAGGATCGCGCCCGCGAAGAGGACGAACGCGGAGACGAGCAGGATCGTGTTCAGACCGCTGATGAACGCCGAGTGCGCGAGCGTCTCGGCTCGTGGCCGGAGTGGCGCGGGCACGGCGTCGAGCGCCTGCTGCGTGGCGCCCGACGAGACCCCCTTCGAAAACGGTTGCACGAACCGCTGCGGGATCGACGACGCGGCGACCTGCGACGTGATCTTGCTCTGAAAGATCGCGCCGAGCGCGGCGATGCCCGTGGCGATCCCGACCTGGCGGAACGTGTTGTTGATCCCGGAGGCCATTCCCGCCCGCCGCGGCTCCACGACGCTGACCGACGTGGAGGCGAGCGGCGCGTTGACGAGCCCGATCCCGATGCCGCCGACGATGAACCCGGCGAGCAGCGTCGTCCAGGTCGAGCCGACAGTGATCCCGTGCATGAGCAGGAGCGCGACACCGGTGACCGCGAGCCCGCCGCCGAGCAGGATCCTCACCGGGATCCGTGTGGAGAGCCTTCCGGCGATCGGCGCGACGACGAACGAGACCAGGGAGAGGGGCAGGAAGATCACGCCGGTCTTGACCGCCGAGTAGCCGAGCACGTTCTCGAGATAGAGGGGCAGGAAGAGGAACTGCGCGAACATCCCGGACGAAATCGCAAAGGCCGTGATCTGCGCGCCGGTGAACGTCGGTACGCGGAAGAGCCGGACGTCGAGCATCGGGGCCCGCGAGCGCAGCTCGATTGCCACGAAGGCGGCGAGCAGCACCGCCGCCGCGGTGAAGAGGCCGACGATGCGGCCGCTCGACCAACCCCAGTCTGCGCCGCGGAAGAGCCCGAGCACGAGCGCGAACAGCGCGCCGGTCCAGGTCACGAGCCCGGGCAGGTCGACTCCTCCGTGCTCCTCGTTCCGCGACTCGCGCAACGTACGTATGCCGGCCGCCACGCACGCGATCCCGATCGGGATGTTGACGAAGAAGATCCAGCGCCACCCGACGTAGGTGGTGAGCGCGCCGCCGACGAGCGGTCCGATGGCCACCGCCATCCCGACGGTCGCGCCCCAGATCCCG
>DASXOM010000231.1:0-6595 GCA_036494245.1 Gaiellaceae bacterium
CGGGGCGGTGGGCTCGGGCTCGCCAGTCTCACCGTCCGCGAGGTCGCCGAGCAGCTCCTGCGCGCGCTCGAGCAGCCCGTCCCCGATGCGGCCCGCGACGCCGAGGACCATGCGCGAGGGCTTGTACCAGCGGTCGAGATAGCCGGTGAAGGTCTTGCGCGTCGCGGCACGGATCGTCTCCTTGGTGCCGATGATGTCGCGGCCAAGCGGCTGGTCGCCCCAGAGGAGAGTCTCGTAGACGCCCCCGATGAAGTCGCGCGGCGTGTCGAAGTACATGTTCATCTCCTCGACGATCACGCCTTTCTCGCGCTCGATCTCCTCCGACTCGAAGCGGGAGTTGCGGAGCATGTCGACGAGGACGTCGAGCGCCACATCACGGTGCTCGGCCGCGCACTTGACGTAGTACGCCGTGTATTCCTTGCCGGTGAAGGCATTGAACTCGCCGCCGATCGCGTCGATCGCTCCCGCGAGCTCCCGGGCGCTCGGCCTCCTCTCGGTTCCCTTGAAGAACATGTGCTCGGAGAAGTGCGCGATGCCCTGCGCTTCCTCAGTCTCGTAGCGGGAGCCGGCGGCCAGCATCACCATCACCGCGACCGACTGCGCGTGCGGCAGGTCGGCCGTGAGAACGCGGAGGCCGTTGTCGAGCGTGTCGCGTTGGAACACCGTCACAGCGCTCGATCGTATAGACGTATACCGCGTGCACGGCGAGCAGACCAGACGGGCGATCGCCGCCCAGCCGGAGTGGCTGGCGCAGGTCCCGACCCACCAGAGCTTCCCCGACGGCGCGCGACTCCTCTTCACCGGCTGCGGGACGTCCTTCCACGCCGCGATGACCGGGGGCGAAGCGGTGCAGGCGCTCGAGCTCGTGCTGCGGCCGGAGCGCGACGCCGATCTGCTCGTCATCGTCTCGCACGAGGGAGAGACGCCGCTCACGCTGGAGGCCGTGCGCGCCTGGCACGGTCCGCGCTGGCTGGTCACCGGACGGGCGGATGGGCCGATCGCCGACCTGTGCGACGAGCTCGTCGTCTGCACGCCGGAGATCGAGGAGAGCTGGTGCCACACCGCGAGCTACACCTGCGCGGTCGCAGCGATCGCGGCGCTGAACGGCGACGACATCGCGTGGATCCCGGCGGCCGTCGAGGAGGCGCTCGCCGCCGACTTGCCGTTCGTCGGCGAGCAGGAGCGGTTCGTGGTGGCGGGAGCAGGGAGGGCGCTTCCCACGGCACAGGAGGCCGTGCTCAAGCTCCGCGAGGGCGCGTGGGTGGCAGCGGAGGCGTACGAAACGGAGCAGCTTCTACACGGTTACCTGGCTGCGGTGGACGAGTCGGTGCGCGCGTTCGTGCTCGAGGGGGAAGGCGTGGGTGCGGAGCGGGCGGCCGCGGCTGCGGCCGCGCTCCGTGAGCTCGGCTGCGAGGTGGACCTGCTTCCGACCCGCCATCCGGCCGTTGACGTCGTGCTCTTCCAGCGGCTCACGGTCGAGCTGGCCGAGCGGCGGGGGCGCGATCCCGACCGCATCCGACGCCACGATCCGCGCTGGGCGGCGGCGGCGAAGGCGGCGAAGGCCGACAACGCGGCCTAGAGGTCGTCGAGCTCTGTGAGGAGCCGGTCGACCTCCGCGAGCGTGTTGTAGTGGACGAAGCCGGCGCGGACGGCGCCCTCGGGCTGGAGGCCGAGCCGCTCCATTGCCTCGACGGCGTAGTAGTCGCCGTCCCAGACCGCTATCCCGCGCTCGGCCAGCCTCTCGGCGACCTCCCGTGGCGTGAAGCCGTCGGCACTGAACGCGAAGGTCGGGACTCGGCCGTCCATCGTCCGAAGGCCGTGCAGGGTGCAGCTGTCGGGCACGCCGTCGAGGAAGCGCTGCCCGAGCGCGCGTTCGTGCGCGCGGATCGCGTCCCACCCGAGCTCTTCGACGTACTCGACGGCGGCGACGAAGCCCGCGAGGAGCTCGTGGGCCAGCGTCCCCGTCTCGAAGCGGCTGCCGACCGGCTCGTCGGCCGCCGGCCGAACCTTGTACGGCCGCCACGAGCGCAGCAGCTCCGCCCGGCCGAAGGCGAGACCGAGGTGCGGGCCGAAGAACTTGTAGGGCGAGCAGAGGAGGACGTCGAACTCCTGCGCCGCGACATCGAGCGGCCAATGCGGCGCGAGGTGGACGGCGTCCACCCACACGAGTGCCCCGGCCTCGTGGGCGAGCTCGACGATCCGGTCACCGTCCGGCATCGTCCCGACGGCATTCGAGGCGAGCGGGAAGGCCACGACGCGGGTGCGCCCGGTCAGCTTGCGCTCGAGGTCGGCGAGGTCGAGCGTCGCGTCGTCGTGGATCTCGACGAAGCCGACACGAAGGTCGAGGTCGTGGGCGAGCTCTAACCATGGCGCGACGTTGCCGTCGTGGTCGAGACGCGTGACGAGGATCTCGTCGCCGGCGGCGAGCGTGCGGCCCAGGGCGCGTGTGAGCGCGAAGTTGAGCGTCGTCATGTTCTGTCCGAAGATCGTCTCCTCGGGCCGGCAGCCGAGGAAGCGCGCGGCGGTTGCATGTGCTTGCTCGACGAGCTCGTCGCTGCGTCGGCTGGCGGCGAACGCGCCGCCGAGGTTCGCGTTCGACTCGCGGAGGTATGCGCCGATCGCGTCGATTACGGACTGCGGACACTGCGTCCCGCCCGGCGCGTCGAGGTAGGCGATGCCGGACGCGAGCGCCGGGAACCGTGCCCTGATGCCGTCGAGGTCGAAGCTCATCCCTGCTCGAGCGGCGCCATGGTCAACCCGCGCTCGCCCAGCTGCTCCCAGTAGAGCTCGGCCTGCTCACGGACGCCCGACCACACCACGGCCTGGCCGGAGCTGTGGATCCGGTTCGCGAGCTGGATCCCACCCTCGTACGAGAGCCCCGGGACGACCGCCGAAAGCGCGGCTGCGACGCCCTGGAAGGTGTTGTGAGCGTCGTTGAGCACGATCACGAGCCAGGGCCGGCCGAGACCCGTGCCCTCACCGCGATCGAGCCGCTCCCGCGGCGGGGTCAGCGTGGCACTCACGAGCCGACCGTCCGGCCGTTCACGATCCAGCGATAGCTCGGCTTGGCGGTGAGGGACGAGCCGATGAAGCAATCGCGCTCGCCCAGCGCGAGGAGTTCGGAGAGCGTGTCCGGCCCCGGCTCGGGCACGAGCTCCACGGCGAGCTCCGCCTCCGTCTCGACGAGCGCGTAACGGTCGTCCGTCTCGCGCTGCGTCACGAGCGTCCGGCTGCTGCCGGCCGCCGAGCGGACCTCTATGCCATTGCGCCCGGCATGGAAGCCGAGGCTCTTGAGAGAGCAGCGGACGAGCGCGGCGAGCAGGAGGTGCTCGGGTGACCACCCGGCGGGCACGTCGAGGACGACGCCGTTCTCGTCGCGCAGCTCGCCGTCGGCCGCGAGATCGACCGCATACCTCAGCTCCTTCGCTCTGACGGGCATGACCGCATGGTCTCAGAAGCTCCGATACGAGTTCCGACTCCGTCCGGGACGCGTCGTACGCTGCGGCACGTGCGGCGGCTGCGTTCGCTGTCGGAGACCGAGTGCTATGTCCGCTTATACGGCGGCTGGGATTCGACAGTGACCCTGGTCAAGATCGAGCCGCGGCGCCCACGGTACGAGCTCTCCGTGTCGGGCGAGGATCTACGGCGAGACTTCGAGGCGCGAATCGAGGCGAGGACCGACGAGCTCGTGGCGGACCTCGACGCCGCAGAGGCCGCCGCCGAGGCCGCGTAGCCCGCCGCGACTTCCGGCGCAAAGTTGCCATCCCGTCGTAACGGTTCGTCGCCTACCGTTCGCAAAGGGAGCTTCGCTCCCTCCATGGGGGAATACGTGGCTCACGCAAAGGACATGGCCGGGGGAGACGCGACTCCGAGCGACGTGCCGGATGTGCTCGCTCCGGATCTTCGCGTCGTCTTCGTGGGCATCAACCCGGGGCGCGTGTCCGCCGCCGCCCGCGCGCACTTCGCCAATCCACGCAACGACTTCTGGCGGCTCCTCCACGCGGCGCGGCTGACGTCCCGCCTCTACGAGCCGGCCGAGCAGTTTTCCCTGCTCGACGAGGGGATCGGCGTCACCAACGCCGCCTACCGGACGACGCCCGG
Organism: Gaiellaceae bacterium; assembly: GCA_036494245.1. Classification (GTDB taxonomy): domain Bacteria; phylum Actinomycetota; class Thermoleophilia; order Gaiellales; family Gaiellaceae; genus Palsa-739. Next base: position 4,102 of record DASXOM010000231.1, read on the forward strand.
CTCTGGCGATCTGCGCCGCGCAGACTTCTCCGGCTCGGCCGATCGGCTCGAGCGAATCGCGCGCGAGTTGCGGCCGCGGTGGCTCGCCTTCGTCGGCAAGGAGGCCTACCGCGGCGCCTACGGCCGGCGGCCCGACCTCGGGCTGCAGCCGGAGACGCTCGGCGAGACGAAGCTCTTCGTGCTTCCATCCACGTCGCCCGCGAACGCGGCGGTTCCCTGGCAGGAACGGCTTCTCTGGTTCCGGGAGCTCGCGGGCCGGATGTCCGGGCTTCCGCTGCGGGACAACGTCCGCGCGGCGATCCGCGATGCCCGGGCGCGCGTGCTGCTGCTTCGCTACGCCGACCCCTACGGCGAGTGGTGGGTTACGCCGGGCGGCGGCCGTGAGCCGGGGGAGAGTGACGAGGAGACACTTCGGCGCGAGCTCGCCGAGGAAGTCGGGCTGACGGGCTTCGAGCTCGGGCCGCTCCTCTGGAAGCTCGAGCACTGGGATCACGACGACCCCGCGTACGGCGGGTCCTCCTCCCGTGTCTACCGGGTCGAGGTGAAGGCGTTCGAGCCTGCCCTGGTCACAGAGGCTCTCGAAGCACGCTGGTTCGAGTTGGCCGAGCTCGCGCGTGTCGCCACGCGCCCGCTCGATCTCGCAGAGCGGCTCAGCTCCGCCAGCGATTGGTGATCGGCGTCCGCCGGTCGCGGCCGAAGGCCTTCGACCGCAGCCGCACACCCGGAGGCGCCTGCCGCCGCTTGTACTCCGCCCGGTCGATGAGCGCGACCGCGCGGGACACGACGTCCGGGTCGAAGCCGTCGGCGCTCAGCTCGTCGAGCGAGCGGTCATCCTCGACGTAGGCTTCGAGCACGCGGTCCAGCTCGGAGTACGGCGGCAGCGAATCCTCGTCGAGCTGGCCCTCGCGCAACTCGGCGCTCGGCGCACGGTCGATCGTGGACTGGGGGACGAGCTCACGCCCCGCCAGCTCGTTCAGGTGAAGCGCGAGCCGGAACACGTCCGTCTTGAACACGTCCTTGAGCAGCGCGAAGCCACCGGCCATGTCGCCGTACAGCGTCGCGTAGCCGACCGATAGCTCCGACTTGTTGCCGCTCGCGACGAGCAGCCAGCCGAACTTGTTCGAGAGCGCCATCGCGAGCGTTCCGCGGATCCGTGCCTGCAGGTTCTCCTCCGCGACATCCGATTCGCGCCCGGCGAACGAGTCCGAGAGGACGCCGGTGTACGCCTCGACGACCGGCTCGATCGGCAGCTCGCGAAAGTCGCAGCCGAGATTCTCGGCCAGCCTGCGCGCGTCGGCCCGCGTCTCCTCGGAGGAGTAGCGGGACGGCATCGAGACGCAGTGGACGCGGTCGGGGCCGAGCGCCTCGACGGCGAGGGCAGCTGTGACGGCGGAGTCGATTCCACCCGAGACGCTGACGACGACGGCGTCGAAGCCGTTCTTCGCCACGTAGTCGCGCAGGCCGAGGACGAGCGCGCACCGCATCTGCTCCAGATCGTCGGCGAGCGGCGCGAGCCCTGCCTCCTCGGGCCCCTCGAGGTCGATGACGAGCAGCGTCTCCTCGAAGCCGGGCGCCCGGGCCAGCACGGTGCCGTCGCTCCCGATGAAGAGCGAGTGCCCGTCGAAGATGAGCTCGTCCTGGCCGCCGACCGTATTGCAGAGCGCGACCTGAACGCCGCTCTCCTGCGCACGCGCCGAGAAGATGGCCTCCCGCTCTTGCGCTCTACCGACGTGGAACGGCGACGCCGAGAGGTTGACGATCAGCTCGGCACCGGCCGCCGCGAGGTCGGTCGTCGGAGGCCCGGGAACCCACATGTCCTCGCAGATGGTGATTCCGACCCTCGTGCCGGCCACGTCGACGACCGCGAGCTCGCCACCGGAAGAGAAGTAGCGCTTCTCGTCGAAGACGCCGTAGTTCGGCAGGTGCCACTTCTTCGCCCAGCCGGCGACCTCGCCGTCCACGCAGATCGCGCAGGCGTTGTAGAGGACGCCCTCGAACAGTGGCACGCCGACGAGCGCGACGATGCCCTGCGTCCCGGCCGCGATGCGCTGGAGCGAATCGCGCGCGGCTTGCACGAAGCCTGGCCTTAGCAGCAGGTCCTCGGGCGGGTAGCCCGTGACGGCGAGCTCGGGGAGGACAACGAGATCGGCACCTGCCGTCCGGGCCTCCTCGACGCGCGCGAGGATGAGATCGCGGTTCCCGTCGAGGTCTCCGACCGTCGGATCGATCTGCGCGAGGGCCAGTTTCATCGCAGTTTCAGCCTAACAGGCGAAAACCTGTCGGTGTCGCACCGCTGCGAAGCCAAGTTAGCGTCCGCTAACCTAGTGGTCACTAACTTCCGAAGGAGCGATACGTGAGAGCACGGGTACTGGACGTCCTTCTGGCCGAGGAGAACCGCAAGTGGGTGACGCTGGCGGCGGTCTCGTTCGGCCTCTTCATGATCATGCTCGACAACACGGTGGTGAACGTGGCGCTGCCGACGATGCAGCGCGAC
>DASXOM010000232.1:0-2568 GCA_036494245.1 Gaiellaceae bacterium
TTTCACCGATGCAAGCATCTGCTCCTTGTTCGGGAACCAGTCGAGCGCCTCGGTGTCGACGACGCCCGCCGAGACGCAGTTGACGCGGATCCCGCGCGGAGCGAGGTCGAAGGCGAGGTAGCGGACGACCGACTCGAGCGCTGCTTTGGACGTGCCCACGAGGACGTAGTTGGGGAGGACGCGCTGCGAGCCGAGGCTGGAGATAGCGAGGATCGAGCCGCCCTCCTCCATCGCCGGCACGGTCGCGCGCGCGAGGGAGAGGAGGGCGCGGGCGTTCGCCGCGAGCGTCCAGTCCCAGTGCTTGTCCTCGGTCTCGAGCGCGGGGCGGATCACGCCGGTGGCGGCGTTGTGGACGACGACGCGGTACGGGCCGGCGGCGGCGAGCTCGTCCACGACCCGCGCGTCGGCGACGTTGCCGCGCACGAGCACGGCCTCGCCTCCGGCCTCCTGCACCAGCGCCGCCGCTTCGTCGGCCGCGGTGTCGTTGCGCATGTAGCCGAGCACGGCACGGGAGGCCCCGTCGGCCACGAGCCGTAGCGCGATCGCGCGGCCGATGCCACGCGTCCCCCCGGTGACGAGCACCGAGGCTCCTTGCAAGCTCATGCCCGCGGCAGCGGCTCGTCGGCCGGCGCCGAGCTCGGGAGCTCGCTCCAGCCTGGCCGCGTCTGCGGCTCGCGGCGGCTGTCGGCCGCCTTCGAGGACGCGTGCCCGAGCCGGTCGAGCAGCTCCATCTTCTCCTCGGCGTACTGCCGCACGGGGTGCTCCTCGGGCAGGTCGAGGACGAGCTCGCGCACGCGCGCACGGAGCTGGTAGGCGAAGTGCGGCGTCGCAGGCCCGACGAGCTCGTCGACGTCGGCGAAGGTCGGCTCAGGCATCGCAGCGGAGCCTAAAGGTACGTTCGAGGACGTGCGCCGACTTTCCCCCGTGGACGCGATGTTGCTCGGCGCCGTGCTGCTCTGGGCGCTCAACATCACCGTCACGAAGTACATGCTCGAGCACGGCTGGCTTCCGCTCGCGTACGCCACGATCCGCTATTTCGCCGCGATCTCGATCTTCTGGATCTACACCTGGTGGCGCGAGCGCTCGTTCCGGATCGCGCGCGCCGACTGGATCTACGTCGGCATCGCCGCGGGGATGATCTTCGTGAACCAGCTCTGCTTCGTCTACAGCCTCGAGTTCGCGCGAGCCTCGACCGTGTCGCTCCTCTTCGGCACAACCCCGATGTTCGTGGGGCTGATCTCGATCGCCGTCCTTCACGCACGCCTCGGTAGGTCGTTCTGGATCGGCGCAGGCCTGACTCTCGCCGGAGTCGCCCTGATCGCAGCCGGCGCCGGCGGTGGGCTCGTCTCGGGCTGGAAGGGCGACCTGCTCGCGATCTCGCTCGCCATCACCTGGGCGAGCTACACGATCGCGATCGCGCCGTTGATGCGCCGCTACTCGCCGTACCGGATCAGCGCGGTCGTGCTCGCGCTCGGCTGGCTGCCGCTCGCGCTCGTGAGCATCCCGCAGCTTGGCCGCCAGGACTTTGCCTTCTCGGGCACGGTGTGGCTCGGCTTTGCCTACGCCGTGATAGGGCCGCTCTTCCTCACGAACATCCTCTGGTTCACGGCCGTCGACCGCGTCGGCGCCCCGCGCGCGACGATCTTCAACAACATGCAGCCGTTCTTCGGCGTGTTGTTCGCGCTCCTGATCCTGTCCGAGTCCATCCACGGTCTCGAGATCGCGGGCGGCGCCCTCATCTTCGCCGGCATCGCCTACGAGCGCGTGGGCCGACAAGCCCTGGCGGGCGCGCCGACCGCGGAGTGACCGTCGTTGTCGCGTACTGCGAGCGAGCGGCATAATCGGTACATGGCCGAAGACTTCATGCCGCTGCTCGGCTGGGACCACGTCGAGCTCTGGGTCGGCAACGCAAAGCAGGCTGCGTACTTCTACGAGCACGGGATGGGCTTCACACGGACGGCGTACGCCGGTCCCGAGACGGGAGTTCGCGACCGTGCTTCCTACGTGCTCGAGCAGGGCGACGTCCGCTTCGTCGTCACGAGCGCCCTGCGCGAGGAGCACGAGATCACGAAGCACCACGCGCGGCACGGCGACGGCGTCCGTGACATCGCGCTCACCGTGCCTGACGCCACGCAGGCCTACCGCGAGGCGGTCTCGCGCGGCGCGCGCAGCGTCATGGAGCCACGGAGCGACGAGGACGAATTCGGCACCGTCGAGCGCTCGGCGATCGCCACCTACGGCGACACGATCCACACCTTCGTCGACCGCGCAGGCTACGACGGGCCCTTCCTCCCGGGCTACGGGTCGGTCTCGGAGAACGGTCGCGCCGACCCGGGTGTCGGCCTCGCGAACATCGACCACGTCGTCGGCAACGTCGAGCTCGGCAAGATGGACTACTGGGTCGAGTTCTACGAGCGGGTCTTCGGAATGACGAACATCATCCATTTCGGCGACGACGACATCCAGACCGAGTACTCGGCGCTCATGTCGAAGGTCATGGCGGACGGAAGCGGCAAGGTCAAGTTCCCGATCAACGAGCCGGCCGAGGGCAAGCGCAAGAGCCAGATC
>DASXOM010000233.1:0-19377 GCA_036494245.1 Gaiellaceae bacterium
TGCAGCTCGTCGAGGCGCGAGTTGTAACCGACGAGCTCGAAGTCGGTCTTGTCCTGGGAGCCGTGGAACGAGAGGAGCTTGACCCGCTCTGCGAGCTCGTCGTCGTTCGTCGCCACGAGCCCGCCGTCGCCGAGGCAAAAGAGGTTCTTCGTGGGATAGAAGCTGAACGTCGAGATCGCGCCGTGCTGGGCGACCTCGGGAGCGCCGAAGGCCTGGGCCGCGTCCTCCAGCACCGGCACGCCGAGCTCGAGCAGCGGCCGCACATCCATCATCCGCCCGAACAGGTGCACCGGGATGATCGCCCGCGTCCGGTCGGTCAGCTTCGCGGCCGTGTCCTCGACGTCGAGGTTGAGCGTCGCGGGGTCGATGTCCGCGAAGACCGGAGTCGCGCCGCGCCGCGCGACCGACTCCGCAGTCGCGTAGAAGGTGAACGCCGGGCAGATCACCTCGTCGCCCGGCCCGACGCCGAGCGCCTCGAGGGCGAGCACGAGCGCGTCGGTGCCGTTTGCGACGCCGATCGTGCGCTTCACGCCGAGGAAGGCGGCCGCCTCCTCCTGGAACGCCCAGTAGTTCGCGCCGCGAATAAAGCCCGGGCCGTCGAGAACCTCGCGGAACGCGGCCTCGAGCCGAGGAATCAGCGGCTCGTATTCGGCTCGAACGTCAACGAGAGGAATCGTCTGCACGCGGGGCCACTTTAGCCGCAGCTATCCACCGGTACACCAAATACGCCAGCAGTGCGACGATGCCTACGACGATCGCGTACTCGACATAGCGGAAGCTGTGGTCAAAGCTCCGATAGCCCGTGCCGAGCCCGTAGCCCGCGCCCGCAAAGGCGAAGGCCCACACGGCGGAACCTGCGAGCGAGAGCAGCGTGTACGGGAGCAGCCGCATCTCGAAGATCCCGGCCGCGATCGAGACGAAGGACCGGACGACCGGGGTTATCCGGCCGAGGAAGACGGCGAGGTTCCCCCAGCGGTCGAACCACGACTCGGCGCGATCGAGCCGGTCCGGCGAGAGGTGGAACCAGCGGCCGTGGCGTTCGAGCAGCGGGCGTCCTCCGTAGCGGCCGATCGCCCAACCGATGAGCGCGCCGACGAGATAGCCGAGCGTGCCCGCGAGGGCCAGCGCGACATAGGCGCCGAGGCCGTAGCCGATCCGGCTTCCGAACAGCGTCACGCCCTGCCCGGCGGAGAAGACTCCCGCAGCGACCGCTCCCGCATAGAGCATCACGAGCTCGCTCGCCGCCGGGAAGAGGGCGTCGATCGCCATCAGCCCGAAGACGGCGTAGACGCCGTGATCGGCTACCGCGGAGGTGAAGCTCGACGAGACGCTCGCGAGGAGCATTCGGGCGAGTCTAGTGACGCTTGTGAGCAGGCAATGAGAACGGCGCCGCGAGCGAGCTCGTGCCGACCGGGCTCATCGCCTGCACGACCAGCTGGTAGCGACCGCCGGATGCGCGGTGCCGGCCGATCTGGCCCCGCCAGCTGATCTGCTCCGGCCCGGCCGCCCGCTGACCCGAACGGAGGGTTGCCACCGCCACGCCGTTCGACCGCTGGATCTGCACGAGGACCGTCGCTGCCCGTGTCAGCAGGAACGTTGCCGTCGGGAGCCCGTGGCGGTCGGTCTTGAGGGCGAGCGACGAGAGCGTGTCGTCGAGCGCGAAGGGGCGCTGCGCGCTCGTCGTGACCTCGCGGTCGTCGGTTCCCGTGACGGTGAACGTCCACTTGCCCTCGGCCGCGGGCGAGCCCTGCACGATCCCGTTCCACCCGAGCACGTGCAGCCCCGGCGACACCTGGCCGTCGGCGAGCGTGATCGTCGCGCCGCCCGGCCCCGCGAGGGTCGCGACCACCTGCGACGGACGGGTGACGCGATAGGAGAACGACTCTGTGTCGCCGACACCGTCTCCGTTCGGCGAGATCACGGGGGCCGAGGGCGGCGCTGTGTAGACGCCGCTGTAGGAGAGGACAAGCGCGTCGGAGACCTTCGGTGTGACGCCGGCCGAGGGCCGCGTGAGCAGCTTCCCGTCGAACGCGAGCCCGGAGGCGGAGCCGGCCCCGAGCCCGTAGGCGGTCGTCGCCCCGAGGCGGGAGAGCTCGACCGCGAGCTCGTAGTTCGACATGCCGATGCTGTAGGAGGGCTTGGTCCCCTCGACGCTGACGAGCACGATGCGCCCGTCCGACAGCTGGCCGATCGCGCCGCGCGCCTGACGGCCGTTGAGCTGGCGGGAGGGGAACGACTCGGCCGTGTGGAAGATCGGCCTGCCGTTCTTCACGAGGTCCGGCCCGCCTCCGATCGCGCTCGCGAGATTGCTCCAGTCCGGCGAGAGCGAGAGCAACGCCTCGATCTCCTGACCGACCGGCGCCTCCGCCTTGAGCTGGGCCGTCGACGCGGCGCCGCGCGCGACGAGCACGGCGCCGTCAGGCGGGATGCGGGTTCCTCCGGCGCTCGTCACCTGTGTCACGGTGCCGTCGAGCGGCTGGCCGAGCCGGGCGGGCGGAAACGTGCCGATCACCGCCTCGACGACGCCGGGCTCCGGAGGAGTGCCCGTGCCGTATGCCGGCGTGTAGAGCGTGAACTTCCCCGACTTCGCCGGCGTGTTCAGCGACAGCTCGCGTCGCTGGCCGCTGCCCTGCCAGAGCCCCGCGAAGGTGACGCGATCCGTCGTGAGCGTGCCGTCAGCGGCGATGCCGAGGCTCGAGCGCTCGGTCGTGGGGACGCTGTCCAGCACGCCGTCCCGCAGGTAGATGCCACTCGGCGCACCGGTGGTCGGGTCGAAGTAATCGCCGTCGATCGCGACGGTGGTCGCGCCGCCCGCCACCCGGCTCTCGAGGCGCGTCAACGCCTCCTTCCCGCGCAACTGTTCGTTCGAGAGCGCAGGCGCGAGCGAGTAGAGCGTGCCGTCGGGCTTCGGTGCCGTGACGACGTCGAGGACGATCGGCCCGCGCGACGTGAAGTCCACGTCTCGCGCGTAAGTCACGCCGGGCAGGAGGAGAGAGCTCGTGACCGATTCCTGTTGCGCGCGCCCGGTCGCAGCAGAGGCGACCACGGACACGCCAATCGCCGCAAGCGCGACGCCGATGAGAAGCTTCCGCAACAACAGCACGACCCGCGGGCCAGAGTACCGTTGCTCCGGTGGAGCCGTCACTCGTCGAAGTCGACTCCGGTATCCCGCGATCGAGGTCCAGGCTCTGACCATGCGCCTCGCGCTCATCTCCGACCAGCACGGGAACGACGTCGCCTTCCGGGCGGCGCTCGCCGATGTCGACCGGCTCGGCGTGGTCGAGATCGTCTGCCTCGGCGACGTCGTGCAAGGCGGCTCCGAGCCGGCGCAGACGCTCGACCGCCTGGCGGCCCTCGGCTGCGAGACCGTCCTCGGCAACGCGGACGCATTCCTGCTCGAGGTCCCAGCCGACTCCCCGGAGCCGGTCACCGAGCGCCAGCTCGAGGTGCGCGACTGGACGCTGTCACAGCTGAGCTCGTCGCACCTCGAGCAGATGAGTGCCTTCGCGCCGGTCGTCCGCCGCGAGCTCGACGGGGTGTCCCTACTGCTCTTCCACGGCTCGCCAGGCTCCTACGACGACGTGCTCCTGCCCGAGGTCGCGGGCGGGGCGCTCGGGCCGTTCCTCGGGCACGACGCGGCGCTGCTGGCGGGCGGGCACACGCACCTGCAATGGACGCGCAGGATCGGCGACGCGCTGTACGTCAACCCTGGCAGCGTCGGGATCTCGTACGACCGACACGCCGACCCGCCCGTTCTGCGCACGCTCGCCGAGTGGGCGCTCGTCACCGTCGCCGACGGAGCGGTCGGCGTCGAGTTCCGGCAAGTGCCGTACGCGGTCGAGGACGTCCAGGCAGCGGCGCAGCACAGCGGCCGTCCGCACGCGGACGAGTGGGCGGCTCAGTGGAGTAGCGGCTAGGCCCAGACCTTGACGGGCCGGTAGAGCGTGTCACGCTGGACGGCCGTCTTGCCGAGCGAGCGGATGAGGTGGACGAGCTCCTCGGCGCTCGTGCGGTGCGTCGTGCCGGCGGCCGAGACCACGTTCTCCTCGATCATCACCGAGCCGAGGTCGTCGGCCCCGAAGCCGAGCGCGACCTGGCCGATCTTCTTCCCCTGTGTCACCCACGACGAGCCGATGTGCGGCACGTTGTCGAGGTAGATGCGGGACACGGCCTGCGTGAGCAGGTAGTCGAACGAGGTCGGCCGGGCCTCGACCGGCACGAGCGAGACGAGCCGGTTCCCGTCGTCCTGGAACGTCCACGAGAAGAAGGCGCGGAAGCCGCCCGTCTCGTCCTGCAGCTCGCGCACCCGCCGGAAATGCTCGACCCGCTCCTCGAGCGTCTCGACATGGCCGTACATCATCGTGGCAGTCGTCGAGATCCCGAGCCGGTGCGCCTCGCGCATCACGCCGAGCCACTCGTTCGTGTTCACCTTCTTCGGGGCGATGATGTCGCGCACGCGGTCGACGAGGATCTCGGCGCCGCCGCCCGGGATCGAGTCGAGGCCGGCGTCGCGCAGCCGCGCGAGCGTCTCGGGCACGGTCAGCTTCGAGCGGCGCGCGGCGTGCACGATCTCGGACGGCGACAGCGCGTGCAGGTGGATCCGATAGCGCGCCTTGATCGAGGAGAAGAGGTCCTCGTAGTAGTCGACCCCGAGATCGGGATGGTGGCCGCCTTGCATCAGCAAGCCGGTGCCGCCGAGCGCGAGCGTCTCCTCGATCTTCTTGAAGATGACCGGCTTCGGCAGGAGGTAGCCCTCGCGCTGGTCGCCGAGGCGGCGGTAGAAGGCGCAGAAGTCGCAGTCCGTGACGCAGACGTTCGTGTAGTTGAGGTTGCGGTCGATGATGAACGTGACCCGCTCCGGATCGTGGAGCCGGTTACGGATCTCGTTCGCCGCGCGCCCGACGGCGACGAGGTCGCGGGAGCGCAGGAGCTCGACGGCGTCTTCGTCCGTGATCCGCTCACCCGAGACCGCGCGCTCGAGGATCTCGGCGACCGGAGTGCGTTCCGCGACGCTCACGCGACCGCCGCCCCTGTGGTCTGGACGAAGCGAAGCTCGGGCACGGTCTCGAGCAGGCCGGCATCGCGGGCGAGCTCGAGGAACGTGTAGAGGCCGGCGCGCTCGCGCGGGCCGAAGCGATAACGGAGCTTCTCGAAGTAGCGCGCGAGGAAGCCGGCCGGATAGCCGTACCGCTCGGCCGCCTCGAACGCGAGCTGCTCCGGCTCGGCGCGGGCCAGCCGCACCGAGGACACGAGCGCATCCTCGAGCTCCGCCAGTCCCTCCGCGAGCGGCTCCGGGCAGGCCCAGACCGCGAACACCATCGGCAGCCCCGTCCGCTCGAGCCAGAGCCGTCCGAGGTCGTGGTGCGGGGTCGGATCCTCGAAGGCCGAGCGCAGCGCGGCGTCGCCGATCAGGAGCTTCGCCTCGGCGTCGCCCGACTCGTAGGCGTCGAGCGGCGCCTGCTCGGCCTCGGGCAGCAGCACCTTCGTCAGCGCGACCGAGGTGGCCGACTCCGGCGTCACCGCGACCGCGCGCACGCGCTCGAGCGGCACGCGCGACACGAGCTGGATCGAGTCGACAGCTCCCTCGGAGGCGACGCAGAGCCGCGGCAGGAGGCGGAGCGAGTCCGCGTTGCGCGCGTACTCGATCGAGGAGATCGGGGCGGTGTCGAGCTCCCGCGCGACGAGCATCCGGTTCAGCTCCGTGGGGACACCCGGCACCTCGTCCACCTCGGCCTCGACGCGGTAGAAGACCGGCGCCATGTTCACGTAGGCGATGCGGCCGAGCCGGATCACCACATCGCCTCGAAGGCGGCCTGCGCCGAGGCCCGGTCCGGGTAGTCGCGGATCTCCTGCACCAGATCGTCCTGGACGATCGCGATCTGATGGAGCTCGGGGATCTCGGGGGGCGGGTCGACGTGCGGATCGAACAGCACCACGCCCTCTCGCTCCGCAAGCACCTCCGGCGAGTACGAGCGGCCGCTCTGCCGAACCTGCTCCAGTCGCGCATTCACTTGGTCGGCAGTGCGGCACAGCATGCCGGGGAGCACCCCCACCCAGACCACGTCGGGAGCGAGCTCGATCTCCGCGAGGTTCACCATCGGCGGATCTCGTTGTAGAGGCTGTCGCGCTGAACCGGCGTCCGGCCCGCGTCGCGGACGAAGCGGACGAGCTCCGCGACCTTCTGCTCGGTGCCGGCGCTCGCGCCCGCGGCCTGGAAGATCTTCTCCCGTACGACCGTGCCCTGGACGTCGTCGGCGCCGAAGTGGAGCGCGACCTGGGCGAGCGGGAGGCCCATCATGATCCAGTACGCCTTGACGTGCGGGACGTTGTCGAGCAGGAGCCGTGAGACGGCGATCACCTTCAGGTCGTCGGCTCCGGTGGTGAAGCGGAAGCCGCGGCGCTCGAACACGGTGTTCTCGGGATGGAAGGCGAGTGGGATGAACGAGAGGAAGCCCGCCGTGGAGTCCTGCTGGTCGCGCAGCCGCAGCAGGTGGTCGACGCGCTCCTCGTACGTCTCGACGTGGCCGTAGAGCATCGTGCACTGCGTCGTGATCCCGAGCCGGTGCGCGGTGTCGTGCACGTCGAACCACTCGTCGGGATGCTCCTTGCCCGGCGCGATGAGGGCGCGGACGCGGTCGGCGAATATCTCGGCGCCTCCGCCGGGCATCGAGTCGAGGCCGGCGTCTTTGAGCGTGCGCAGGACCTCCTCGTGCGAGCAGCCCTCGAGCCGCGAGATGTGGTGGATCTCCGACGCCGTGTAGAACTTGAGATGGACGTCCGGCAGCGCCTGCTTCAGCTTGCGCAGGAGCCCGGCGTAGTACTCGAGGTCGACGTGCGGGTTCTCGCCGTTGACCGTGTGAATCTCGGTGAACCCGTGGAGCTCGTGCTGCGCGACCGCATCCTCGACGAACTCGTCGGCGGTCAGCGTGAAGGCGTCCTCCTGCTTACGCGTCTTCGCGAAGGCGCAGAACTTGCACTTCACGCGGCAGACGTTGGTCTGGTACAGGTTGATGTTCTGGACGAAGAAGACCTCGTCGCCGCCCCCGCGCTGCCGGCGCGCGAGATCGGCGAGGTCGCCGAGCGCGAGCAGGTCGTCCGTCTCCATGAGGGCGACCCCGTCGTCGAAGTCGAGCCGCTCGCCGGCCAGCACCTTCTCCCGGATCGGGGCGAGGGTGTCGAGGGTGTCCAGAACGGCCATTGCGGCTACCTCTCTCGATCGACAACTGCGTGCGTCAGGGCCTCGAGCTCGTCTCTGTGCAGCTCGCCGTCGAGACGGGCCCTGGCCTGTCTAGCGTAGTCGAGCGCCACCGCGCGAGACTCGTCGAGAGCGCCGGTCGCGGCAACCCGCACGAGCGCTCCGTCCAGCGGGCCTCCGGCGAGAGCGGCTCGCACGACGGCATCTCGCTGCGCTGCCAGCAGAAGGGGCAGAGTCGGCGTCCCGTCGCGGAGGTCGGTGCCGGCGATCTTGCCGGTCTCGATCGTGGCGCCCGAGCAGTCGAGGACGTCATCGGCGATCTGGAAGGCGATCCCGAGCGCGAGGCCGTACTCGCCGGAGCCGCCGCCGAGCCGGCAGGCGGCCTCGAACAGCTTCCCGGTCTTCAGGGCGCAGCGCTCCAGGTACGCCTCCACCGTCGTCGACGGGTCGCGAGTCTGCGTCCGCTGCAGCGCCTCGCCGCGCGCCAGGCAGAGCGTGGCATCGGCGAGGATCTCGACCGCAGCGGCGTCTCCGGTCGCGCTCAGCTCGGAGAAGGCGCGCGCGAACAGGTAGTCGCCGGTTGCGCGCGCGGCGGCGGGGCCGTAGATCGACCACGCGGCGGCCTTGCCGCGGCGGAAGTGGGCGCGGTCGATCAGGTCGTCGTGGACGAGCGTCGCCATGTGGACGAGCTCGACTGCGACGCCGGCCGCGAGCGGCGGCTCTTCTCCCGGCGGTGCCGACAGGAAGACGAGCGCGGGCCGCAGCCGCTTCCCGCCGGCAGCGAGCGCCTCGTTCCCCACGGCCGCGACGAGCCCGGGATGCGTGGCGACGGTTCGCGCGAGCCGCTCCTCGAGCGCGTCGAGATAGTCGTCGAGCCCCGGCACCGTCCGGATGTCCGCCAGCGATGTAGCCACTACCCCGCCTCTCCTACGTGCAGGGCCACGATACCCCCGGCGAAGAGCCGGAACTGCACGGCCTCGAAGCCGCACGAGCCGAGCAGCTCCGCGAGTTCCTCGGGCCCGGGGAAGCGGCGCACGCTCGCGGGCAGGTAGGTGTAGGCGTCGCCGCCGGGAAGGACGCGACCGAGCAGCGGCACGATGCGGTCGAACCAGAGCTTGTAGAAGGGCTTCAACACGCCGCGCGGCGTCGTGATCTCGAGGATCCCGACCCGGCCGCCGGGTCGGAGCACGCGGCGCAGCTCCTTGAGCGCTCCCTGGAGGTCTTCGACGTTCCGGACCCCGAAGCCGACCACGGCCGAGTCGAAGCTCGCGTCCTCGAACGGGAGCGCGAGCACGTCGCCCTGCACGAACTCGAGCTCCGGCGCCTTGCGCCTGGCCCGCTCGAGCATTCGTCCGGAGAAGTCGAGGCCGACGACGTTGCCGGCGCCCGCCTTCTTCCAGGCGGCGACCGCGAGGTCACCGGTGCCACAGCAGGCATCGAGGACATGGTCTCCCTCGCGCACCGCGGCGCGGACCGTCGCTTTGCGCCAGCGCTGGTCGAGCCCGAGGGTCATGACGCGGTTCATCGCGTCGTACACCGGCGCGATCCGGTCGAACATCCGCTGCACGCCCTCGGCCGGCAGCCGGCCGGACTCGACGGTCATGTCTGACCCCAACGAGGAGTGAGCGCGTGGTCGAGCCCGAGCAGGTCCAGGGCGCGCGCGACAATGAAGTCGACGAGGTTCTCCACGGTCTCGGCGCCGTGGTAGAAGCCCGGGGCGAGGAAGAGGATCGTCGCACCGGCCTCGCGCAGCGTGAGCATGTTGCGGAGATGGATGACCGAGAGCGGCGTCTCGCGGGGCATGAGCACGAGCCGGCGCTCCTCCTTGATCGCGACAGAGGCGGCGCGCTGGATCAGGTTCGACATGGCGCCAGACGCGATCGTCCCCACCGTCCCCATGGAGCAGGGGCAGATCACGTAGGCGTCGACCTTCGCCGAGCCCGACGCGTACGGCGCGCTCCAGCCCTCGGGGTCGTAGACGCGGGCGGCGCCGTTGGCGTGCTCGAGCAGCCGCGCGAGCACCTCGTCACGCGGCAGGGCCGGATCGCCGAACAGCTCGGTGCCGAGCACCTCGATCCCCGCGCGGGAGGCGCAGATCCCGATCTCGCAGTCCGCGGCCGCGAGCGCCTCGACCAGCCGCGCCGCGTACGGCGCGCCGGAGGCGCCCGTGATCCCGAGAAAGACGTGCACTCCCGGGATTGTCGCTGGTCCCTGCTAGTGCGTGCCCTTGGACGCTTCGAGGAACAGCGCTAGTTGTTTCAGGCGTTCCGGGCCGAGCGAGGCGAACGGCGGCATCGGCGAGCCCGGGTTGACGCACGACGGGCACGTCAGGTGGTCGATCTGGAACTGGACGCCCAGGTTTCGCGAGCCGATGTCGGTCAGGTCAGGCGCACCGAGGTTCTGCCCTCCCGCGCCGTCGTACGTGTGGCAGGCCGTACAGCCCGCTGTCGCGAACAGCTCCACCCCCGGCTTCGCGTCGGCCGGCAGGTGCTCGTCCTTGATCCAGCGAGGGATGTTCTGCTTGACCTCGGAGGCGAGCGCCTCCTTCGCGGTCGCGCCCTTCCACGTCAGCACACCCATGGAGATGATCGTGAGGACGGCGGCGACCATGGCGACGGGCCGCTGTGAGGGCTTGCGCGTGCGGCGGCGGTCGAGGAACGGCAGCCCGATCAGCAGCATCAGCGCGATGGTCGGAATGCCCACCGTGCCGAGGAAGACCGACTCCGGCCACTTGAAGATCCGGAGCAGGTAGAAGAGGAAGTAGAAGTACCAGTCCGGCCTGGGCACGAAGCTCGTCGTGCCGGGATCCGCCGGCGGATCGACCTCCGGCCCGAGCAGGCCCTTGTGCGTCGGGTCGTGGTGCGGGCCCCACGCCGACCATTTCCAGATCACCGCGAGCCCGATTATCGTGCAGACGACGACGAGGCTCATGATCGTGTCGTGGAACATCGCGTACGGGTAGAAGGGCTTCCCGCGCGACTTGACGTCCGCCTTGTAGCGCGCAAACTCCGCGCGCAGCTCGTCGGTGCGGCTCGGCTTCTCCTTCGGGATCGCGGCCATCAGTCACGGCCTCCCGGCTCGGCCTGCACCCCATTCCCGCCGTGCGGCACCGGCCGCGTCAGTCCGGGCCGCAACCGCAGCTTCGCTTCCTCCTCGGGCTCGCCGCCCGCCGCATCCTTCGACCACGGCGGCGAGGTGACGCCGAGCCGGATCACGAGATAGAGATGGAGCGTGATCAGGCCGATGATCGCGCCCGGGATCAACAGCATGTGCAGCGAGTAGAAGCGGGTCAGCGTTTCGCCGCTGATCTCCTGGCCGCCGCGTAAGAACTGGGCTAACCACGGCCCCAGGAAGGGCGCCGTCCCGTTGAGGTTGATCCCGACGACGCTCGCCCAGTAGGCGGTCTGGTCCCAGGGCAGCAGGTAGCCCGTGAAGCCTTCCATCATCCCGCTGACGAGAATGAGGACGCCGACGATCCAGTTCAGCTCGCGCGGGTACTTGTACGCGCCGAACAGGAAGACTCGGCCCATGTGGAGGAACATGAGGATGATGAAGACGCTCGCGCCCCACTTGTGCATGCCGCGCACGAGCCAGCCCATGTACAGGTGGTCCGTGATGTTGACGACCGACTCCCACGCGACCGGTTGGCCCGTGTGCGGGTCGGTCGCGGCCGACGGCACGTAGTACATCGCGAGGATCACGCCGGTGATCGCCTGCACGAGAAAGGCGGTGAGCGCGGCCGAGCCGAGCGTCTGCATCCAGTTGATGTCCGACGGGACGTTGCGGAAGAGGAAGTAGCGGAGTCCGCCGATCAGCCCCGACCGCTCCTCGAGCCAGTCGATCGGATAGACGATGAGCTCCTCCATCTGCTGCCGGCGGAGCTCGGCTTTCGTCGGCTTCCGTCTGTAGGTCGTCGCCATCGGCGTCTAGTGGTGCGGCGGCTGGATGGGATAGAGGAACTGCTCCGGCCCGTCGAGGTGCTCGCCCGGCCCCGACTCCTTGTACTTGTAGATCTTCGCCTGCCCTCCGGTGCCGACGACATGCGAGACCGAGTAGAGGCTGAGGAGGATCAGGCGGCCGTTGTCGATCTCGAACCCGTAGCGGTCGAGCGCGCGCACGGGCGGGCCTGCGATGCGGTTGCCCTCGGGGTCGTACTGGCCGCCGTGGCACGGGCAGCCGTAGCCGGCCGGGATGACCGGGTCGAAGACGAACCGGCCGTTCGCCGTGTGCTCGTGGATCTTCGGATGGCCCGTGAACTTCGGCCCGCTGGGGCCGTTCGCCTGCACCGGGCAGCCGAGGTGGACGCAGTGGTTCGAGATGATCGTGAAGCTCGGCACCTGCTCCTGCGGGTTGTCCGGATTCGGGACGTTGCCGTTGTTACGGACGAAGGCGGTCCTCCGGCTGACCTCTCCCTCGGAGGGGTCGACGATGAAGGTGGCGATGTACCACACGTTCAGCGGGAAGTTGGAGATCGGACCGAGATCGACCTTGTGCTGCAGCTGGTCGAGGAAGGGCGGGAGGAGCGCGAAGCCGGCCACGGGCAGGGTGATCAAGGCGCCGATCGCGGCGCCGAGGCCGAGGGTGGTGCCCTCGAGGAAGACGCTGCGCGTCACGGCCGTTTCCGGAACCGGGACGAGCGCGACCCCCTGCTGGTCGGCCGGCGGAGCCGTCATCCCCGCGCCCGCCTCCGTCGTCTCGCGCCGCTCCGGCTCGACGGAAACCTGTTCCCCGCGGAGCTCGGCGGTCGCCTCGCGCGCCCAGAGGATCGCGAAGACGATGGCGATCGCCGCACCGATCGAGGAGATCAGCAGCGGATTGATGATCAGGCCGACCAGGACGACGACGATGCCGATCGCAAACCCGATCGGATACAGCGTCGGCGACGGCAGATGCGTCTCCTCGTGGAGCGACTCCTGCTCGGTGTCGGGACTCGGCTGCTCGGGCTCCACCAGATCGAAGTCTTATCGCAAAGGCCGGCGTTGCGACGGGAGAACTAGCCCAGGCCGTACTCGGTCCAGCGGCGCGTGACGAGCTCCTTGATCTCGGGGCTCATCTCGATCTCCTCGGGCCAGGGCCGAGCGCCCTCCTCCGGCCACTTCGCGGTCGCGTCGATGCCGAGCTTGCCGCCGAAGAACTGCCGCTCCGGCGCGTGGTCGAGATGGTCGAGCGGGCCTTCCGTGAGGATGACGTCGCGTTTCGGGTCGACGTTTGCGCCCGCGTAGAACAGCACCTGCTCGTAGTCGTGCACGTCCACGCTCGCGTCCACGACGACGATGCATTTCGTAAGGCTCAGCATCCCGAGCCCCCAGAGCGCATGCATCACCTTCGCCGCGTGGCCCGGGAACTGCTTGCGGATCGAGACGAGGCAGCAGTTGTGGAAGACCCCCGCGATCGGGAGGTCGTAGTCGACGATCTCCGGCAGGGTCGTGCGCACCGCAGGCAGGAAGATCCGCTCCGTCGCCTTGCCGAGCCACGCGTCCTCTTGCGGCGGCTTGCCCACCACGATCGAGGGGTAGATCGCGTCGCGCCGCATCGTCATGGCCGTGACGTGGAACACCGGGAACGGCTCGGCAGCGGTGTAGTAGCCGGTGTGGTCGCCGAACGGCCCCTCCTGGCCGACCTCGTCCTTCTCGATGTAGCCCTCGAGGATGATCTCGGCACGTGCCGGCACCTCGACGCCGACGCTGACGCCCTTGACGAGCTCGACCGGCTCGCCGCGCAGGAAGCCCGCCATCATGAGCTCGTCGACGTGCTTCGGCAGCGGCGCGCTGGCCGAGTACGCCGTGATCGCGTCGAGGCCGAGCGCGACCGCAACCTCGATGCGGCCGTCGGTCGCGAGGTAGTCGGCGCGGCCATCCTTGTGGATCTGCCAGTGCATGAACGTCGTGTTCCTGTCGACGACCTGCATCCGGTACATGCCGACGTTGCGGCCGCCGGTCTGCGGGTCGTGGGTGATCACGGCCGGAAGCGTGATGAACGGCGCCGGGTCGTCGGGCCAGCACCGCTGGACCGGCAGCAGGCCGAGGTCGACGTCGTCACCGCGCAGCACGATCTCTTGGCAGACGCCCTTGCCGACCGTCTTGGGGCGGGAGTCGGCGACCGATTTGAGCTTGCGCAGCCCTCGGACCTTCTCGAGCAGCCCCTCGGGCGGCTGCATCTCCAGGACGTCGGCGACCTTCTGCGCCACGTCGTCGAGGCGCTCAACCCCGAAAGCGAGGCACATCCGCCGCTCGGTGCCGAACTGGTTGATCAGGAGCGGATGCCCCGAGCCCTTCGGCCTCTCGAACAGGAGCGCCGGCCCGCCCGCCTTTACCGTGCGGTCGACGATCTCCGTGATCTCGAGATCGGGATCGACCTCGGCCGACACGCGAACGAGCTCACCCTCGCGCTCTAGCAGCTCGATCCAGTCGCGGAGGTCGCGTGTAGCCACGCGGCGAGTCTACGGACGGCGCGGCGGTGCTAGCTGTCGCGGCGGCGCTTCGCCATCACGTGCGTGAGCTCGCCGAGCGCGATCACCAGCAGGAAGACGAGGCCGGTGCAGAGCATGATCTCGACGACCTTGCTCCCCTCCTGGGCGGCCGTCTCCTCGGCGAACAGCAAGTGGAAGACGGCGGCGAGCACGGCGGGAATCTACCTAGTCCCCACGACCGACGACGAGGTCCGCGAAGTTGGCCGAGCTCTTCCCGAACTCCCACCAGCCGTGCACGCGCGGCTGCACGAAGGCGGTGCTGCGCCCGTAGACGAGCGGGATCACGGCGACGCGCTCCGCGACCGCGTACCGGTCGGCCTCGTGGAACCGCTCGAGGCGGCCGCGGTCGCTGCGCTCCTGGCGGGCGGCCTCGATTAGCTCGTCGAAGACCGGATCGGCGAAGCCGCCCTCGTTCGTCCGGCTCGTCGACTGGAAGAGGAGCCGGAGGTAGTACTCCGGGTCGGGATAGCCAGGGAGCCAGCCGGTGATCCGGATCGGGGCCGTCTGGATGCGCTCACCGGTCTCCTGCGCCTCCTCCTCGCGCCAGGACCACGAGGAGGCCGACACCCGGTCGCCGAAGACTTCGCGCCAGCCACCCGCGATCGCCTCGAGGATCTCTTCCCAGACCATCATCCCCGCGAGCTCGATCCCGCCATCGAAGCCTGACCTCGCGAGACACTCGCGGGCGAGGTCGGGATCGTGGCCGAGCGCGATGTCGGGCGTGTGGCCCTGGAGCGCCGGCGGGACGACTCCACCTCGCGCGACCACGAGGTTCGCGGGACAGACCGCCGCGAGCGCGTCGCGGTCGATCGCATGCGCAAGGGCGCGCCTGAGCTCGAGGTTGCCGGCCACGGGGTGCGTGTGGTCGAAGCGGATGTACGCCGACCAGGAGGGGGAACCGAGCACCGCGTCCTCGCGCACGGCCCCGGCTGCAAGCGTCGCCGGCGAAGCCGGCGACGCGCGGCCGGTAGAACCCGGGGGCATCAGATCGGCGAGCCGAGGCGTGTAGCGAACGAGGATCAAATCGGTCTCGCCTCGCTCGTACTCTGGCAGCGCGTCCGCGATCGCGGTCCGGTAGAGCTCGACCTCCGCGACGTTGCCCGGCCGCTCCGCGCGCCGCCGCAGCACGACGCGCTCGTCCGTCCGCTCGGCGACCTCGAACGCGCCGCTCACGACGCGAGCCTCGGCGACGTCCTCGATCGCATGGCGCGGCTGCGGCCCTCCGTCGGGTCGGTTCATGACGCTCATGAAGTACGGGGCCGGAGCGGTGAGCCGGAACTCGACGGTGCGATCGTCGAGCGCTCGCACCCCGACGGCGTCCCAATCGGTGTTGCGCCCGAGGTAGGTGTCCTCTCCGTTCTCGAGCGCGAAGTAGATGGCGACCGAGGAGCCGGGGCTCTCCGGGTCGAGAACGCGCTTGATCCCGAACTCGACGTCGTGGGCGGTGAGCGGCGTCCCGTCGGACCAGGTCAGCCCGTCGCGCAGGTGGAAGACGTAGCGGAGACCGTCGTCCGAGATCTCCCAGCGGTCTGCGAGCGACGGCACGATCGTCCGCTCGGGCCAGGCCTCGACGAGGCGGTCGTAGAGCTGCATGCACGTCTGGATGTTCGGCCAGGCGATCGCGCTCTTGGGGTCGAGGTCGTTCGGGAGGTAGCTCGTCGCGAGGCGGAGCCGCTCGGTCGCCGCATGCGGCTGCGGCGGTGTCCAGTGGGCGAACGCGCGCTGATACGCCTCGTTCGCCTCGGCGAAGCGGAGCGACGTGTGGAGGGCGAGCGCGAGCTTGAAGAGGACGAGTGCGATCTCCTGCCGCTCGCCGCGCCGCTCGAGCAGCGGCAGCAGGTCGCGGTAGTGCTCGATCGCCTCGTCGAGCGAGTACTCGAGGCGCGCCTTGTCGCCGGCGCGAAGGAGATAGTCGGCCGCCTTCGACTCGTCCTCGGCTCGCAGCCAGTGATAGGCGAGCAGGCCGAGCACCTCGGCGTCGCGCTCCGCGTACCGCTCCTCGAGCCACTCCGCGGCGCGCCGGTGTAGCTGCATCCGCTGCTCGGAGAGGAGTGTCCGGTACGCAGTCTCCTGGATGAGCGCGTGCCGGAAGCGGTACTCCGGCTGCGGCCAGCGCCGGCTCTGGCGTAGCAGTCCCAGCCGCTGCAGCTCGTGGAGGGCGTCGGGCGGAACGTCTCCCAGCACGCCTTCGAGCAGCTGGAGCGCGAAGGTGCGCCCGAGCGCCGAGGCGGCGGTGACGAGATCACGCGCCGGCTCCGACAGGCGGTCGAGACGGGCGAGGATCGCCTTCTCGACGGTCGGGGGCACCTCGACCTCGACGGCATGGTCGAAGCGCCAGCCGTCGTCGGTGCGGACGAGGGCGCCGACGTCGGCGAGCGAGCGGACGAGCTCCTCGAGGAAGAACGGGTTCCCGTCCGCAGCTTCGAGGACGCGCCGCTCGAGCTCGGCCGGCAGTGTCGCGGGCGCGACGAGCGCTGCGAGCAGCTCGCCGTCGGCATCGCCCAGAGGCCCGAGGTCGATCTCGCGCAGCAGATGCGGGAACTCGCGCCCGGCGTGCTCGCGCAGGCCCCAGGACGGATGGTCCCGCTCGGGCCGCAGCGACAGGACGAGCAGCACCGGAGCCTCCTCCGCCAGCGAGAGCAGCTGTTCGAGTAGGAGCACCGAGGTCGAGTCGGCCCAGTGGAGATCCTCGAGTGCGAGCACGAGCGGAGCCGACTCGGCGAGCCGGGCGAACAGCTGGCCGACGACCTCGAACGTCCGCCACTGCAACGCCTCCGGCGAGAGCTGCGAGGTGCGGGCCTCAGCCTCGTGCTCAAGCGCGACCTCGAGCAGTCCGCCGAGGTACGGATAGAGCTCGTCCGCCCTGCCGTCGAAGAGCTGGTCCAGCCGGCGGCGGAGACCGACGCGGACGCGGAGTTCGGGCTCCTCGGGCGCGGCACCGATCCACTCGCCGCGCAAGAGGTCGCGGAACGGCCAGTACGGCAGCGACTCGCCGTACGAGACGCAGCGGCCTTCGAGCCAGCAGCTGCCGTCTCGCTCCGCGAGCTCGCGCAACTCGTCGAGGAGACGCGTCTTGCCGATTCCCGCGTCGCCGGCGACGACGAGGACACCCCCGCGGCCGGCGCGAAGCGCCTCGAGCGCCTCGCGGCCCAGGCCGAGCTCTCGAGAGCGCCCGACGAGCCGGGTCTCGACCCCGGGGAGGCCGCGTTGCGTACGGCCGACGGCCGCGACGCCGGCGACCGGCCACGCCGCGACCCCGTCGCTCTTCCCCTTGAGCTCGAGCTCCTGCCGGCCGCCCCAGTCGAAGAGATTCTCGACCGCGCGGTGCGTCACATCGTCGACCAGCACGGAGCCCGGCTCGGCGGCCGACTGCAGCCGCGCCGCGATGTTGACGGTGTCGCCGAAAGCGGCGTACTCGACCCGTGCTCCGGCGCCGATCTCCCCCACCACCACCGCGCCGGTTGCAGCTCCGACCCGGACGCCGAAGCCTTCGGCGCCCCAGCCGCGGCGCACCTCACGGGCGTACTCCTCCATCTCGCCGACGATGCGGAGCGCGCAGCGAACAGCCCGCTCGGCGTCGTCTTCCCGCGTCGTCGGCGCGCCGAAGAAGGCGAGCACGCCGTCGCCCGCAAGGTCCTTGACGTGGCCGCCGAGCGACTCGACCTCGCCGACGATCCGCGCCACCGCCTCGCCCATGACGAGCTTCACGTCTTCGGGGTCGAGCCGCTCCGCGAGCGCGGTCGAGCCGACGACGTCGGCGAAGACGGCCGTCACGACCTTCCGCTCCTCGCGCACCGCCGTGGTCATATGCAGAGAAAAGCGGACACGGCCGCAGGGTTCAACTCCGCCGCACCGCGTGCGCCGCCAGCGCCGCGTCGACCGCCTCGTCGCCCGCCGCCGAGCGCGCCGCCGTCTCGAGCGGCTGCGGGTCGGCATGGAGCCGGAGCGCGGTTCGCGCCTCGTCGAGCGCGCCGCGGCCGAGCAAGGCAGCGGTTGCCGCCCAGAGCGGCCCGTCCCCGTCGCTCTCCTCCGCCCGCACCTGGCTGCAGAGCGAGATCAGCTCCGAGAGGTCGGCGACGGCCGCGACGTCATGGAGCGCCGAGATGCGGGCGACGCCGTGCGCGTAGAGGTAGTCGCCGAGCAGCAGCGCCGTGTCGTCGTCCGGCGGCGCGAACAGCCGCGACCGGCCGTAGTGGACGAGGTAGCCCTCGTAGATCGTCTCGAGCCCCAGCGCGTAGCGCGCCTCGCCGAGCGGCGAAAAGATGGCGCAGAGCTCTCGCTCTGCGCCATGAAGCAGGCCCTCGCGCCACAGCGAGCTCTCCTCCGCCGCCTCTAGCGCAATCGCCTCAAAGATCTCAGAGCCCAAACGACGCCACCGCGGCGATTGTGCGTTCGACTGCCTCGTCGTCATGGGAGGTGCTGGGGAAGAGCGCCTCGAACTGCGACGGCGGGAAGTAGACGCCCTGCTCGAGCAGGTGCCGGAAGAGCGCGGCGTAGCGCTCGGTGTCGCAGGCCTGGGCGTCGTCGAAGTTGCGCACCGGCGCGTCGGTCATGAAGAGCGTGAGGAGCGCGCCGACGCGCTGGACGCGACCGAACGGCGCCAGTCCTTCCTCGAGGAACGCTGCGCGCGCCTCGAGCTCGTCATAGACGGCCGGATCGCGCAGCCGCCGCAGGACCGAGAGACCGGCAGCCGTCGCGAGAGGGTTCCCCGCGAGAGTCCCAGCCTGGTAGACGGGGCCGGCGGGCGCGAGGAGATCCATGATCTCCGCCCGGCCGCCGAAGGCCGCGAGCGGCAAGCCGCCGCCGACGATCTTGCCGAGCACCGTCAGATCCGGGAGAACGCCGTAGCGCTCCTGCGCGCCGCCGCGTGCGACGCGGAAGCCGGTGATCACCTCGTCGAAGATCAGGAGCACGCCCGAGATGTCGCAGAGCCGGCGCAGCGTCTCGAGGTAGCCGGGCTCGGGCGGGACGACGCCCATGTTCGCCGCGACCGGCTCGACGATGATCGCAGCCAGCCCTTCGCCGTAGCGCATGACCGCCTCGGCCGCGGCGTCGAGGTCGTTGTACGGGACGAGGATCGTGTCGGCGGCGGCTCCGGTCGGCACCCCCGGCGAAGCCGGGATTCCCAACGTCGCGAGTCCGGAGCCTGCGCTGGCGAGCAGCGCGTCGGCGTGGCCGTGGTAGCCGCCCGCAGTCTTGAGGATCCGGTCGCGCTTGGTGAATGCACGTGCGAGCCGCAGCGCGCTCATGCCGGCCTCGGTCCCGGAGGAGACGAGCCGCACCTTCTCCACCGACGGCACCGCGTCGACGATCTCGGCCGCGAGCTCCACCTCGGCCTCGGTCGCGGCGCCGAAGCTCGTCCCGTGCAGCGCCGCCGCACGAACGGCCTCGACGGTCCCGGGATCCGCGTGGCCGAAGAGGAGCGGCCCCCACGACATGACCCAATCGAGCAGCCGGCGGCCGTCCTCGGTCTCGACGTACGCTCCCTCCCCACTCTTGACGAACAGCGGCTCGTCGAGGCCGACCGCGCGCATCGCCCGCACGGGCGAGTTCACGCCGCCTGGGATCAGCTCGAGCGCACGGCGATAGAGAGCCGAACGTTCGCTCAGAGCCACGCTGCTAGGTCGCGCGTCCAGTAGCTGACGATCAGGTCGGCGCCGGCGCGCTTGATCGCGGTCAGCGACTCGAGCGCCGCCGCCCGCTCGTCGAGCCA
>DASXOM010000234.1:0-9669 GCA_036494245.1 Gaiellaceae bacterium
CTCCTCAATCCGGAGGGGCGGCGCATGTCGCGGACGCTGGGCACCGGCATCGACCCCGAGGACGCGCTCGACCCGTACGGCGCCGACGCGACGCGGTACGGCTTGCTCAAGGTGACCTCGAGCCAGGATCCGCGCTTCTCCTTCGGCACGATCGAGGAGGGACGCAAGCTCGCGAACAAGCTCTGGAACGCGAGCCGGCTCCTGCTGCTGGCGGGTGCCGTGGAGTCGGACGCGCGGCCGTCGTCGATCGAGGAGCGCTGGATCCTCGCGCGGATCGACGCGACCCGCGCCGAGCTCGAGGCGGACCTCGCCGCCTTCGACTTCGCGCATGGGGTGGAGCGCCTGTACCACCTGACGTTCGACGACTTCTGCGACTGGTACCTCGAGTCGATCAAGCCGCGGCTCGAGGAGGAGGACGTCCGCGCGACGGCGTTCGCCGCGCTCGAGCGGCTCCTCAAGCTGCTTCATCCCGTGATGCCGCACGTGACCGAGGAGATCTGGTCGAACCTGCCGGCTCGCGAGACGCGCCTCATCGTCGCGCCCTGGCCGGAGCCGCAGACCGAGTACGCGGCCGACCTCCACGCGCTCGACGAGGCGCAGACCGCGGCGCGCCTGTACCGCCGCAGTGGAGTCCGGATCGAGATCGGCGGCGACTCGCTGCGGATCTTCGAGGCGGTCGTCCGTCCCTCGGGCGACGGGGAGGCGAATCTCGCGGCCGAGCACACCCGTGTCCAGAAGGAGATCGAGCGGGCGGAGCGGATGCTCGCCAACGAGAAGTTCGTTGCGAACGCCGCGCCTGAAGCAGTCGCCGCCGAGCGCGAGAAGCTCGCGCAATACCTTGCCGAGCGCGACGCGCTGGGTTGAGTCGCTCAGCCCGTGGCCGGCGGACGGCTTCGGGACGGAGCGGATGCGCGTGCTGCTGCGCGAGCTCGGCGAGCCGCAGAAGCGGTTCCCGGCCGTCCACGTGGTGGGCACGAACGGCAAGTCGACGACGACGCGCCTGACCGAGGCGCTGCTGCTCGACGCCGGGCTCTCGGTCGGCTGCTACCTGTCGCCGCACGTGCGCGGTTGGAGCGAGCGGATCCGCGTCGGCGGCGAGGAGGCGGACTTCGACGCGGCGGTCTCGGCCGTGCGTGGCGCTGCGGAGTCGCTCCGCGCCACCCAGTTCGAGGCGGTCACGGCTGCGGCGCTGCTCGCCTTCGCGTCGGCAGGCGTCGACGTCGCCGTCGTCGAGGCCGGCCTCGGCGGCCGGCACGACGCGACGAACGTCCTCGAGACGCGCGTCGTCGTGCTCACCAGCGTCGCGCTCGACCACATGGACGTGCTCGGCTCCACGCGCGAGGCCATCGCGGCCGAGAAGCTCGCGGTCGTCCAGCCGGGCTGCACGGTCGTTCTCGGGGAGCCGGAGTGGCGCGAGCTCGCCGCGGAGAACGGCGCAGCCACCGTCGTCGTCACCGGGCGCAGCAACCTCGCACTGGCGATCGCTGCGGCCGAGTCGTTCCTCGGCCGTCCGGTCGATCCGCATGCCGCCGACGCGGTCGAGCTCCCCGGTCGGCTCGAGCGGCGAGGCGACGACCGGCTCGAGATCTGGGACGGAGCGCACAACCTCGCCGGCATCGGCTGGCTGCTCCCACGGCTCCCGGCGGCACCGGCCGGCGGCTGGGTCGTCGTCTGCTCGATCCTGCGCGACAAGCGGCCCGGGATGATGCTGGAGGCGCTGTCGGTGCTCGGCCCGGCGCTCGTGGCGACGGAGAGCAGCAACGGCCGCGTGCTGCCCGCCGCGGAGCTCGCCGCGCTCGCCTCCGCCCACTTCGAGCGGGTGGAAGCCGAGCCCGAGCCGACGGCCGCGCGCGCCCGCGCTGTCGAGCTCGCCGGCCCCGAAGGTGCCGTGCTCGTCACGGGCTCCCTGTACCTTCTCGCGGACCTGAGTGGCGAGCACAGCGACCCATAGCCCCCCGGAGAGCAGGGCCGAGAAGCTCTCCATGTTCGCCATGGCGGCTATCGTCCTTGCCGCCGCGATCGGTTCCGCCTTTGCGGCGGGCTGGGTTATCGGCAGGATGCTCATGTGACACTCGCCAGCTTCCTCAGCACCGGCACCCAGCATGCGATTCTCAACGGGCTCGCCTTCTTCGCCTTCGTGCTCTGGCTCTGCCTCGGCTTCTGGACGTACAAGGACGCGAAGCGGCGGATCGAGGACCCGGTGCTGATCGGGATGTCGGTGGTCCTTGCGCTGATCATCCCGTTCCTCGGGCCCTTCGTGTACATGCTCTTCCGCCCGCCGGAGTACCTCGAGGACGTGCGCGAGCGGGACCTCGAGATCAAGGCGATGGAGGAACGCATCGCGGCAGTCGACCTCCGCTGTCCCGTCTGCCACGCCGAAGTCGACTCGGGCTATCTCGTCTGCCCCGTCTGCACGACGAAGCTCAAGCAGGCGTGCGTGAGCTGCGGCTCGCCGCTCGAGCCGATCTGGCAGGTGTGCCCGTACTGTGAGACGCCGATCGAGCCCGCGGTGCCCGGAGCTCCGCCGGCGCTCGGCACGCGACGGGCGCGCCGCAGCAGCAGCGGCAGCAGGGGCTGAGCCGTGGCCGTCGAGCGGAGCTTGATCCTGATCAAGCCCGACGCGGTGCAACGCCGGCTCGCCGGCGAGATTCTGGGGCGGATCGAGGCCCGCGGCTTCGAGATCCGCGAGGGGAAGCTCATCACCGTCGGCCGCGAGCTCGGAGAGGAGCACTACGCCGAGCACCGTGAGAAGCCGTTCTTCGGCGAGCTCGTCGAGTTCATCACGTCGGGGCCGACCTGGGCCCTCGTCGTCGAGGGCGAAGGGGCGATCGCGACGATGCGCGCCACGATCGGCGCGACCGATCCCGCGAACGCCGCGCCCGGCACGATCCGGGGCGACCTCGCCTCCTCGATGCCCGACAACCTCGTGCACGGCTCCGACTCTCCCGAGTCGGCGGAGCGTGAGATCGCGCTCTGGTTCGGTGACTGACCCGACCGTCGAGGCCTGGACGCGCGAGAATGAGCGGTACACGGACGGGCGTGCGGAACAGGCGTGGGCGGCCGAGGAGATCACCTGGGGCATCTGGAACGTCCCCGAGTCCGAGCTCCACGCTCTGCCGGACGTCGCCGGAACTGAGGTCGTCGAGCTCGGTTGCGGCACTGCGTACTTCGGCGCCTGGCTGAGGAAGGCAGGCGCCGCACGGGTCGTCGGCGTCGACCCGACTCCCGCTCAGCTCGAGACGGCGCGTCGCTGCGAGGAGCGCTTCGGCCTCGGGCTCGAGTTCGTGGAAGCGTTTGCAGAGGACGTGCCGCTTCCGGACGCATCCTTCGACCTCGTCGTCTCGGAGTACGGCGCCTCGATCTGGGCCGACCCGTACAAATGGATCCCCGAGGCCGCTCGGCTCTTGCGGCCCGGCGGCGAGCTCGTGTTCCTCCGCAACTCGACGCTCGTCATCCTCTGCTCGCCTGACGAGGACGTTGCCGCGGTGGAGACGCTGCAGCGTCCGCAGTTCGGGATGCACCGCTTTTCGTGGCCGGACCAGGGCGTCGAGTACCACCTCCCGCACGGCGAGTGGATCCGGCTGCTGCGAAGCAACGGCTTCGAGGTCCTCGACCTCATCGAGATCCAGGCACCCGCCGAGGCCGAGACGCACGATCACTACGCCTACGTGACGGCCGACTGGGCGCGGAAGTGGCCCTCCGAGGAGATATGGCGAGCGCGCCTGCCCCGCCCCTCCTCCTAGCCTCGACGTCGCCGCGGCGGCGCGAGATCCTCGAGCAGCTCCGGCTCCCGTTCGACGTTGTCGCACCGCGGTACGAGGAGACGGAGGACGATCCGGTCGCGCATGCACTGGGCAAGGCGCAGTCGGTGCTCGCCGAGGCCGACGGCCGCCCGGTGCTCGGCTGCGACACCGAGGTGCTGTGCGCCGGCCGCGTCTACGGCAAGCCGGCCGGGCCGCAGGAGGCCGAGGAGATGCTCGAGAGTCTCTCGGGACGAACGCACGAAGTGGTGTCGGGCCTCGCGCTGATCACGCCGATGTGGGAAGAGGTGCGGCACGAAACGACGTACGTGACCTTTCGCGGCCTGACCCCGCGCGACATCGCGCGGTACGTGGCGAGCCTGGAGTGGGAGGGACGCGCAGGCGGCTACGCGATCCAGGGCCAGGGCGCGGCGCTCGTGGAGCGGATCGAAGGCGACTACCTCAACGTCGTCGGCCTGCCGACGGCGCTGCTCGTCCGCCTCCTCGCCGAGCGCTTCCCCGGCACGTACGGGTTCGGGTGAGCGAGAGCGCGGTCGAGGCTGCCGTCGCCGTAGCGGCGGAGCACGGGCTGCGCAGCGACGACCCGATCGTCCTCCGCGACGCCTGGCACGTGCTCGTCCACTTGCGGCCGCTGCCACTGGTTGCGCGTGTCTCGAGCGGGCGGCCGTACCCGGAAGGCCCGCCCGAGGACGACGTGATCCGCGAGCTCGCGGTCGCGTCACACGCGGCTCGTGCCGGCGCGCCGGTCGTGCCGCCGTCCGACCTGCTCGATGCCGGCCCGCACCGGCACGGCGACCACGTCGTCGCCTTCTGGCAGTACGTGGAGCCGAAGCGCGAGGTGGAGCCGGTGACGGCAGGCGAGGGGCTCCGTGAGATCCACGAAGCGCTGGCCGACTACGAGGGCGAGCTGCCGTCCCTCCACACCGACGACCTCGCCAGGATCACCGACAAGCTCGAGCCCTCCGCCGACGTCGAGCTTCTGCGGGAGCTCGGGTTGCGGCAGCCGGCCGGTGGCGCGCAGGCCCTGCACGGCGACGCGCATCTCGCGAACTGCCTGCCGGGACCGCTCTGGCACGACTTCGAGACGGCCTGCCGTGGCCCGCGAGAGCTCGACCTCGCGGCGCTCGCTCTCTCGGCGCGCGTGCGCGACGACGACGCCTCGCGCATCGCGGTCGAGGCGTACGGCGACTACGACGCAGACCTGCTCGAGCAGTTCCTCCCGGTCTACGCGGCGTGGATCTACGCGTCGTTCATGATCGCGCTGCCGCGTCGCCCGGAGCTCGGCCCGGTGCTCGCCGAGCGCCTGACGTGGCTCCGCGAGACCTACTCCTGACCGCTCGTGGTGTAGCCCACGAGAAGCCGCGGCGGGGTGTCCGCTTCCTTGACCCCGGTTTGCGCGCAGTGTGATGTTCCTGACATCCCGACAACAAAGGAGTAGAAGTGCTTGCGACCTACACGTTCGGCGACGTGATGTGGACGATGTTCGTGTTCTTCGCCTGGATCCTGTTCTTCTGGATGCTCTTCGGCGTTTTCGGAGACCTCTTCAGCCGGCACGACCTCAGCGGCTGGGCGAAGGCGGGCTGGACGGTCCTCGTGATCATCCTTCCGTTCATCGGCATCTTCGTCTACCTCATCTCCCAGGGAAAGGGCATGGGCGAGCGGGCCCAGCAGAGGGCACAGTCGCAGCAGGCGCAGGTAGACGACTACGTGCGCTCGGTCGCTGCGTCCGGCTCCCCCACGGAGGAGATCGCCAAGGGCCAGGAGCTCTTGAAGTCCGGCGCGATCACTCAGACCGAGTTCGATCAGCTCAAGGCGAAGGCACTCACGGCGTAGCCTCCGGCGACAGCCGGTGTTATCGCCCGAGCCGAGTGCGTCGGCGGATGCCGAGGCGCTTCTGGACGGCCTGGTCCTCCTCGCCGTCCTTTCGCGCTGCCCAGATGAAGGCCCAAAGGACGACTGCGAGCGTGAGCACGCTGACGGCGGCAATCACTATCCCGAGGAAGGTGCTCACGGCAGCAGCTTAGGCTTCGCCGGGCCGGCGAGAGCGAGAGCGATATCGGGGTGCCCAGATTCGAACTGGGGACCTCTCCGACCCGAACGGAGCGCGCTACCAGGCTGCGCCACACCCCGAGAACGCGCCATAGGGTAGCTAGCGATGCTCCGCGGGGTCCTCTTCGACGTCGACTTCACGCTGGCGCGGCCGGGACCGGAGCTCGGGCCGGAGGGATACGTCCGCGCCGGCGAGCGCCACGGGCTCGCCCTCGAGGCCACGCGCTACGAGGCTGCCCGTGACGCCGCCCTCGTCGATCTCCGCCGCCATCCCGAGCTCGAGCACGACGACGAGATCTGGTTCGGCTTCACCGAGCGCATCGTCCGCGGCATGGGCGGCGATGCCGACTCCGCCTACGCCTGCGCCGTGGAGATCACGCGCGGCTGGGAGCTTCACGAGAACTTCGAGCTGTACGACGACGTGCCGGACGCGCTCGCGGCGCTCCGCTCCGCCGGTCTCCGCATCGGGCTCGTCTCGAACTCGGCGCGCGACGTGCGCGAGTTCGCACGCCACCACCGGCTCGACGTCGACGCAGGCATCAGCTCCTTCCACCACGGCCGCACCAAGCCGCACGCGTCGATCTTCCACGCGGTCCTCGAGCTGCTCGGAGTCGTGCCGGACGAGGCGCTGATGGTCGGCGACACGATCGCGGACGACATAGAGGGCGCTCTCGCGCTCGGGATGCGCGCGATCCTCGTCGACCGCGAAGGGAGGCACGAGGACTTCGAGCCGCGGGTCGAGTCGCTGAGCGAGCTCCCGGCGCTGCTCGGCCTATGACTTCTTCGCGGCCCGCTCGAGGAAGGGTCCGATGATGTCGATCGGCGCCGGGAAGACGATCGTCGTCGACGGCGTGCCGCTGATCTCGATCAGCGTCTGCAGGTAGCGCAACTGCACCGCGACCGGGTGCTCCTCGATCACGAGGGCGGCGTCCTTCAGCCGTTCCGCCGCCTGGAACTCGCCTTCGGAGTTGATGATCTTCGCGCGCCGCTCGCGCTCGGCCTCCGCCTGGCGCGCCATCGCCTTCTGCATCCCGGTCGGGATCTCGACGTCCTTCACCTCGACGATCGAGACCTTGATTCCCCAGGGGCCGGTGGACCCGTCGATGATCTCCTGCAGGATCGCGTTGATCTTCTCGCGCTCCGACAGGAGCTCGTCGAGGACGTGCTGGCCGAGCACGGCGCGCAGCGTCGTCTGCGCGATCTGAGAGGTGGCGGACATGTAGTTCTCGACCTGGACGATCGCGTCCTTCGGGTCGACGATCTTGAAGTAGGCGACGGCGTTGACTCGCACCGGGACGTTGTCCTTCGTGATGACGTCCTGCGGCGGGATGTTGAGGGTGATCGTCCGGAGGTCGACCTTCACGATCTGGTCGACGATCGGGATCTTCCAGACGAGCCCCGGGCCTCGCGGCGGATCGAGCAGCCGGCCGAAGCGAAAGAAGACGGCGCGCTCGTACTCCCGCAGCACCTTGACGAACCCGAGCATGGAGGGATCCTATCGCCGCACTGTCAGCTGCAGCCCCTCGACGGCCTGGACCTCGACCTCCTCGCCGGGGACGAGCTCGGACTCGTCGGCGGCATGCGCCTGCCAGAGCGCGCCGTCGACGAAAACGAGGCCCGGGCCGCGCACCTCGGCCCTCTGCCCGACGATCAGCTGCACGCCGGTCTCGACGGGCAGACGTCGCGCCGCGAGCGCCTTCCCCGTCGCAAAGACCCAGAAGATGGATATCGCCGCGCCGATGCCGACGATCAGCCACAGGTTGACGCGATAGGCGCCGGGCTCGTTCTGGAACAGGAGCGCCAGCCCGAAGAGGAGCGATATGACGCCGCCTATCGTCAGCACGCCGTGGGTCGGCGAGTGCAGGTCCACGACCAGCAGGGCGACGCCGAGCAAGATGAGCGCCAGCCCTCCCCAGCTCGGCTTCAGCACCGAGAACCCGTAGAGGGCCAAGACGAGGGAAACGGCTCCGAGCGCGCCCGGGAGGACCACCCCCGGATGGAGCACCTCGAAGATGAGGCCGATGATCCCGAGCAGGAAGAGGAGGCTGATCAGGTTCGGGTCGATGATCGTGTTCAGGAAGCGCGTGATGAAACCGGGCTTGACCGTGTAGATCTCCGCGTTGGCCAGGTGCAGCGTGAAGGGCCGTTGCGCGTACTTCGTGTGGTAGCCGTCGAGCTGCTTGAGGAGAGCGGGCAGCGTGGGCGCGACCGCGTCGATCACGTTCATCTTCAGCGCCTGCTGCGACGTGAGATTGGAGGCGACGCGCACCGCCTTCGCCGGCCACCTCGTGTTGCGGTGATGGGCCGCGGCCAGCGCCGTCAGCGAAGCCACGGAGTCGTTGATCACCTTGCGGCGCAGGTCCGAGCCGAGGTTCTGGCCGCTCGAGTCGATGGGCGTCGACGAGCCGATGTTCGAGTCCGGCGACATGGCGAGCACGTCGGCGGCCTGTGAGACCCAGACGCCGGCCGAGGCTGCGCGGGAGCCTTCCGGCGACACGTAGACGATCACGGGCACCTTCGAGGCGAGCTCGGCCTGGTAGATCGTCTTCATCGAGCTCGAGAGCCCGCCCGGTGTGTCGAGCAGGATCACCGCGGCGTCGTAGCCGTCGTCAGCCGCCTGCGAGAGCTTGCTTGTGACGTAGCCCTGGGTGACCGGGTTGATCTCGAGATCCGGCCCGAAGGTGATTGCGAGCACGCGCGGCCGGGAGTTCGCTTGCGCCGCCGCGGCGCCACCGGCGAAGACGAGCGAGGCAAGAAGCACGAGGAGCGCCCGCTTCATGATGCGCTCAGGATAGATCGCAACCGCCTCCCGGCGTAATCTGTGGACATGCCCGATTGGGTCATCTGGGCCATCCTCAGCGTTCTCCTCGCCGTCGGCGAGATCTTCACCCCTGGGCTCTTCTTCCTCGGGCCGATCGCAGTCGCTGCGCTGGCCGCCACGGTGGTCGCGGCGCTGGGAGGCGGGCTGCTGGTGCAGATCATCGTCTTCGCCGTCGGCTCGTTGGCGGCGGTCGGCCTCCTGCGCCCGCTCGCGCGGAAGCACCTGACGATGCCGCGCGCGATCCGCACCGGCGCCGCCGCGCTCGAAGGCGCGAAGGCGACTGTCCTCCAGCACGTGGACAGCCGCGGAGGGCGAGTCAAGATCGGGGGAGAGGAATGGAGCGCGCGCTCCTACATGCCCGACGAGGAGTTCGACGTCGGCGCCGAAGTCGAGGTCGTCCAGATCCAGGGCGCCACAGCCCTGGTCTACAAATAGAGACAAGACAAGGAGCACTGAACCCGCATGGTCGCCCTGATCGTCATCATCGCCGTCGCACTCGTCGTCATCATCACCCTGGCGCGGACGATCCGCATCGTTCCCCAGGCTCAGGCCGGCGTCGTCGAGCGCTTCGGCCGCTACTCGCGCACGCTCACGCCGGGCCTGACGCTCGTCGTCCCGTTCGTCGACCGCATTCGGACGATGATCGACCTGCGCGAGCAGGTCGTCTCGTTCCCCCCGCAGCCGGTGATCACCGAGGACAACCTCGTGGTCAGCATCGACTCGGTCATCTACTTCCAGGTCACCGACGCGAAGGCGGCGACCTACGAGATCGCGAACTACATCCAGGCGATCGAGCAGCTCACGGTCACCACGCTCCGCAACGTGATCGGTGGGTTGGCGCTCGAGAAGACGCTCACCTCGCGCGACGACATCAACGCCCAGCTGCGCGGCGTGCTGGACGACGCGACCGGCAAGTGGGGCATCCGCGTCAACCGCGTCGAGCTGAAGGCGATCGACCCGCCGGCGTCGATCCAGGACTCGATGGAGAAGCAGATGCGCGCCGACCGGGAGAAGCGGGCCACGATCCTGCAGGCGGAG